>NZ_JAUOQU010000012.1:0-112396 GCF_030547195.1 Shewanella sp. 6_MG-2023 | reverse complement strand
CATGTGCTCACCTAAAGTTGTCTACGAGGCAATAATATCACCTCTATTTAGGTGGCCAAAATTAGTGTGCCACTACACATGACTACCGCTAAATATAACCATTTTGTTCCAGACCAAATATAGGTGACATCGCCACACCAAACCTGGTTTTTAGCTTTAACATTAAACTGCCTTTTTAGCAGGTTAGGGGCAAATTTAGATTCATCTTTCGCTATTTTGTATCGATGCTTTCTGAGCTGAGTACTCACCAATCCTGCATGTTTCATCAAACCAGCCGCTTTATAGCGACCGATATTTTCGCCTTGCTGATTTAATTGACCTGCAATGGTTCTTGCACCCGCAGAGCCTCGACTATCACTGTGTATCACAACAGCTTGCTGGCATAATCGCTGATAATCTGGATTAACAATGCCGCGATGTTTCAGGTGATAGTGATAGTTACTTCGTGGCACTTCAAACAACTGACATAGTTGTTTAACAATGCTTTGCTCTCTTGATAATGACTCAATTAACGCTATCGTTTGATGTTGTCTTGCATTAAGAGAGCGGTAGCCTTTTTTAGGATATCTTTCTCCCATTCAATCTTCTTAATTTTAGCTTCAAGCTCTTGAATTCTTTTCTGTTCTGGCGTCAGCGCTTTTGTTGATGGCGTAATACCACTAAATTCTTCTTTGAGTTGTGCAACCCACCGCCTAATAGCCGTTGGGCCTACGCCTGTTGCTTCACAAGCTTCTCGAACGCTATAGCCTTGTTTAATCACAAGGTTAGCCGCATCAATTTTGAATTCTGTTGAGTAAGTAGGTTGAGTTGTCATCATTTTTACACCAATTTATCTTAAGGGGAGTTTACCCCATATCGGTGTACAGATTCATTAAGCCACAACAAACAGGTAGAGGTAGAGGTAGAGGTAGAGTGCAGCAATAAAACCCTGGTTGATGTGGTCAAGTAAATTGATGTGGTCAAGTAAATATAAAAAAATCCCAACAACTAACGTCATTGGGATATTTATTATTGCAGACTTGCCAGAAGCAAGCGCCCTATCAGGCAAAGGCTATTTTCTGATGAAATATAACGCGCCAATACTAAAGAGTAGTGGTGGCATACCTGCACCTATATAGGCGGGTAAGCCATAAACAATACTCATAGGGCCAAATATCTCACTACAAATATAAAAGCTAAAGCCAGCGACCACGCCAAGCAAGACTCTTGCGCCCATTGTCACGGTTCTTAAGGGGCCAAATACAAATGACAGTGCCACTAAAATCATCACTGCTACAGTAATTGGCTGCATAATTTTACGCCACAAAGCCAGCTCATAACGACTCGGATCTTGCTGATTAGCTTCAAGGTAATCTAAATAACCCACTAGACCTTGAATGCTTAACGCTTCAGGTTTTACTGACACCACACTTAATTTATCAGGGGTTAAGGTAGAGTTCCAAATTCGCTCTTCTTGGTATTCGAAGCTAATCTTGTTATCAGTAACTATGGTATTTTTAACATCAAATAAGCGCCATACATCATTAGAAAATTTAGCGCTTTGAGCCTGAGTCATGGTGGTTAACTCTAACTGATCATTAAACTTATAAAAGGTCACTTTATTTAAGGTGTTTATGGTTTCAACTTCACCAATATTGACAAATAAGTCACCGTCTCTTGCCCACACGCCTCGATGAGATTTGATCAGGCTACCACCAGAAACTTTGGTTGCTTGTAGCTCTTTGGCCGTTCTTTCTGCAACAGGTGCACCCCACTCGCCTAAGGCCATTACAATGATCATCAATGGAATGGCAGTTTTCATCGCTGAAATCGTAATTTGCAACCGAGACATACCGGACGCCTGCATTACTACTAATTCAGAGTTCGATGCCAACATTCCCATACCAATCAGCGCCCCAAGTAATACTGCAATGGGGAAAAACAACTCAATATCACGGGGGATTAAGTAAATAACATAGATAATCGCATCAAACATAGTGTAAGCACCGCGGCCAACTACACGTAGCTGATCAACCCACTTAATTATGCCCGACAAGCCAGTTAAAATAAGTAAACATAACGCCGATGTGCCAATAATCACTCGGGCAATATAGAGATCGAGTATCTTCATACTGCCACCTTCTTACGTTTAAGTAATTGCAGTAACTTAGCACCACTTGGACGCTCTTTACCCAGTAAGAGTATACCGATAATAAATGCTGAGCCATGGATCCACCACATGCCTAATACTTGTGGGATGACTTCATCCTCAAGCGCTTTACGGCCGGCAACCATTAAGCCGAAATAGCCTAAATAAAGTAAAATCGCTGGGAACATTTTGGCAAACTTACCTTGCCTTACATTCACCCGAGCCAGTGGCACTGCAATTAAGGTCATGAGTGGAATCGCTAAAGGCAGCGCTAAACGCCAATGGAATTCTGCTGCTGCTTCAGGGCCTGGCGTAGCAAGTAACTGATCAACCGGTAAAGCTGAAAGCTTACGACGACGTTCATCCACTTCTTGCTCTTTAATTTCCATCTTATAACCACCAAACTCAATCATTTGATAGTCAAGATTATTCGGGCTACCTTGATAACGGGTACCATTATCAAGTTGTAATTGCTGGCTACCAAACTTATCTTCCACTACGCGGCCATTTTCTGAAACCACAATATTAGTTAAGCCTTTTTCGTCTTCAGGATCAGGTAACTGAGCCACAAACACTTTTTGTAATTCGTTAGATTTAGTGATTTTTTCAACAAACAACACAGCTCGGCCATTAGGGCTAGCTTGAAAGCGGCCTTGGGTAATTGCTGCTAAACCGGCTTCTGACTGTGCCTGTTCTAGCACTTGATTTTGTCTTTCTTCCGCCCATGGACCTACATAAACCGATAAAATACCAGTAAACACTAAATTTGCTACCGCCAAAAGCAAGGTCACACGGGTG
Organism: Shewanella sp. 6_MG-2023; assembly: GCF_030547195.1. NCBI lineage: Bacteria > Pseudomonadati > Pseudomonadota > Gammaproteobacteria > Alteromonadales > Shewanellaceae > Shewanella > Shewanella sp. 6_MG-2023. The sequence goes on along the minus strand of NZ_JAUOQU010000012.1, from coordinate 109,470 downwards.
ACATACCACTCACTGATCCCGACGCCATGAAGCACCACCATTTCATTTTCGGCATACATTCGCCCATGGGCGAGCAATATCCCTAAGAAAAAGCTCAGCGGCAACACCAAAACGGTTAATTGCGGTAAATTTAGCCCCAATAACGTCAGCACTAAAGACGCAGGGAAATCACCATCAGAGGCATCTCCCAGTACTCGCACAAATTGCTGGCTAATAAAAATAGTTAACAGCACCAAAAGTATCGCAAATTGGGCTTTTAAAACTTCAACGATCAAGTATCTAAATACAATCACAGGTAGGATCCACAGTCTAAAACTTGTCTTTTTGCTGGTATCAGAGTAACTTCACTATTAAATGTCTGCTTTTAGCAGTTATTGATAGTTTTCTGACCAGCGCGTGAGCTTCTTTAAGTGTAATTCATTTAGCTGATATAGCAGAAAATTACCAAGGATTTATTTCCTTAAAGGTTTGTAAATATGGCCTAACAGGCCGAATTAAAACATTATCTAATAAATATAAAAATTTGTCTTTAATAATCTAGGAGTGCTCATGGAGTTTAGCGTAAAGAGCGGCAGCCCCGAGAAACAACGTTCAGCTTGTATCGTTGTCGGTGTATACGAACCACGTCGTTTGTCAGGTATCGCAGAGCAGTTGGATAAAATCAGTGAAGGTTACATCAGTAACTTGCTTCGACGCGGTGATTTAGAAGGCAAACCTGGACAGATGTTATTATTGCATCATGTTCCCAATGTGCTCAGTGAGCGTGTTTTGTTAGTCGGTTGTGGCAAAGAGCGTGAACTTGATGAGCGCCAATACAAACAAATTATCACAAAGACTATCAATACCTTAAATGAAACGGGTTCAATGGAAGCAGTTTGCTTCTTAACTGAATTACACGTTAAAGGCCGCGATACTTATTGGAAAGTACGCCAAGCAGTTGAAACCACTTATAACAGTTTATATAGCTTTGATGCTCTGAAAACCCGTAAAGGCGAAACCCGTCGTCCGTTACGTAAAATGGTATTCAATGTCCCGACTCGTCGCGAGTTAACTCTTGGTGAACGCGCTATCGACCATGGAATGGCAGTATCATCAGGTATGCACTTATGCCGTGATGTTGCCAACATGCCGCCAAACATTTGTAACCCTGCATACTTAGCCTCTCAAGCACGTCAAATTGCTGAAGTTCATGACAGCCTTACGGTTTCAACTGTGGGCGAAGAGCAAATGGCAAAACTCGGTATGCATTCATACCTTGCAGTAGGCCGTGCTAGCGCCAATGAATCTATCATGACTGTGATGGAATATAAGGGCGCTGTTGATGATACGCAAAAACCGATTGTTTTAGTTGGTAAAGGGTTGACCTTCGACTCTGGCGGTATTTCATTAAAGCCAGGCGACGGCATGGATGAAATGAAATACGACATGGGCGGCGCTGCTGGTGTTATTGGTGCAATGAAAGCGCTATGTGAAATGAAGCTGCCAATTAATGTTATCGGTATTCTTGCAGGTTGTGAAAACATGGTCGCAGGCAATGCTTATCGCCCTGGTGACATCCTAACCACTATGTCAGGTCAAACCGTTGAAGTACTTAATACGGATGCTGAAGGCCGCTTAGTATTATGTGACGTACTGACTTATGTTGAACGTTTTGACCCAGAGCTTGTTATTGATACAGCAACCTTAACTGGTGCTTGTGTGGTTGCATTAGGTAAACATGCTTCAGGTTTATTCTCATCTCATAATCCACTTGCCCATGAAATACTCAATGCCGGTGAGCAATCAGGTGACCGCGCGTGGCGCATGCCGATTTGGGATGAGTATCAAGAAATGCTTGAAAGCCCGTTTGCTGATATGACTAACCTAGGTGGTCGTCCAGCGGGATCTATCACTGCAGCTTGTTTCTTAGCTCGCTTTGCTAAGAAATATAACTGGGCACATCTTGATGTTGCCGGTACAGCATGGAACAGTGGTGCAAACAAAGGTTCTACAGGTCGCCCTGTACCTATATTAAGCCAGTTCTTATTGAACCGCGCTGGGGTTGAGCAAGGCGAGTAATTGACTTTTGTTGCAAATAGTTTGTTGCTAATAGTTTACTGTAAATAACAGGCAGTAACCTAATAAAAGGCGAAGTAGTTACTTCGCCTTTTTTATCCCTCTTGTTCGAAGGTTTACATATTTTAAAACCGCAAAAACAGCTCCCTTTGAGTAGCAAGCAAACCGATAAGCCTGACAAATAAATGCGAACACAAGGATTGCTAAAATTTCAGCAGATTTCTATTCAATTAAGCAAAATTAACTCTCCTGCACCCTAGCCCCAATCGATGCTTTTAGTGTAAAATTCGCCTTTACTTCATCAAAATTTAAAATAATGTCAAAGACTCTGTTTTACTTAATGCCAGCAATCAATACCCAAGCCAGTGCGCTTGAAAGCGTATACCTTGCAGCATGTCAGATTGCAGAACGGCATTATCGCCAGCAGCAGCTTGTTTATATTCACTGTCAGAATAAGCAACAAGCCTATGCCATTGATGAATTATTATGGCAATTTGAGCCAACAGCATTTGTTCCCCACAATTTAAAAGGGGAAGGACCGATAACAGGTTCACCTGTCGAGATTGGTTTTGATAAATTAGGTGCCAATAAAAGTCGCCAATTACTGATAAACCTTGCAGACCAAGTGCCAGCATTTGCGGTTAACTTTCCGCATATTATCGATTTTGTTGCTAATGATGATGCGCTTAAACAAATTGCCCGTATTCGCTACCGTGAATACAAGCAATTGGGCATTGAGCTTACTACCACTGAGTTCACTGGCGTTTAAGTCAGTTGATTCGTTAACAATACCAACTATTAATTTAGATTGAGAAAACAAAAATCCCATGGAAAAAACATATAATCCGCAGTCAATTGAGCAATCTCTATACCAAAATTGGGAAGAGCAAGGCTACTTCAAACCACATGGCGATGAGTCAAAAGGTAACTATTGCATCATGATCCCGCCACCAAATGTGACGGGTAGTTTGCACATGGGTCATGCATTCCAAGACACCATCATGGATACGTTGACTCGCTACCAGCGCATGAAGGGCAAAAACACCCTTTGGCAAGTGGGTACCGATCACGCAGGCATTGCAACCCAAATGCTGGTTGAGCGTAAAGTCTTTGCAGAAGAAGGTTTAGGTCGTCACGACCTAGGCCGTGATAACTTTATCGAGCGCATCTGGGATTGGAAAAATGAATCAGGTGGCACCATCACCAAACAGCTACGTCGTTTAGGCGCTTCTGTTGATTGGGATCGTGAACGTTTCACAATGGACGAAGGTATGTCTGAAGCCGTACAAGAAGTATTTGTACGCTTATATGATGACGAGTTGATTTATCGTGGTAAACGCTTAGTCAACTGGGATCCAAAACTGCACACTGCTATTTCAGATCTCGAAGTAGAAAACAAAGAAAAGCAAGGTAGCATGTGGCATTTCCGCTACCCGTTAGCTGATGGCGCATTGACAGCCGACGGTAAAGACTACTTAGAAGTTGCCACCACACGTCCTGAAACCATGCTAGGTGATAGTGCCGTTGCGGTTCACCCTGATGACGAGCGTTATCAATCACTTATTGGTAAGTTCATTCTTCTGCCAATTGTTAACCGTCGTATTCCTGTTGTGGCAGATGACTATGTTGACATGGAGTTTGGTACCGGCTGTGTGAAAATCACTCCAGCTCATGACTTTAACGATTATGAAGTCGGTAAGCGTCACGCCCTACCTATGTTCAACATCTTAACCATCAATGCTGACATTCGTAGCGCTGCAGAAGTGGTAAATACTGATGGCACCGCAAACACCGAATTAGATAACAGCTTACCTGAGCGTTATGCCGGTCTTGAGCGCTTTGCTGCACGTAAAGCCATTGTTGAAGAGTTCGACACCTTAGGTTTATTAGGCAAAATTGATCCTCACGGATTAAAAGTGCCATACGGCGACCGCTCTGGCGTGGTTATTGAGCCACTACTTACTGACCAATGGTATGTGTCAGTTGCGCCTATGGCTAAAACAGCCATGGAAGCGGTTGATAACGGCGACATCAAGTTTGTGCCACAGCAATACGAGAACATGTACAACTCTTGGATGCGCGACATTCAAGATTGGTGTATCTCACGTCAACTTTGGTGGGGACATCGTATCCCAGCTTGGTATGACGAAAGTGGCAAAGTCTATGTGGGTCGTGACGAAACTGAAGTTCGCACTAAACATAAGCTAGATGACTCGGTTGTTTTACGTCAAGATAACGATGTATTAGATACCTGGTTCAGCTCAGCGTTATGGACATTCTCAACACTTGGCTGGCCAAAAAATACTGAAGAATTGAAAGCTTTCCACCCAACTGACGTGTTGGTCACTGGTTTTGATATTATCTTCTTCTGGGTGGCGCGCATGATCATGATGACCATGCATTTCATCAAAGATGAAAACGGCAAGCCGCAAGTGCCTTTCAAAACGGTATATGTCACTGGACTTATCCGTGATGAAGCCGGTAATAAGATGTCCAAATCTAAAGGTAACGTATTAGATCCTTTAGACATGATTGACGGTATCGATCTTGAATCACTTGTTGAAAAACGTACCGGCAATATGATGCAGCCCAAAATGGCCGCTAAAATTGAAAAAAGCACTCGTAAAGAATTCAGTGAAGGTATTGAAGCACATGGCACCGATGCACTGCGCTTTACTTTAGCTTCAATGGCATCAACCGGTCGTGACATTAACTGGGACATGAAACGCCTTGATGGTTACCGCAGCTTCTGTAACAAGATCTGGAACGCATCACGTTACGTGTTGATGAACACTGAAGTGCAAACTGAAGATGCAGCAGACGATGCTATCGGCGAAGCATTAGATTGCGGCCAAATCTTGGTTGATGGCAAGCCAGGAGCAATGGAATTGTCGCTAGCTGATCGCTGGATTATCGGTCTGTTTAACGAAACCGTTAAAACCTACGATGAGCACATGGCCAATTACCGTTTCGACTTAGCGGCTAATACTATTTATGAGTTCACCTGGAACCAATTCTGTGACTGGTACCTAGAGCTCACTAAGCCGGTAATGCAAAACGGCACCGATGCACAACTGCGTGGCACACGTCATACGCTGGTTAATGTACTTGAGCAAATGCAGCGCCTAATGCACCCAATGATGCCTTACCTCACTGAAACTATCTGGCAGCGCGTTAAGCCGCTAGCAGGTGTTGAAGGTGATACCTTAATGATTGCGCAATTCCCTGAGTATGACGCAACTAAGGTAGACGCGCAGGCAATGGAAGATCTTGAGTGGGTTAAACAAGTCATTACTGCTGTGCGTAACATTCGCGCTGAACTAAACATTGCCCCATCTAAGCCACTTAACGCCCTACTTCGCTGCGTGAGTGAGCAAGATAAGGCACGTTTAGAGGCTAATCAAACTTTCTTCAAGACTTTAGCTAAGCTTGAGTCTATGACAATTCTTGCTGATGGTGAAACTGCCCCAATGTCGACTACCCAACTTGTCGGTGACATGGAGCTATTAATCCCAATGGCAGGGTTGATTGATGTGGCTAAAGAAGTAGCCCGTATCGACAAGCTACTTGAAAAAGCAGCTGGCGAGTTCAAGCGCATTGAAGGCAAGTTATCTAACCAAGGCTTTGTGGCTAAAGCCCCTGCCGCCGTGATTGAAAAAGAACGTGCTAAGCAAGCTGAATATCAACGTGATATGGATAAGCTTGCAGAGCAAAAAGCAGAACTTGCTAAGCTAGAAGGCTAAGTAACAAAGCTTGGTTTATTTGCCATCTCGCTAAATAAACCCAAACTAAAAAGGCTATCAAGGTATTTGATAGCCTTTTTTAATGGCTAAAATTAACCCAAGCGATGAAAAGTATGATTGTTGAGCAGTTACAATAGATTGTAAAAACTTATCTCCATTAAGTTAATTACAACGCCACTGGCGGCTTATTCAGGCAAATAATACCTAAAAAAATGGTCAAAATGGCTTAGATACTGTATAAGCTTCGCCTCTAGATATTTTTCATCCATTTTAAGAGTCTTGAAGCTTTAGCTTATAATCACTTATCAACCTTAAGTTAGCTTCAAATGCCTTGGTTTACCACCTTGGTTCAAATACTCGACATTTAAAACGATAGGCAGGCACAACACATGTCAGATAAATTCTTTTTCAAAGGCCGTCAAACGCCAAAACCTGCCTATGGCGAAAGTGGTTACAACACCAAACGCCAAGCTAAACCTGGCACTGCAGCGCTTCCTTTACAGTTATCAGTTCAAACTGATAAGCGTAAGCTTGAAGTTGAAGCATTAGTTGCAGAGAGCAAACTAGTCGCAACTATTACTGTTAACAGTGACGTCGCTGAAGATATATTTGAACTTCTGGGTATTTTAAACAAGCCAACGGCAGTCACCGCAGAAGCCAAAATTAACCGTAATGACCCTTGTACTTGTGGTAGCGGTAAGAAATATAAAAAGTGCTGTGGCTAAGTCCTTTAAGTGACATCAGATTAATTAAAGCGAGCGATTAGCTCGCTTTTTTGTATAAAAAATCCCCCTCCGAAACGCAATTATCACATTCCTGCTCAGTAACTTTGGTAAATTTGGTTAATTTAGGTAAAGTGTCTGCCGACCTATTGTTAATAATAATAATCATAAGGGTGATTTATGAGTGAAAGTTCACACTCAGGCAACGACCTAAGAGAAGTGAAACAGCTGGGCATGTGGGCATCTATTGCCAGCTTAAGTTATATATTTTGGATTGTCGGCGGCATGGAGCTGGTGGAACGTATTGCCTACTATGGGGTAAAAGCCAGTGCCGGTTTATATGCTAAAACACCAACCTCGGAAGGCGGGCTGGGTATTAGCCTTAGTGATTACGGTGTCATTATTGCCATTTGGGCATTTATGCAAACCTTCATTCCAGTATTTACTGGCGGGATATCTGATCGCGTAGGCTACAAAGAAACCATCTTTGCCTCAACAGTAATCAAGATCATGGGTTACTTGGTGATGGCGATGTTTCCAAGCTTTTATGGCTTCTTGATTGGTGCAATATTATTGGCCGCAGGGACAGGGATCTTTAAACCCGGTATTCAAGGCACCTTAGTGCTTTCAACCGGACGGCAAAACACCTCAATGGCGTGGGGCATATTCTATCAAGTGGTCAATATTGGTGGCTTCCTTGGGCCTTTAGTGGCTGTACATATGCGTCAGTTATCATGGGATAATGTGTTTTACGCTTGTGCTGCCATCATCTCTTTTAACTTCCTATTTTTACTAGCTTATAAAGAACCAGGTAAAGAAGAGCGACTTGAGCGGGCCCGCAAAGTCAAATCAGGCGAAATTAAACAAGAAGCATTATGGCGTGATGCGCTTCATGAGCTTAAAAAGCCCGTTGTTATCTATTACATGTTGGTATTTGCTGGTTTCTGGTTCTTATTTAATGCCTTATTTGATGTATTACCTATTCATATTGCTGAATGGGTTGATACCAGCGTGATTGTCACCTCTCTATTTGGCCCTGAAGGCACCTCTAACGGCTTTTTCCAGTTTTGGTTAGGCCTAGATAATACTGGTACTAAGGTGATGCCTGAAGGCATGCTCAACCTCAATGCTGGTATGATCATGACCAGTTGTTTCTTGGTTGCTGCACTTACCGCTAAGTATCGTATTACCACTGCCATGTTAGGTGGTTGTTTACTGAGTATTTTGGCATTCGTGCTCATTGGCGCAACCAATGCTGCATGGATGATTGTACTGGCTATTGCAATGTTCTCATTCGGCGAAATGATGATTAGCCCGAAGAAAAATGAGTTTATGGGCAATATTGCCCCTGAAGGTAAAAAAGCCATGTACTTAGGCTTTGTGATGTTACCTCAAGGGATAGGCTGGACTCTGGAAGGCTACTTTGGGCCTAAACTGTATGAGATGTATGCCTCAAAAGAGATTTTCTCACTGCAGCTTCTTGCAGAGCGTGGCATGAGTCAAACAGATGTTGATGCAATCCCCCAAGGCGAAGCATTTTCAACCTTAGTGACTTATACCGGTGAGCCTGCACAGCAGCTAACAACGCTGCTGTATAACACCCACAGTATCGGCAATGCTTGGTATATTATCGCTGCGGTGGGAACAATTTCGGCAGTAGGAATTTATCTTTACGGTAAGTGGTTGTTTAAACTGCAACAGAGCTAAAGTAAATTACACTGGCTTGCCAGCACAGTAGCTAACAACGATGCTAAAAAACTATGGCGTATAACAGCCACAGTATCGGCAAAGCTGGGTACATCATCGCCGCTGTGGGACGATTTCGCCAGTAGGGATTTATCTTTACGGTAAGTGGTTGTTTAAACTGCAACAGAGCTAAAATAAATTACACTGGCTTGCCAGCACAGTAGCTAACAACGATGCTAAAAAACTATGGAGTATAACAGCCACAGTATCGGCAAAGCCGGGGACATCATCGCCGCTGTGGGACGATTTCGGCAGTAGGGATTTATCTTTACGGTAAGTGGTTGTTTAAACTGCAACAGAGCTAAAATAAATTACGCTGGCTTGCCAGCACAGTAGCTAACAACGATGCTAAAAAACTATGGCATATATATGGCGTATAACAGCCACAGTATCGGCAAAGCTGGGTACATCATCGCCGCTGTGGGACGATTTCGGCAGTAGGGGTTTATCTTTACGGTAAGTGGTTGTTTAAACTGCAACAGAGCTAAAGTAAATTTAAACAAAAAAGCTGACAAGGCTATTCATAGCATTGTCAGCTTTTTCATGGCGCTAATTTAATATTACGCTGCTTTTAACGACGCTGGTGCTGCAGTGGTTTCAGCTTTACTTGCTGCAAACCTGACTTTTCCAACAGGCAAAATCACCCGGCCATATTCAGCATTCAGCACTTGCGCCATGGCAAAGTAAATGGCGCTTAAGCCACATAAAATACCTTCAAAGCCAGCAATGGTGCCAATTAGCTCGCTGCCGGTAAAATCTCGCGCAGCTAATAGGAAGAATAAAATAGTTAGCAAGCCAAAGACAATTTGCTTGGCTAATGGGTAACGCATAGAGCCAATAAACATAAAGCCAGTAAACATGCCCCAAAGCGCTAGGTACCAACCCATAAAGCTTGCAGGACTTGCCGCAAAACCCATTTTAGGCATGACAAGTAGACCAACTAAGGTTAACCAAAATAGCCCATAAGAAGTAAATGCTGTAGTGCCAAAGGTATCGCCACGTTTAAAGCACATGATGCCGACAATCACTTGGCCAATGCCGCCGTAAAAAATACCCATAGCAAGGATCATTGAATCAATTGGAAAAAAACCAGCATTATGAATATTAAGCAAAATGGTGGTCATACCGAAGCCCATTAAACCAAGTGGCGCTGGGTTTGCGTATGAATTTGTCTGCGGTGTCGACATTGAGTTCCCCTACAGGAAGTAATCAATTAAGTAAGTAGTGACGATAGTGTCGTCACACTAGATTAACTTTGGTTAATCTTAGCGCCGCGCATAATAATGTAACCGCAGGAGGCAATCAAACTAGCAACCAAGGGAGCTGAGGAATAAGCACACTAAACAATGCGATTAATTAGTGTTGCTTTTCAGCTTGTTAAATAAAAAAGTGGCATTAACCCCTCAAGTGAACACCTGAAGGCTTGCCAGCTCACAAATATTGCCAACTACCAATCTAACTCACAATAAATCAGCATTAAAGCCTGCTTATAAGTAAACTAAAACACGCTAGAACGTTTAAAAATTGCACTGACTCACAAAAATGAATAATAACGCCATTGGGATCAATAAAAGGGTTAATGCAAACACTGAGGATAAAAAAAGGGAGCCCGAAGGCTCCCAGTGGTTTATTTGCTATGAGAAGCAGGGGATCTCATAGCTGATGAAACATCTATTATTGCTAACTAGTGTGCCCCTCCAGCATGCATTATATCAATACCGTAAGTCTTACCTTCAGCATGACAAGTTGCACAAGATTCAACCGGCAGATTAGCAATTGAAGCTGGATCACCCTCAACTATCGCACCATTACTCTTGAAGTGAGCCATTGCTGAGGCACTTGAGTGAGCGTGACAAGTACGACATGCTTCAGCGGTTGGGCTAATGAACATTGTTGCACCAGCATCTACTGCAATTGCGCGTTTACCTGAAGTAAGACCACCATCTGCTGCGAATAAACTCACATCATCTTTATGACAAGCTGAACATTCAGTAGCAACTGCTGGGTAACCTTCTGTTTCCATATCTGAATTTAAGTGTATTGCAGGGAAACCACGGTTATCATCCCAAAGACCTGAATGGAAACGGTGAGCTACAGTGAATAAGTCACGGTTGCTATAGGTTAAGCCTTCAATTGTTTCAAATACTGGGTCGCCATTTTCATCAACTGCATCTGTTTTATATTCAACAGTCGCATGATAAGAACCACCCCAAGTGTCGTTATGACAACCTACACATTGGTCGAAACGTTCGTTACCGTAATGCTTAGCGATACCTAATGAAGTATGACAAGTATTACATTTAGCTTCATCAGCGGTTACCCGTGCAGGGTCGCTAAAGCGAGATATCGTTGCGCCGCTACCATCAGCATTGGCGAGATTCCAGTAAGCTGGCGCCATAGTGACTGCTACATAACCAACATCATATTGCGCTTCGCCGCTTGAATCTAAACACTCAATAAGCATGCCTTCTGAATCGGCACATACTGAGAAGCGTGGCGTTACAGAAATACTCTTTCCGTCTAGATTAAACTCACCGAATTGAGTCACCATTAACTGACCAGCGGATGCAACAACACCATTTAGATTAACCGAAGCACTACCGTAGTAAGTACCATCAGTGTCTATCCAGCCGGTTTTCATTTCATCGTATTTAGTAAAGTTAGTGAACTCGAAACCATCTTCAACGGCAACACCATCAATAGTGACATCAAATGTAATCACCATTTCATCCATGTCAACTGTTGCGCTTTCAGTGTAACTCACACTATTTAAAGCAATTTCAATTGAATCAGTGGCAATCGCTCTCGCTGCAACATTATGTGCTTGCATTGGGCTTAAGCTACCTGCGCCATGACAACCAGAACAGGCTGCATCACTTTCAGGTACGATACCTCTGTGGTTTTCACCAGTGGCTAAATCTACATCTGTATGACATGACACACATGCTTCTGCGTAGACATTATCATTCCATTGCATACCGTTATCATGACATGCGGTACATTGATTGATTTCTGATGGGAATCCAATTTCGCCAAACATATCTGCAGCTTCACCTTCTAGATCGTCAATATGATGACCAGCGTGTAATGTGTGAATCATTGCATTCCAATTAGCGTTAAAGCCTTTTTCTGGATCGTCTTCACCGCCAGCATAAGCTGGGTTATGACAGGCTACACAATTTTCAACTTTTTGATAATTATGGTGGGCACCAATGTTAGCTATGCGGATATCGGTAGCTTCATACCCATCCATTTGAGTATGACACTTAATACAAGAGGCGTTAGACACTGAATCTTTTTCAGATACCGCTAGCTCACCCGTTGCAGGAATAAAGTCAACCGGAGTAGAAAGCAATTTATCTGCAATGCCTTCACCTGTGCTGTCTACAACATCATAGCTACGCACCATAACGCGATGTAAGTTATTGGCATCACCATCTGCAAGTACAACCGGTGCATTGCCTTCATGTTCCCAAGTACCTGTGTAAGTGCCTGGGTTTGCTTCATCTTCAACTAAGGTACAAGCTTCAACTTCTGCGCCGCCGCGGGCTTCTGCCATACCTGTTGGCGTACAATACATACTTGAACCAAATTCATTGGTTAGGGTATGGCTTTCCCACAATAGTGGCGCGCCAGTATCAGTGGTATTGGCCGCTTGATTCATCACATAAAGCGCTACTTTGTCTAAGCCACTAAAGGGCACATCTTCGCCTTTAGCTGTTTTGCCTGTTACCGTAAATTTGATAGCAAAATCATCACCTCCTACTACCACGATATCTGCAGGGGCTAAGCTCAACACAAAATCAGCAGCAGATGCTACTGTATCAACAACACTTCCCGCTGGTGCTCCTGGTGTACCTGGTGTACCTGGCGCGCCGGGTTCTCCTGGGGCACCATCTTTACCATCATCTCCATCACTACAACCCGCTAGTCCAATAGCAGCGATTAACGCTGCTGCTAGAATCGACCTTTTATATGTTCTCATTATCGGATCCCCTATATAGGTATTTAAATCTGCTTTAGCAGTAACTTTAATATAAAAGATACCCCTTTAGATGTATCAAAAGAGTTTCATATATGTGACTGAAATTTAAAGATTTAGATCTTGTAATTTTACAAATCGAAGTTGGCAATTTCGATATATGAAATTTGTATAGGTTATTGAGTTTTATACTGATAATGATTGTTATTAACGAAACAGATTTGCGCTAAAAGAATGGTGGAAACAAGCATAAAAAATGCACAGTTCAAGGTGAATGACTCGACAGCCATAGCGCTTCTCTAGCCCATTAAAATGATATTCAGCGGCAGATCCCCCAGCACAGGGAAATGGCTAAATAGCACATAAGTGATTTAGGCAGCGATTAACTTAAGCACTGAATTAATAATAATCTTTCTGCTGTCATCACAATAGCGACGGTATGAGGAGGTTCTTTCAATAAGGTGGTATTGCGGCGCGGCGCCATGGCCAAGCAATTTTTCTCTTTCGGTTTCCGGTAAGCTTTCAACACGTAGTGCATTAAAGTGATTTAACACTGCAGCTTCTGATGTGGCTATAAAGCTGAAACTTCGCATGGTCAACAAGTGACAAAACCACTCTTCAATGGAACTAACTCGACTGATATTAAGCGGCTCAATCCCTGATTGACGGCAGTAAATTTGGAAGAAATCTAATTTATCATTAAACCCCTTGGTATCGAGCAGCAAAAAAGGATAGTTAGCTATGTCATCTAAACTTATAGCATCATAGCCCCAAATAGGATGATTCGTTCTAGCCACAATCGAAGTGGAATCACTGTGACCGAGGCTTTCAGATAATAAATCGCTGGCGCTGGCTGGGCCAAGGTTAATCCCTAAATCAATGTCACCTTGGTGGATCAACTCTTCAGAATGCTCATTCCATATATGCATTCTGACTTTACCTAACTTATCCATTATGTCGTCGCTGCCAAGCGCCATTGAAAGTGAAGTCATAATGATGGGAGTTACCGCAATATTGAGCACGGTTGATGAATTAGTACAGTTACCTTCATGTACGATGCGTTCAATATTTGAGGCTGACTCGCAAAAACTACATATGGGCTGATAAAGGTGCTCTGCTAGCGCGGTAGGTCTTAACCCTTGTTGACGTCGATAAAATAACTCATCATCAAAGGTTAACCGTAACGCCGTTAAACAACGGCTTATTTTAGGAGCTGAAACGTTTAATTCTTTCGCTGCAAGGTTAGCAAAGCCTGTTTCATAAATAGTTTTAAAGACCAACAAACAGAACACGTCTAATTCGCTGATTTTCTTAAGCGCTTTGAAATCCATGCAATTACCTAGTAATAACCTTGTTAATATTAGGCTTAATCTAACATAGTTGTAACAAGTAAAACTTGATCAAGCCCAACCTTATAGAATTAATTTAAGTTTTTTTAAGGTTTTATAAGATTTACTTAAGATTGATTTCAGTTTGAGTGAGCGAGCGAAACTCCCCGACTAACAATTGCTTATCCAAGTTAATATTGCCCACCGACTCACGATGTAAACCAATCACCGGATTCCTGAAGCGGCCAAACATACGCTTAATTTGATGGTACTTACCCTCTTGTAACGTCACCCGTGCTTGATACTCTGAGATGATTTCAAGTTGCGCCGGTAAAGTGGTGATATCTTCAAAACCAAAATACATCCCTTGATTAAAAGCGCTGATATATGAGTCATCAATGGGATTTTCTAACGTCACCAAATACTGTTTGTTTACTTTGGTTTCAGGCGACATCAAAGCTTGCGACCATTGGCTGTCATTGGTAATTAACAGTAAGCCAGTAGAATTTAAATCAAGCCTACCAGCAATATGCATCATTTCAATATTGACGCCAGTTAATAGCGACAAGGCCGTGGGATGAATATCATCTTTTGTCGCGCTCACCACACCCACAGGCTTGTGTAACATATAGTATTGTTTTTGCTGGTTCTGAATAAAGTCACCATCAAGCATAATAGCGGTAAACTCATTAATTTGATGGTCCATCTCTTTACAAGTCTCACCATCAACATTGACCCGCCCAGCCAGTAAAATTAGCCTTACCGCCTTTTTAGGTAGCTGTAATTTTTTAGCTAAAAACTGATCTAAACGACTTCGTTTACTTTGCATTTATAAGCTCAATTTAAGTGATTCATTCTTATTTAACTAGTTAAAAGAATTAACTTATTACTAATCAATTTAGTGGATAGTTTGAGTTGGCAAACTAAATCGCATACCCTATTTGAGAGCGAATCTAAAAGGGAGTGATATGTTTTTGCAGCCAGTCTATCCGATTTTACAGCCAAATATGAGTATTGTAGAGCTAAAACAAGCCATTACTGATTTTGATATTTGGCTAGAGCAACAGATTAGTTGTAGCCCAATTACCGAGATCCTGACATTTCGCGCTCAATTTTTTGATAAACTTCTCAGTCATATTTGGCAAAAGTTTACTTTTGATACAAAAGAAATCTCTCTCAATGCTGTCGGTGGCTACGGCAGGCAAACTCTACACCCTTTTTCTGATATCGATATTTGTATTATTCATGACCACAACTTATCCACCGATGATGCCAATAAACTCAGTGATTTTCTGACTCAATTATGGGACTTGGGTTTAGATTTAGGCCATGCAGTAAGGCGCCTAGATGATACTTTTGTCGCCTGTAAAGAAGATGTCACCATCGCCACCACTTTACTTGAAATTCGCAATATTTGTGGCCATGAAAACCATCAACACCAAGTTATCAGCAAACTCTATGGCGAAAGTATTTGGAGTAGCGCAGCCTTTTTTGAAGCCAAGTTTAATGAGCAACAAGTCAGGCATCATAAAGCCCAAGGCACCGCCTTTAATATTGAGCCCAATTTAAAAAATAGCCCTGGCGGCATGCGTGATATTCAAACGATTACTTGGATAGCTCGCAAACATTTCTCCATTGACGATCTTAAAGATCTTCGTCGTCTTAATTTTTTAACTGCTGATGAATACGCAGAACTAATGGAGTGCCAAAACTTTATTTGGCGAGTGCGATTCTCATTGCATCAAGCGTCAAGCCGCTCTGAAAATAGACTTTTATTGCAACATCAAGCTGAAGTCGCTCGCCTACTGGGATTTGGTGACAGCGGTAATATCACCATTGAAAAAATGATGCGCCAATTGTTTAGAGCAATGAAGCGTATTCGTGAATTAAACCTGATGTTGATGGCTTATTTCCAACGCGAGATATCGCCACTGAAACACAATAATTGTATCGATATCAATGACAATTTTGAGATCTTAAATGGCCAAATAAATGCAAAAAATCAAGATGTGTTTATTGATAGACCGCAGATCATGTGGATGTTTTATTATATTGCCGAATACCATCAACAAGTAAAAGGCATTACCCCTGAGACCTTAAGATTGATCAGGCAAGTACGTCGTCGTTTAATGGGTGATTTACAAGACTTTCATGTCTGCCGTGAACTGTTTGTCAAACTATTCAAGCACCCACAAGGCATGGGGCTGGCAATTACCTTAATGCATCAACATGGCATCCTTACCTCATATTTACCCCAATGGCGTGAAGTGGTTGGCCAGATGCAGTTTGATTTATTTCATGCTTATACTGTGGATGAACACACTCATAAACTGCTAAAAAACTTATATGCACTAACCCATGATGACATTAGTCACGATCACAAATTGGCCGCTGATATCTATGCTCGGTTCCAAGCCAAAGAAACCATTTTATTTGCCGCACTATTTCATGATCTTGCTAAAGGACGTGGTGGTGATCACAGTGAACTCGGCGCAGTAGATGCCAAATTATTTGCCAAATTCCATGGTTTAAAAAACTCACAGCAGCAATTAATTAGCTGGTTAGTGGAACAACATCTATTAATGTCCATCACCTCCCAGCGTATGGATATTCAAGATCCTGATGTCATTACTGCTTTTGCAAAATCCGTGGGCAGCCTCACTAAACTTGATGCTTTATATTGTTTAACGGTGGCCGATATTCAAGCCACCAATGATGATCTATGGAATGATTGGAAAGCCAGTTTATTAACCGACCTCTACTTTGCCACCCGTAAAGCCCTCAGGAATGGTCTTGAAAATGTATTGCAACTGCGCAGCGTGGTTAGGGAGCACAAACAAGAAGCCCTTAATATCATCAATGCCGATTCACAATTAACAGATGAACACCAAATACAGGCTCAATCTGCTGCTATTCAAAAACTATGGAAAAACCTGCCGTTATCCTTTTTCGGTAATGCAGAACCCAGTGAAATAGCAAAATACACCCTAGGAATACTTTCGCATCAGCAACAAGCTCAAGCAGATTCTGAATCGTTAATTATTGTTGATGATAGTAATGTCAAAGGCTGTAGTGATGTTTTTGTGTATACCAAAGACAGAGCAGGCTTGTTTATTTCTCTGTTTAATACCCTATCAACCTTGAAGATATCAGTGAAGCAAGCACAGATTTCACAAACTAAAGACGGTTACGTGGTTGAAGCTTTTAAAGTACTCGACTTTGACGGTAAACCGATTTTCAGTGCTCAGCGCCGCAAACAAGTCACCAGCAAGCTACGTCAAGTGATAGACAATAATGTAATGCCGCCGAAAAAGCGCCCTTTAAGACACACCCAAAGTTTTGATAACAAACCCACCATTGAATTTATTCACTCTAAAAAAGCTAACCGCACCTTAGTGCATATTTT
Organism: Shewanella sp. 6_MG-2023; assembly: GCF_030547195.1. NCBI lineage: Bacteria > Pseudomonadati > Pseudomonadota > Gammaproteobacteria > Alteromonadales > Shewanellaceae > Shewanella > Shewanella sp. 6_MG-2023. The sequence continues at coordinate 92,488 of NZ_JAUOQU010000012.1, read as the reverse complement.
AGCGCTAGAAACCCATGAGTTTATGGGGCAAATAGCCAGTGCATTCAGAGCACTAGAGCTTACAATTCATTCTGCAGCCATCAGCACAGTCGGTGAGCGAGCTGATAACGTGTTTACCCTTTCCAACCAATACGGTGCACAGCTTTCAGAAGAAGAACAAACCGATTTACAGGAAAAATTAGTGAAATCGATCACTTCAACCTTATAATTATCTCAATTAATGTTGTCAATGAGCGATACATGTCTACCAGCGAAACAAAAACAACAGCTTATAGCTATAGTGTTGAATATATTTTAGATCGATCTCATTTTGAAGAAACCTTCGATGAGTCAGTTGTCATTAATACCAGTCCAAAGCGTTACTTAAAATCTGTGGCATTTTTAGTCGCTGGATTTTTAATGACCATCACCGAGTTAAGCCCCTATGTTGCTTACTTCTTTATTGGTTTAGGGGCAGTTGAAGCACTGCAAGTTAGGTTTAATCGCGCTTGGTGGTTAATGAGGCAACTAATAAGTAAGTCAGCGAATAACCCAGTAAATTTAACCATTGACGATAACGGTATTCATTCAAAGTCGACTTATATTGATCATCATTTAGCTTGGGATGATGTTTATCGCATTGCAGAAACAAGCCAAGGTTTTTTACTCACAACCCAATTAACCAAGCATTATGTTTCTAAGCGCTGCTTAGATGACACTTGCAGTGATTTTATTCGCAAAAAAATGAACTAAGCATCTGTTTACATAACGTGTTAACACTTAGAGGAACAATTATGACTAAACCATCATTAAGTTTAAGTATTGTCGTAAGCCTTGTTATCTGCAGTTTTTTCAGCACAGATGCCAATGGAATACCAGCCCCTGAGGATACCGTAAAATCATTAACGGCGGCCTGTGAAAATATGGCCGCTGAAGAACAAATTGAAGCCATCGAAAAACAGCAATTTATTACCGACTGCATCAATGCTCAGTTAATTGAAATGGGCTATCAAAGGCAAGCACCGCTAGAGATTGAACAATCAAATACTGAACCAGTTGAGCAAGAATTAAATTAACGCCGTGACGCCTTTGGTTAAAAACGGCTTAATGTAAATTAATCACACCAGTATCAGTTTGTATCATTAAGGTAAAATCAGTGTAGCTAAATAATGAACAATGTTAACATTATGTTTATTGAAGTTTTATTGATTAGGTAGCAGCCTTAGATGTATCGATTATTGCTCATACTTACCATTGTTATTGCTGGTATCAAGCCAGCGCAAGCTGAAGACACCTGTCAAATTGATGGCGACTGCATTGTGGTTGGTCAATGGGATGTCAGTCTAGCTTTGGGCTGGGGCAATAAAACCAACCCAGTAAGTACCTATAAAGATATACCTATCTATGTCATACCCTCCGTCGCCTATTATGGTGAAAGCTGGTTTTTTGACAACTTCAATTTTGGCTACACCCTGGTAGAGCAAGAAAGTTTTACCCTTAATCTCGCGAGCAGTTATAGCGATGAACGTGCTTTCTTTTATCGCTGGGACCCATCAAACATTTTTTTACCCCAAGCCAGTAGCTTTGATGAGACGGTTGAACTCCCTGCAGCGGATCTCACAGAATCTAGAGGTATATCACAACCTGAGGTTTTAAATGAGCTTGAAACCAGAAACTTCACTGTATATGGTGGTGTGGAATTTTTTTGGTACGGCAAATTAGGTATATTAAGACTCACCGCAGCCCATGATTTACTTAATGTTCATAATGGACAAGAAGCCAGTGCCAGTTGGTCTTACTCTTTAGCTCTTGATAAATTCCGCTTTGATTTATCATTAGAAGCTGATTGGAAAAGTTCGCAAGTTATTGCTTATTACTATGGTATTAGATCAACTGAAAATCTATACTGGAACACGCAATATCAGCCAGGTTCTGGCTGGAATAAAGCGATTGAGCTAACGACACGTTATAGTCTTTCACAACGCTGGGATTTACTTTTAGCGGCACGTTACACCCGGTTAGCTGATGAAATTATTGACAGTCCAATTATTAATGAAAATTACTCTCGCTCCTACTTCATTGGAGCTGCATATAGGTTCTAATCTTGTTCAGTAAACAAGAATATAACCTCTATCACTTTTTCGGTATATTAATACTGATATTTAGTGCTTTCTGCGTCAAAGCTGATACGCTTGAAACGCAAGCACAGCTTTCGGCTACGCCTCATTTATGCCTCAAAGACGCTCAAAACAAACATTGCGAGATGGATATTGAGCTAAATTGGCAACTGAAAACTGACCAACTCATTTGTATTGAATCTAACTATCAAGCAATGAGTCGCTGGTGTAGTGATTCTACTGATGATCATTCATTGCAATTTTCAGTAAAAACCAATAAAGACATTCACTTTGTCTTGGTGAGTAAAAATAATAATAATGAATTGGCGGACGTAATCCTAAAAGTCACCACAATGTCCGAACCTAAAGTTCGCAGACGTTACCGAAATCCTTGGAGTTTATTTTAATGGCAACCCCCCCATCAACTCATAGAGTTCTGTTGGTAGAAGATGATATTCGTCTTGCCAACTTAATTGTGGACTACCTAAAATCACACGATATGCACGTTGAAGTTGAACGACGTGGCGATACCGTTTTAACACGATTGATTAGTTACAAGCCTGATATCATCCTACTTGATATTATGCTGCCTGGACTTGATGGATTAAGCCTGTGTGAAAAATTACCTGACTACTTCTCAGGCCCTATATTGTTAATGAGTGCGCTTGGCTCTCCAGAAGACCAAATCAAAGGCCTAGAATTAGGCGCTGATGATTATGTTGTCAAACCTGTCGACCCAAGCTTGTTAGTGGCACGTATAAACAACCTATTACGCCGTCAGGCACAACCGCCAAAACCAGAATCTCATTGTTTAAGCTTTGGTAAGTTAAGCATCGACCCGCATACCCAAGCGATTCGCTTAGGCAATACCGAGGTTGATTTAACTAGCCATGAGTTTGAATTATTGTGGTTACTGGCGTCACAAGCGGGGCAAGTATTAAGTAGACAATACATCTACCAATACTTACTCAATATCGATTTTGATGGTAAAGACAGAAAAATTGATGTGCGCATATCTCGCTTACGTAAAAAGCTTGGAGATAGTATCGAAACACCATTCAGAATAAAAACTGTTTGGGGACAAGGTTATTTATTCGCGCCTGAAGCGTGGAATAACTAATTAGGTCATAGAAGACTTTGAAAAGACTCTTCATCAGCCTATACCTATTACTTAGCTTAAGCTTTTTAGGTATAGGCTGGACATTAGATAGCCTCTGGCAACAGCAAGTCGATGAATACGAGAACATTGACTCGCCATTAATCGCCTTTGCATTATTATTGTCTTTGCAACCTAAAGAGCAGCGCTTAGCGCAGCTTAAAATCATTCAAAAGCAACACCCCTACCCGTTAGCTTTATTTGAAAAAGATGAAATTGCTTTAAGTGGCAATGTCGAATTCTTGGCCAATGAAATAGTCACCACCACCACAGATAGCAGCCACGAATTGCAATTTATTGCCGTGGGTGATCAAGTGTTAATGGCAGGCCCAGTAGATATCGATCCCCGCGGGTTGCTGCGTAATATTTTTACGATATTCTTTTATTTGATGCTGGCCTTTGTCGCCTTAATTTGGGTATGGCCATTATCCAAAGATCTCAAAACCCTTAAAAAAGCCACGCAAAACTTTGGTGAAGCCAAATGGGATACCCGTATTGAGCTCAATCCCGGCTCTCAAGTCGCACCGTTAGCCAACACCTTTAATGACATGGCGCGGCATATCAGTGATTTAATTGAAAACCAAAAACACCTCTCTAATGCCGTATCACACGAAATCAGAACCCCGCTAGCACGGTTAAAGTTTGCTTTAGCCTTACTACCACAATATTGTTTGCCCAATAGTGATGAGCAACGACGCCAGCAATTTCTTAATGACATGCAAATTGATATCAAAGAAATGGAAACCTTACTGCAAGAGCTATTGACCTATGCCAGCTTAGAAGTGCAACAAGAGCCCACATTAGAGCGCTGCGGCTTAGTGTCCATTACAGAAGAGCTGATCACGCGTTTAACCCCATTAAGCGATAAACCGATTAAATTTAAGCATATGTATAGTGAGTTATATGTGATGGCAGAACCACTGCTGATTGAGCGTGCGATTCAAAATCTTGTTACTAACTCCCAACGCTACACCCATAATGAAATTGTTGTGTCTTTGTCTGAAGATGACCAACACCTGCTCCTAACAGTATCTAATGATGGTCCCGCGATCCCTGAAGAAGATCATGAAAGATTATTTGAGCCTTTTTATCGCAGTAAGTCACAGCACCAAGGCAATAAAGGCCATGGTTTAGGCTTAGCCATTATCAAACGCATCATGTTGCGCCACAAAGGCGATGTCACATTAACCAGTGATGATGACAACACTTGTTTCACTTTAATGTGGCCAAAAAGTAAACGCGAACTAGCTGCAGAAAGCGCACATTAATCTCAATGGTTAGCTTAACGCTGAAGCTGACGATAGAAATAATGGAGATTGGCCGTTAGCGGCGCAGGCTGTAATAGACCCACCACATCAAACTCAATAATATTAATTACAGCTAAAGCCTACCTAAAACCACAAGGTTGCAATCACTAATCTAAGCTAAAATCAGCCAAATCAATGTTGTCATCATCAGTTTGTTCATCAAAGTCAAATTGTGGATTAGCCTGAGCTTGCTGCTGTTTTATCGCTATTTGATGGGCTTTAAATTTGGCATATTGTCGGCGGCGCTTTCGCTGCTGGCATAAGCGAATAATATTATGCTTTTGTGCATCAGAAAAATGCAGCCAGTTAAAACGCTCATCTCGATTTCTCAAACAGCCATTACAATATCCGCGCGCATCAGTTTGACACACACCTATGCAAGGACTTGGGACGGAAAAAAAACTTAACTGTTCCATATTTAACTGACGTTTCTCTCCGACAAAATTGAAGTTTTATGCTTCTAACTTAGCATTAATTAACCAAAAAGCCATGTTCAGCGCTGGTTATTTGAGCGACGAATTCTGTGTAAGATTGGTTTACTGCAGGCTTTTGATTTAAGCTGATTATTAATTCGCTCAAGAAAACATCCTATAACAAACAGATTCATTGATTAACCGGAGCCACTTATGCTATTTCGTGCGTTATTTACAATGTTACTTCTACTAGGATTAAGCGCCTGCCAAAGCACCACAGGAAAGTCAGACTTTGATACCAAATATGACTTTAGTCAGTTAAAACGATTTCATTTTATTGAAGTGTCAAATCAAGGGGATCAACTTAGCGCCGAGCGGATCAGAGCCAGTATACGTGCCAATTTATTAGCCAAAAACTTTATCGAGCAAGTAGAAAATGACTTAGCCGTGAGTGGTGAAGCCACTGGTAATGACATAACTGGTGACTTTGGCGTCAGCTACGCCTTTTTAACCAAGGACAAACCAAAAAGCTCAGGGCTTTCTATTGGTCTAGGTACTGGTACTAGTGGCAGTAATGGTGGTATTGGGATTGGTACTAGCATGGGAATCCCCATCGGCAGTGACAGCGCTAAAATCCAAGTGATTCAAATTGATATTATAGATTTAAAAGATAACCGACTCATCTGGCGCGGCACTGATGAATATGACTTTGAATCTGGTGGTAATGAAAAAGTCACTGAAACGACCAAAACCATTAATACCATTCTGGCTCAGTTCCCGCCTCAGGCTGCTGTAAAATAACAATTAATCTTATTCTTTATAAGTTGCTAAAATAAAAAGTCCGCAATCGCGGACTTTTTTATAAAAGAATAATCACATTATCACTAATGCCCTTCAGCAAACAGATAATTGAGCCAACCTTGCATCCGCAATAACACTTTACGAATAATTGATACATGACTGAAATGCTCGGTATAAATTGCCGCTTGCCCAGCTACACCTGCAGGCAAGCTGGTGCGTAGTTCATCGTCAGCTAACTCGATTAATACTAACACCCGGCCACGCTTAAATAACTCATTTGAAGAGCGCAGCGCACCGCCAAATTGCAGCTCACCTTCTGACATTGCAGGTAATACCTTAACGACTTTACCTTTATGTACTTGGCCAGGCATAGCATCAAGGATAATTTCCGCTTCATCACCTTCTTTTAAGCGCAGTAATGAATTTTGCCAAAATGCACCAGCAAAGTAGCGGTCTTCATCAGGTATAAATGTCATAGTGGGTCGCAGCGGAATAGGCACAGCCATCACCCCCGGACGCAACGCCATTTGAGTGACTATGCCATCAACTGGTGCTTTCACTTCGGTTTGTTCTAAATTAAAGATAGCGGCATCAAGTTCGGCTTTAACCACAGCTACATCAGTATTTACCCCGTCGATGTTTGACTCAAATGCCAGTCTAAAACGGATTTCTTCCGCTAACGCCGATTTAAAAGCAGCTTCTGCTGCTAAATATGATTGGCGTTTATTATCTAACTCAATTTCAGAAAATGGCGAGTTTCTACCACCTTTACGGCGACCTTCATCATAACGCTCAAAGGCAGATTTGGTTCTGTCACGATTAGCCTCTGCTTGCGCTGCGCGGGCAATCGCACTATCCCATGAGGCTTTTAATTGTGGCACGGCTTGCAGTGCATCTTCCAGTGCCGCTTCTTTTTGTTTAACGACAGCAATGAAAGGGGTTGGGTCGATTCTAAATAGCACTTCACCTTTTTTGACAGGGACATTGGGCTTAACATTGACTTCAACCACTAAGCCTTTTACTGCAGGATTGATTGGGATTGAAACGAAATATTCACGGGCAAACTTAGTATAAGGATGGTTATAGTTCATCAGTACTAATAAAGTACCAATTAATACTATTCCGCCTAACACCGCCGTTGGCACAGTCCATTTGTTGAGTGGGATTTTAAAAATTTTGAATATCGCCACACATAAAGCGGTATAGGTTAATATCAGTAACAGATCCATCGCTACGCTCCTTGTTCTGGCTGCGGTTGAGGTTTAACAGCATCGGTGACACTTGCTTGTTCCGATGGCGACTCAATAGAGATTAAACGCTCATTTAGGTCATTAACCTTATCTAACAATTCTTTCACTTCACCTTCCAACATAAGCTCTCGCTTCTTACCATCACTAAAGCCCCAGCCTCTATCTTCGCGGTATAAGGTTGCCCAAATCCATAAGAATGGCCAAATAGCGTGTAGGGTAAATAAACTGACCCAACCAGCGATATGCAAAGCATCCTGCTGTGGGTGATTACGCTTTTTAGCAATTTCATAGGGGATATCATGAATCGCGATAACACCGTAAAAAATAACTAATGCTACAAAAAATAGCAGTCCTAGAGCAAAATAATCCAAAAACATATGACACTCCTATCACAATCAAAGCAAAAGAAATAACAACCAAAATCAACAAACTGGCAACCTCAAGATAACACAAGGCAATAGCTAAAATAACCAATTAAAGTGCTTTATTCGCTATAAAAATAAGAGTTTTCACGTGATCTTTTACACACTTATCGGTTTAGCTAATCAATCAAATACGAATAAAAGGTAAACTGCCTCGGCTATTTTTTCCCCCTACAAGGTTAAATAATGAATAACAATGTCCCTTTCACCTTTGGTACCGCTGAAACTGACGGTGCAGTTAAAGCCATGCTGCTAGGTTGTGGTGAGCTTGGTAAAGAAGTCGCTATCGAATTACAACGCTTTGGCATCGAAGTTATTGGCGTAGATCGCTACCCTAATGCTCCAGCCATGCAAATTGCACATCGTTTTCATGTGGTAAACATGTTGGACGAAAAAGCATTACGAGACGTTATTGAATTAGAACAACCGCATCTAGTGATCCCAGAAATTGAAGCTATCGCTACTCAAACCCTAGTTGAGTTAGAAAAAGGCGGCATCAATATCATTCCAACAGCTAAAGCGACTCAGTTAACCATGGATAGAGAAGGCATTCGCCGCCTAGCCGCTGAAACCTTAGGTATTCCAACATCGCCTTATTTCTTTTGCGATACATTCGCTGAGTTTACTGCCGCAATTGAGCAAATTGGTCAGCCCTGTGTGGTTAAACCTGTAATGAGTTCATCAGGTAAAGGTCAAAGCGTGATAAAAACCAATGCGCAAATTGAACAAGCTTGGCAATACGCTCAAGAAGGTGGCCGCGCGGGTGGTGGGCGAGTGATTGTGGAAGGCTTTATTGATTTTGATTATGAAATCACCTTGCTGACCATTAGTGCTGTCAATGGCATTCATTATTGTGATGCCATTGGCCACAGACAAGAAGACGGTGATTACCGTGAGTCTTGGCAGCCTCAAGCAATGTCAGCAGCTGCACTTACCAAAGCGCAGCAAATTGGTGAGCAAGTAGTAACCGCGTTAGGCGGCTATGGTTTATTCGGTGTTGAGCTGTTTATCAAAGGTGATGATGTTTACTTTTCAGAAGTATCACCAAGACCCCATGATACTGGTTTAGTCACGCTTATCAGCCAAGATTTATCTGAGTTTGCTTTGCATGTTCGGGCTATTTTAGGCCTGCCTATTACCGAAATTAAGCAACATGGCGCAAGTGCCTCTGCGGTTATTCTGGCTGAAGGAAAGTCTGAAAATATTCGCTATCAAGGCGTTGCTGAAGCATTAGTGCAAACGGATACCCAAATTAAGCTGTTTGGTAAACCTGATATTGATGGTAGACGCCGTCTGGGTGTTGCCTTAGCCCGTGATAACAATATTGATAATGCCATAACGAAAGCCATAGCATCGGCGGCAAAAGTTAAGGTTATATTTTAGCTTTACACTATGATAACTCGCCTATTACCACGTCATAATTACGCTTTGTGACCTAGGTTAATGATTGCTCGCTGTAGACATAAACGCCTAACCTCAAGCACATAAAGTACTAAGGTTAGGCTTTTTATTGGATAAATTCGATGTGGTATTAACATCACCTTGAAGGGCTTATGAAGCAGTTAGCTGCTTTTTCTTTTAGGCAGTGCTCTACCTTGCAAATGAAATAACACTAAAATTAACATCCTTAATAAGGATTTAAGTTTACCACCTTGCTCGAAACGCCCCGCTATCATCAACTTTTGCAAAACAAATATTTTACCGTAAACATTGGCAACCAGCTCATCAGAGCTTTTACCGATATATTTATCAAACTCAGGGTAATCAATAATGGCCTTGGCCAATAAGCTATTAGCAGTTAAACGATTAAAGTCATAACCTTGTATCATTGATTGCTTAAACACATCGACATCAATTCCTGCCACGATTTGATCAGCACTAAGACCCTGTTTTAGCCCTACAGCGATAAAATTGATATTGGCTTCAATTTCAAATAACAGCGCGCGTTGCTGGCCTTTATGCTTCTCAACCCGCGCATGCTCTTTTTCAAATACATCGTAAAGCGCTTTCCATAAACTCATATTGCACAAATATCCTTATTTGTTTTTCTGGCTAAGTAACCTGATTACATGGGCTGTTTTTTAAAAATTGCGCCACATTATCCACGGCAATATTTAACAGATTTTGCCTTGCCTCTGTTGTTGCCCAAGCGATGTGAGGGGTAATAATGGTATTTTTAGCCGCTAATAACGGGTTATCAGCCATTGGCGGTTCGCTTGAAAGCACATCAAGTGCAGCGCTAAGGCGGTTGTCATTTAACGCATCTGCCAATGCTACTTCATCCACTAAACCGCCTCGAGCGGTATTAACCAATAAAGCGTTAGGCTTAAACAACTCAAGACTTTGAGCATTGATCATTTTATCAGTGGCTTGATTAAGCGGACAATGCAACGACACGATATCTGACTGGCTTAATAACTTATTGAGCGTCTGCCATTGAACACCTGCAGGTAAATCCGTTTTGGGTGTCGATGTGTTAATTAACACATTCATATTAAATGCCAGCGCTAACCTTGCCACTTGTTGACCAATATCACCATAGCCAACAATGCCTATGGTTTTACCTTTTAGCGATGCTAAAGGTGAAAGCGTAAAACAAAAGTCTCTTGATTGACTCCACTGACCTTTTTTTACTGCTTTATCATGTAAATCCACCTGCTGGGTATGTTGCAGTATTAAAGCAAATACCATTTGCGCCACAGCATCAGGGCCATAAGCAGGCACATTGGTTACAACTATCTGCTGCGCGCTAGCCGCTGCGATATCAACCACATTGGTACCTGTTGCCGTCACACCTATGTATTTAAGCTGTGGACATTGGCTTATCACCTCAGCATCTATTACCGCTTTATTGGTTAAAATTATATCGGCATCTTTGCTACGGGAGATAATATCTGCCGCCATAGTGTGTTCATAAACGCTAAGCTCACCCAGCGCAGCTAACGATGACCAATCTAAATCACCCGGATTTAATGTATGGCCATCAAGTACAACAATTTTCATGTTCGGTCACCTAATTAAAATTTAACCTCTAAACCAATATTGCCCTGCCCTTGCCACATGATATCGGCAGAAATATTCCACACACATTCATTGGGGCCGCAGAAAAAGCTATTGTTTGAGTTAACGAATGTGGCGTAGCCTCTTACATCGGCAAATAAGGCCACTTGAGAGGTAATGTCATAGGCTACGCCGCCGCCAAATCCCATTGAAAAACGGGTTTCAGTTGAAAAGTCATTGCTCGGTCGCATGTGCGTGACACCGGCAGTGACGGTAACGTAAGGTTTAACGCGGCCATTGGGGAAAAATAAACTTCCACCGACATGGAAATAATCAACATCAAGATCAGTAAAGACATCCGCACTAAAAGCATTGCTTCTCAAATCAGTTTTTTGCGTGCTATACAGAAAGTAGATATTACCTGGGTCTTTGGTCGTGACTCCTGCCATAAAGCCATAATGCTCAGATTCGGTTATTTTTAGCTTATCTGTTTGCTGACTATTCAGATCGCCAATGTCAAATTCTGTACTGCCAAAACTATAACCGCCAAAAGGAGCAACAAACACCTCAGCTTGAACAGAGATTGCTAACAACGCCAAACTTACTAGACTCACAGTCGCTTTATATTGCATAGAAAACTCCCTTTAACATCACTTCTTAATGATGATTATTGTGTTTACCACCCCTGCGCTTATTTCATTCCTCGAGATGTTTTAACTGTTTCATAAGCAGATTGAATGTCTTGAGCTTTACTTTTTGCCAGCTCCATCATTTCTTCTGGCAAACCTTTAGCGACCAGTTTATCTGGATGATGCTCATTCATGAGTTTTCGATAAGCACGTTTGATTTCTTGGTCGCTGGAAGACTCCTGCTTACCCAATAGTGAATAAGCGTCTTCAAGCTGCATGTGGCTGCCATTAGCCGTTTGATGATGGTGAAACTCTGCCTGCCAACGATTAAGTAGCGCATCCAAATGAGCTTGGCCTAACCCTAACTCTTTGGCTATGGTTGATAAAATCTGCTTTTCTTTGCTATGTAATTCGCCATCAGACAGTGCGGTTTGAATTTGAATTTCAAGAAACATTTGTAATATTTCACGGCGACCTTGGGTCATCACTCGAAATTCGCGCAGGGTTTTGACTAAGTCGAAATTGGCATCGCGTCCATTTCTAAATGCTGTTTGCGCATCACGTCTTGCATCGCCAGTTAACTTCATTTGATCCATCAGCATAGTGGCAATACGAATATCCACATCCGTCACATGGCCAGAAGCTTTGGCAACATGGCCCATAACTGTAAAGGTTGTATTAAAAAACTCAGCTTGACGCTGATGCCCCTTACGCAGTATCTCGGCAAAACCACTGCGTTTATCGTACATATGCCCAAGCCAAAGCCCTAATAGGGCGCCGAAACCTTTACCAAACATGTAGCCGATAATAAAACCGAAAACCTTACCCCAAATACGCATTCATCTTCCTGTTGTTAATTTGTCTTACTGCTGAGCTCATCACTGTCTATGTCGACTGGTTATTTATGGCACATGTCGTCATGTGCTTACTGCGGCTTGCTTACAATTTACGTTTCTGCCGATATGGTGCCTGTTGCCAAGTAGTTTGTTAACAAGTCTAACCGCTCAATGGTACCTACATCACACCAGTAAGTACTGGTACGACTACCGATAATCTTTTTATCAGCCATTTTGTGACGTAATAATGGCCCTAAGGCTTGCTTACCAGCGCCAATGTCAGCAAACATTTTGGGATGATAAATCCCCATGCCTGAATAGGTTAGCTTATTGGCACCCGCTTGCGCTAATTGCGCTCCAATAATCGCAAAATCACCTTCTGGGTTATGCTGAGGATTATCAACTAACCATAAAAAAGCCTCTAATGCGGGTTCTACTTTTAATTGCGCCATTGCCTGGGTGATATCAGGCAGTTCATCGATATATATATCGCCATTGATAACCAAAAAAGCTTCGTCACCTAATAGGCTTAAGGCTTGTTTAATACCGCCAGCAGTTTCTAAGGCGTTCTCTTCAGCACTATAGTTAATAGTGAGCCCCCACTGACTGCCATTGCCTAGCGCTTGTACTAATTTATGCCCTAACCAAGCATGGTTGATGACAACTTCTTTGATACCAGCGGCGGCTAACTTTTCTAAATGGTAAACAATTAGCGGTTTACCCGCTGCTGCAACCAAAGGTTTGGGAAGTGAATCTGTAAGCGGTCGTAATCGCTCACCACGACCCGCAGCCAAAATCATGGCTTTCATATTTTAATGTCCATAAGGTTAAGCTTATCTGTGTATATTAACGGTAGCCGCACGAATATCATTGATCTGTCGCATCTGCAGTAAAATGCGTTAGCACCTTTTGTTGCAACCATTGACCAAAGTCTTGTAGCTCTGGGTATAAAGCGGCAATATCAACGATGTAACTAAGGGTAAGTGGAATATCCTTCAAATAACCGGCTTTGCCATCACGCAAATTCAGCCGTACAAAAATGCCGGCGGCTTTTATGTGGCGCTGCATTCCCATTAAATCAAACCAGCGCTGATATTGGCTAAAGCTTACACCATCATCAATTAATCCATGCTGAATACATAAATTAAAATGATCCATTTGAAGCTGATTAACCACAGCATCTGGCCATCTCACATAACAGTCTCGCAGTAATGACACCGCATCATAGGTAACAGGGCCAATCACCGCATCTTGAAAATCAATTAAGGCTAATTGTTGCTGATTTATGAGAATATTGCGGCAATGAAAATCACGGTGCATTCCGACACTAGGCTGCTCAATTGCATTGGCGGTTAACACCCCAAAAGCATTCTCGATAATGCCATGCTCATCTTCACTCAGGGTTAATTGCAAATGCTTCAATAACAGCCACTCGGTAAAAATGGCTAACTCTCGCTGCACAAAAGCGGCATCGTATTGCGGTAAATCCCCCTTAATGGTGGACTTAACCTGTGCCACTTGCGGCAATAACCCTAACGCTTGCTGATAAAAATCAATCACAGATTGGTCATTCAGGCGTGTTATGAGTTGCTCATCGCCTAAATCTGACTGCAATACAAAGCCGTTAATATCATCTTGTGCTATAACTTCAGGTACCTTTAGTCCTGATTGTGCGTATGCAGCTGCTAGCTCAATAAAGGGCGCTATAGGTACCAGTTCAACAGGCGAATCAGAGACGATATACGTATTTGCTAAATGCTGAACGCGAAAATAACGACGAAAACTGGCATCACCACAAATGAGTGTTGGGGTGATATCTGTGTTGAAATGTTGACTTAACCACTTACTCAGTAAAATAAATCTTGTATCAGATAAACTCATCTCAATGGCTCTTATGTAAAAATTGCTTTATTATAGCCAACATAACATTTGGAAACAGCTAAAGATAAAATGTTAGCTGTGGCTCTTTTTTCAATTCATTTTGTCTAGACTAAGAATTCATAATCAATTATTAACATGCAGATCCGTTATTTCCTGGCATTAAGCCTGTTACCAAACCTAGTCTTGGCACAAGAGTCTCCTGAAATTGAAGAGGCTCAGCTTCAGTGTGCAGTGCAGGCCCCCGTTTCACCGTCAATAAACGACCGTGATAGCATTAGCAATATTTCAGCTGAAGATATTGTCATTATTTCCGATCGCTCTGAAGCCGCCATGGGCGATAAAGCCCATTTTTCTGGTAATGTCAGTTTCAGCCAAGGTAGTCGCCATATCAGTGCTGACGAAGCCATCTTAGATCAAAAAAATGAACAATTAGATGCTAATGGCAATCTGATTTTCAGTGATGAGCAATTTACCGTAACCGCAGATTCATTAAATGCGCAAATGCTGACCAACAGCGCCACCCTTACTGGGGCTAAGTATTGGCTTAATGGCCAACAAATTAACGGCGATGCTCAGCAATTAAAAATTACCGAACAAAACAATTTAGAGCTCAGTAACACCAATTTCACCACCTGCCCCCCTGGTGATAACTCTTGGCGCCTTGAAGCCAAAGAAATACGCATCGACAGCAGTGAAGAATGGGGTGAGATCTGGGATGCTAAATTACGCATAGCCGATGTACCGATTATGTACATCCCCTATATGACCATTCCGGTTTCAGATAAAAGAAAGTCAGGCTTCTTATTTCCCAGTTTTAGCACCAGTACCACCAATGGCGTTGAAGTCAGTGTGCCTTATTATTGGAATATCGCCCCAGAATACGACTTAACCTTTACCCCAACCTATATGTCAGCCCGTGGGTTTTACAGTAAAACAGAATTTCGATACTTAGCCGGTGAACAACAAAATGGTCAATTCAACTTTGAATTCCTTGCTAATGACGACAAGTTAGATAATAGCCCTGACCGTTACCTGTACCATTGGCGCCATCAAGGCGCAATAAATGACAATTGGCGTGTACAAGCTAACTTTACAGATGTCTCAGACAATAACTATTTCAATGATCTCAGTTCTGATGTTAATCGATCAACGGATAATCAGCTTTCACGTATTGGTGAAATTAGCTACTTTGAACGAGATTGGAACCTCGGCATGCGGGTACAAGACATTAAAGTTCTCGGCGAAGAAGAGAGCCCTTATCAGGTTATGCCTCAGCTGAACTTTAACTATCAGACTAATGATTTTTGGAATGGGTTAGATTTTAAATTCAATTCTGAGCTAACCAATTTTCAACATACAGAAAATGACTATGCCACGGCGACACGTTTTCATATGGAGCCAAGTATAAGCTGGCCGATACAGGGGCCTGCAGGTTCTGTGACCAGTGAAGTTAAATTACTGCAAACCCAATACTGGCAAGACAACAATAACAGCAATGATGAACTGGATGACACGGTTAACCGAACCATTCCTCAAGTGCGAATTCACGGACAAATTAATTTTGAACGTCAGTTAGCCATGCTTGGCAGTAATTACAAACAAACCTTAGAGCCACAATTTCAATATTTATATGTCGGCTACGAAGACCAATCTAATATTGGGGTTTATGATACTGCCCAGTTACAAGAAGATTACTTTGGCTTATTTAGAGACCGCCGCTTTTCTGGTTTAGATAGAATTGCAGACACCAATCAAATAACCTTAGGGGTTACAACGCGCCTCTTTGATGAGTCCAATGTTGAAAAATTTAAATTCAGCATAGGTCAAATTGTGTTTATTGAAGATAGTAAAATAAATAGTTACAACGACATAGAAGCGGACGCATCAACCTCTGTGCTTGCCGCTGAAATCGATGCCAATATGTATCAAGATTGGTTTATTAGTGGTGCTGTGCAATTTGATACTGAAAACGGTGAGAATAAGAAAAGTGAAGTCACCTTAGATTTTAGGCCCAGTAATGACAAATTATTACAGTTTAGCTATCGCTATGTGCCTGATTTGCTTAACACCAACACTAATGACAGAGTGAACATATCTCAAATAGGCATGCGCACCTCATGGCCAATAAGTGATGATTTATATTTTGTCGGTAACTTTTATTACGACTTAAATGAATCAAGAAATATTGAAACCTATACCGGTGTCCAATACGAGTCTTGCTGCTGGGCATTGCGCTTAAGTTACCATTACCGCATTAAAACTAATTACGATGATGATTTAAATCCAAGTTTAGATACCCGAGAAGAGTTTGAAAGTGGTGTATACCTTAACTTTATCATTAAAGGCTTAGGTGGTTCTGGCCCCCTAGGTGTCGAAGACATGCTTGATGACGGATTATTTAACTATCGTAAACCACTTTACTTGAGGAATTAGCCATCATTTGTGGTAGATTGCTGAACCTACTGGAAAACAAACAGTCCTAATAAAAGATAACAACACTGTATGTGGTATATATTCCACTGCAATTAAAACTAAAAGTGCCAAGGATTTCGTGGATGAAACACTGTAAGAAAATGATTTTTGCTTTATTTACTTTGGCAATGAGCCAAGTAACCATCGCGGCGCCAGTTCCCCTCGACCGCGTATCAGTACAAATTAATGAGGGTATTATTCTTGAAAGTGAAATCACTCATATGGTGGCGTCGGTAAAAGCCAATGCGCTAAAAGCAGGCCAAGGCTTACCGTCAGATAATGCACTTCGCACTCAAGTTATTGAACGTTTAATTTTGACTCACTTGCAATTGCAAATGGCAGAACGTATTGGTCTATCTATTGGTGACCTACAGCTTGATCAAACCATTGAGAATATTGCTAAAGAGCAAAAGCTAACGGTTTCTCAAATGCAACAACAAATTGAAAACGAAGGCATGAGCTATGCGCAATACCGTGAGCAATTACGTGAAGAAATCACCCTAGGTGAAATCCAACGTATTCAAGTTCAGCGTCGTATTCAAGTCTCACCTCAAGAGATCAGTAACTTAGTTAAAATGATCCAAGAGCAAGGTTTAAAAGATGTCGAGTTCCAAGTTGGACATATCTTAATTGAAGTGCCAAATAACCCAAGCAGTGAACAACTAGAAGCATCGAGCAAACGGGCGAATATCGTATTAGACCGCTTAAATGAAGGTGAAGATTTTCGCCGTACAGCTATCGCATCTTCATCAGGGCCTAAAGCGCTTGAAGGTGGTATCTGGGATTACATGAGCGTGAACGAAATGCCAACCTTGTTTGCTGAGGTAGTAACTGACGCTAAAACTGGTGATGTCATTGGCCCAATTAAAAGTGCCTCAGGTTTCCATATTATTAAAATCATGGACGCTCGCGGCCTGCAAACCAAAGAAATCAATGAAGTAAGATCACGACATATTCTGCTAAAACCATCACCGATCCTTTCAGAAGATCGTGCTAAAGCAATGCTAGAAAGCTTTTTAGCTCAAGTTCGTTCAGGCGAAGCTGATTTTGCAGCACTTGCCCGCCAATACTCTGAAGATCCAGGTTCTGGGGCAAAAGGTGGTGAATTAGGTTGGGCAGAACCGACTGTATATGTACCTGAGTTTGCTCAAACATTATCAAGCTTAGAAATTAATGAGTATAGTGAACCCTTTAGAACAACCCATGGATGGCACATCGTTCAACTTGAAGAAAAACGTAAAACTGATGCTACTGCTCAGTTTAATAGCAATCGTGCTCACCAGTTGATTTATCGTCGTAAGTTCAATGAAGAGCTACAAAACTGGTTAGATGAAATGCGTTCAGAAGCCTATATTGAAGTTTTTGAACCTGAGAGTACTCGAGGTTAAGCTAACTTAATGACAATACGTATTGCGATTACGCCGGGTGAACCGGCGAGTATCGGCCCAGATCTTGTTATTAAACTTGCTCAGCAGCCATGGCCTGCTGAGTTAGTTGTTTGCGCCGACCCAGAATTATTAACTAGCCGAGCAAAAATGCTTGGCTTGCCGCTGACATTAAGACCTTACCAGCCAACGTTACCTGCTAAGGCTCAGGAAGCTGGCACCTTAACCATTGCGCCATTTACTCTTGCTGCAGAAGTTGAATGCGGCAAATTAAATGAGCTTAACAGTGAATATGTGGTCGACACCTTGCGTTATGCGGGTGAGAAAAACATGACCAATGAATTTGAAGCTGTGGTAACGGGCCCTGTTCATAAAGGCATTATTAATCAAGCGGGTATACCTTTTAGCGGCCATACTGAATTTTTTGCATTACAAGCAAATTGCCAAGATGTGGTAATGATGCTGGCAGCGCCAGGTCTGCAGGTGGCGTTAATGACCACCCACATTCCACTGGCTTATGTTGCAAAAGCCATTACACGCGAGCGTTTACATCATATAATACAAATCTTGCACAGTGAGTTAGTGCAAAAGTTTGGCATTACTTCACCTAAAATATTCGTCTGCGGCCTTAATCCGCATGCTGGTGAAGATGGACACTTAGGCCGAGAAGAGATTGATATCATGATCCCTGCTCTGAATGAACTTAGAGAGCAAGGTATTGATATTGTAGGTCCATTACCTGCAGATACTTTATTCCAGCCTAAATACTTACAAGAAGCAGATGTGGTTCTTGCTATGTATCACGACCAAGGACTTCCAGTACTTAAATCTTTAGGTTTTGGAAAATCGGTTAACATTACCTTAGGTCTTCCGTATATCAGAACCTCTGTCGATCATGGCACAGCTTTAGAGCTAGCCGGAACCGGTGAAGCTGATAGTGGTAGTTTTACCTGTGCATTAAATAAAGCCATTGAATTGGCCTCAAAAGTAAGTAGTTAAATTTTAATGAGCAATAAAGTACATTTAGGCCACACGGCCAGAAAACGTTTTGGACAAAACTTTTTAACTGATGAAAGTGTGATCAGTCGGATCGTGGGCGCCATCTCGCCAGATAATGACCATGTTATGGTTGAAATTGGCCCAGGCCTTGGCGCATTAACTGAACCTGTTGCTGAATCAGTTGATTGCTTAACTGTAGTCGAATTAGATAGAGACTTAGTCGAGCGTTTAGAAAACCACCCTGTATTAAAGCATAAGCTTAATATCAATCAGGGTGATGCACTGAACTTCGACTTTAGCCAGTTGCAACAAGACGGCAAAAAGATGAAAGTATTTGGTAATTTACCGTACAACATCTCAACGCCGTTAATGTTTCACTTATTTGAGTTCGCTGAAATAATTGAAACCATGCACTTTATGCTACAAAAAGAAGTGGTTTTGCGCCTTTCTGCAAGTCCAGGCACTAAAGCTTACGGCCGCCTAACTGTGATGGCGCAGTACTACTGTAAAGTGGTACCTGTACTTGAAGTGCCGCCACAAAGCTTTACTCCGGCGCCAAAGGTCGACTCTGCAGTGGTACGTTTGTTGCCATACGATGTAAAACCATTCCCGTGTAAAGATGTCACCGTTTTACGTCATCTATGTACCACAGCCTTTAATATGCGCCGTAAAACACTACGGAATAACTTAAAGCACATGATAACAGATGATGAGTTCAGCGCGCTGAACATTGATTCGACTCTTCGACCGGAGCAAATAACTGTCGAGCAGTATGTGGCACTTGCAAATTTAGTTTGCGATAAAAATCTATAATTCTAAGGGCACTTTTCATTGAAAGTGCCCTTTCGTTTTTAGGAAGTTTAATGTCCTCTGTAGCCCCCAAAATTAAAATAAAAGTTGAGACTAACTATTTAGAAGAGCAGTCATCAGCAGCAGAATCAAAATATTTATTCAGTTATACCATTACCATCATTAATCTGAGCGACATTGCAGTGACACTCAAAGATCGCCACTGGATTATTACTGACTCAAACGGTGAAAAAAGTGAAGTGCAAGGCCCTGGCGTAGTCGGAGAAACACCGACTATCGAGCCTAATACAGCTTACCAATACTCAAGTGGCACAGTATTAGAAACACCCGTTGGCTTTATGGAAGGCTCATACGGCATGAGCAGCGCCCAAGGTGAAGCTTTTAAAGCTGCAATCCCAACATTTAGATTAGCCGTCCCAGGGATTTTACAATAATCCTATGGCACATTATTTTGTTGGCGATATACAAGGCTGTTTTGAAGAATTACAACTGATCCTCGCTAAAGTGGACTTTAACCCTTCAAAGGATGAACTATGGGTTGTCGGCGATTTAGTCGCCAGAGGTAATGGCTCCTTACAAACTTTACGCTATTTAAAATCATTAGAGGCCAGTGCCAAAATAACTTTGGGTAATCACGACCTGCATCTATTAGCCCTTAACGGCAACATTAAAAGACCCAACCCCAAAGATAAGCTTGCTGAATTGCTAAGCGCTGATGATTTACCCGACTTAATTACTTGGATAAGAAAGCAACCCTTGGTGCAGACACTGCCCTCCCACAATATCATCATGAGCCATGCAGGCATTCCACCGCAGTGGGACTTAGCGACCTTACTCACAGAAGCTAATGCGGTGAGCCAAGCATTACAGCAAGATGATTATATCGATTCACTAATTGCAAAAATGTACACCGATGATGCAGAGCGCTGGGACAGTACAGCCATAGGCTTGCCAAGACTGCGATATTGCATCAATGCCCTAACGCGAATGCGCTATTTGTTTGCTGATGGCAGTTTAGACTTTAAATGTAAATCCCCCATTCAAGACAAACCACCACAACTCACGCCTTGGTTCGAATTCAACTCCCCGTTAAAACAAAGCCACACTTTGGTATTTGGTCATTGGGCGGCGTTAATGGGCGTGGTTAACCAACCTAATATGCAAGCACTGGATACAGGATGTTGCTGGGGAGAGCATTTAACCCTATGGCATTTAGAAACCAACGAAAAAATACAACAGCACAAAATAAAATCATAAATAAATAATTAAACTTTCCAGTAACAAAGCCGATACAGTTATTGGATCTCCAATGATCATACAGCCCTGAGTGATCAAAGAGATAAATTCGGGATAAAATAATAACAGCCGGAGTATGCTATGAAAATTAATGTTGCCACCAGAGTGATTGGCGGTTTTACCGTTGTGACTCTCCTTTTGATAGTTTTAGGTGGCGTGTCTTTGCTCACCAACAATAGCATCAAGGACAGTACTAGCACCTTACAACAAGTTAGTTTGCCTGCCCTTACTGCTACCGGTGAATTAACGCAAAACTTAAGCGCCCAGCAAATTCACATTCTATTCGGTTACTACACTGATCAATCAGCTCAAATTCCAGCAGTCAAAAAAAATATAAACACTGAATCAGTGGAATTTAACAAAAAACTCAATATCTTGACTGGGTTAATTTCTGGTAGACAAGAGTTTTCCAGTAACCTTTCTCAGCTTAAAAACAGCTACCATAATTTTGAAAAAAATAGCGCTTTAATGCTAATAGAGCATGAAAATGCATTATTAAAACATGAACAACTATTACAACTTCGAGATAATTTAGAAGACAGCGCAGATGATGCATCATCGATTTTATTAGACCTGATAGATCTAGAGTTGAGTGAAGATACCACTAAACAAAGTATTGCAGCTGCAGCGGGAGTCGTTGATAGTAATTTCATCAATATTATTACCACCATTTATGATTTAGTTGCCGCTAAAGAAAACGCTAAATATGAAGTAATAGTGAATGAGCTAGAGTACATGCTCAACGATACCCGCACAAAGATTGAGCATATCAACTTACAAGGCCGCGGTATTATTAGCGATAGCACTCTTAATGATTTAAACGTAGAAAGTGATGCTGTATTTGCCCTAGTGACAGGTAATAACTCCATAGTTACCTTGAAAGGCCAGCAACTAAAGCATGATCAAACCGCTGCCGAAATGTTAGCTGCAACCGATAAAGACCGTTTAGACGTTAATGCTAGAATGAACGAGCTAGCTAATAAAATTGAAAACTTCACAGCTAAAATAAGTGACGATGCAATTAAAAATATCGATTCGGCTACTATCCAAACAATGCTGGTAGTTATTCTGGCCATTGTGGTGGCAATTATCGTCAGTTACGCCGTAGTGAAACCATTAACTCGCTCATTAGAAAAAGTAAACCAGGCGCTAAATATTCTTGCCTCTGGAGATTTAACTCATAAATTAGATGATTCAGGCCATGACGAGTTCGCGCTACTAGCTAAAAACTGTAACAGCTTAGTGGATAGTTTAAGTGACTTAATCGTCGGCATTTTAGACCGCTCGAATCAGTTGGCCGCAGCAGCTGAACAAACCTCGGCAATTACTACCCAAACTACATCTGGTATTCAAGAGCAAAAAAATCAAGTGGATCAAGTGGCCACTGCGACAACAGAGCTAAGCTCTAGCGCCCAACAAGTTTCAATGAGCGCCGATCAAGCCCTTGAACAAATTAAGCAAGCCGATCAAGAAACTCAGCATATGCGCACACTTGCTGAAGAGAATAAAGTCACTATTCTTGCCTTAGCAGAAGAAGTCGCTAAAGCGGGCGTGGTGATCAATAAGGTCCATACTGATAGCGCATCAATCGGCTCTATTCTTGATGTAATTCGTGGTATTGCAGAGCAAACTAACTTACTGGCATTAAACGCTGCGATTGAAGCTGCCCGCGCGGGTGAGCAAGGCCGTGGTTTTGCTGTTGTCGCCGATGAAGTGCGCAGTCTTGCTTCTAGAACCCAAGAATCGACTAGCGAAATTCAGCAAATGATTGAAGTGTTACAACAAGGTGCACAACAAGCAGTGACGGTCATGGAATTAGGCCGCACACAAGCAACCAGCTGTGTCGATAAAACAGAACAAGCTAACTTGGCCTTAGAAACCATTAGTCAGTCAGTACATAAAGCTTACGACTCTGGTAATCACATTGCCCAAGCCGCTCAAGAGCAAAACTTGGTCAGTCAGCAAGTCTCTGAAATGCTAGAGCACATTGCTGCTATTTCAGAAGAAACCGCCATAGGCGCAGATCAAACAGCACAATCAAGTCAGCAAGTAGCAATGCTGTCTGAAGAGCTACAAAGCTCTGTGAAGGAATTTAAAGTTTAACGACTCACAGTATCTAAATGTAGAAAAGGCTCTTTAGAGCCTTTTTTATTGCCTTTAAAGCCTAATAGCGCCATGACTTAGCAATGATTTGCGGCAATAAAAACCATAAGCAACAAAAAACCGCCCTAAGGCGGTTTTGGCAGTCAAAGCTATCAACTTTATTTATGCATAAGATTATATTTGATAATTCACAATTGCTATCACCAAATTAATCAATGCGCTTTACTCACCACTATTAATGCGATCTTGAACTGCAGCAGTAATAGCACTACCACTATGGCCATTGCTATTAGCCCAATCAAGAATGCTTTTCCCGTCGGCTTCTGGTGAACTTAAATCACCAGCAGGAAGACGTTTAGCGATGTACTCACCCACTTCAAATGAATTTGCATTATAAGCGGTTCTTAATAAGCTTGCGCCATCACAAGAAACACCGGTATAGATATTACGTAATTTAACACGACTTTCTTTGAGTTTTTTACGTAGTCGATTTTTATCATTCGATTTAACGTAATCACAAATACTTGCCACAAGTTGATCGGTATCAGCGACTGCTGGGGTTGAAACTGAAGATGCTGCAATTAGGACGGCGACGGCCACAGGCATTAAACGCATCCGATACTCCTTTGTAGGTATTATTATTTTCAGCTTACCATCAAGGGTAAACCTCTATTCAGGGTAAAACAGCTTGTAATTTAACATTTTTTCACAAAAGTGTTAAAGCTATATTGCAATTGTGCTGCATTAACCTGATTAACCTTATCTTGTAACGTCCAGCTATCATCATCCCACTCGGGGAAAAAAGTATCGCCATCAACAGTTAGCTCAATGAAGGTTAGATATAATATATCGGCCAGCGGTAAAATTTCTTTATAGAGCTGCCCACCACCAATGACAACTAATTCATCACAATCTGTAACAAGTTGTTTAGCTTGCTCAAATGAACTCACACATGAAACGCCTTCAATGTGATAATCTGCTTGGCGGCTGATGACAATATTATGTCTACCTGGAAGCGGTCTACCAATAGATTCAAAGGTTTTACGCCCCATCACCACAGGCTTACCTAAGGTCATCGCCTTAAAATGCTTTAAATCTTCAGGTAAGTGCCAAGGCATTTTATTATCTTTACCAATGACACGATTATTGGCCATGGCGGCTATCATTGCGATGCGCATATAAAAATCCTTATTTGATGCTAAAACGGGGGTTAAATAATAGGTCTGGTTCGATAATACACTAATGAGGGCATTGCTAAGCCGACTGATAATGCCCCAAGAATGAATACGGTTTTCAGGCCATTAAGAATGACTATCGAAGTTAAATCACTGCTGACTTGCTCTTGAACACTCAGTTGTACCAAAGCTATCAAGGTATTGTATGCATAGGTACCCGGTACCATGGGTATGATAGCTGCAACAGCATACATTAGCGGCGGCGCGAGGTGACGCTTAGCAAAGCGTATCGTAATAATACCAACGATGGCTGCAGCTGCAAATGTCGCCCACTCTATGGGCATATCAAAATGCATAAGTAGGCTTCTTGAACTATGCCCTATGGCGCCAGCTACCGCACAAAAAGGTAAGTATCGCTTCGGGACATTAAACAACATCGCAAAGCCTAGCGCTGGTATTGCTGAAAAAAGTCCATCATGCAGCAATTCTAAAATAAGATTCATATAAACAAAATCCCACCCAATGCCATTGAAAGTGTAATCCCAATGACAGTAGCCAGTGTTAAGAGTGTCGCGTGGCCCCAGCGAGATATACCCACATTCATATGGCCTTTAACCATATCTGATATCGCATTAATTAACGGAAAACCGGGCACTAACATCAGCACACTGGCAGCCATTGGGGTTTTAGGGGTTGAGGTTAAATCAGTGATGAAGCCGATTTGGGCAATGATTGTGGTGATAAAAGCGGTAATGGCAAAGATAATGAGTGCATTAAAGTGCTTTTTGACTAATGATAATCGCACTGACATACCAATAGCTGAAGCACAGAATGTAATAAGACACGCGGTAATATCACCACCAAACAAGTGACAAAAACTCGCACAAGATAGCCCAATCATCGGGATCAAATATTTTGCAGGATAACTCTTAGGCTCAATGATCTCTAAGCGGCGTTTAACTTGTTTGGCATTGCACACTCCGCGCTCTGCCAAGAGGCAAATGCGTTGTACTTCACACACCACCTTCATATTGATGCCATGCTCTCGAATGCGTCGGGTTGTAGTTATACAGCGGCCATGGACTAAACTGGTCAGTACAAGGGAGTTGGAGGAAATTGAAAGTTCAACGCTGGCAAGACCCAGCGCTTTACCTAAGCGCTGACTGATCTCTTCAACAAGATCAGACTCAGCGCCATAGGCTAGAAGTAATTGTGCACTTCGTACAACAAGACGAGTGATATCATTTTGAGTTTCTGCGTACACTTGTCTCTCGACTATTAACGTTGGTAAATGATTTCCACATCGTAGTCATCGTCATCGAAGTCATCATCAAAGTCGTCGTCGTAATTTTCATTTACCGATTCAACGCTAGCTTCATGGTAGTTATCCCATTTAAACTCAACTTCATCATCTGGGCTAGTGCCTTCATCTTCAGGAGGAAGTGAATTGATGAAATCTAATAGTTTTAAGCTAATGTCTTTAGTGTTCGTTCGGTTGAATGCTGACATAGTGTAAATGTCACCCTTCCAATCCATTTCCTTAACAATGCGATCCATTCTTTCTGCAAGTTCATCTTCATGCAATAAATCGATTTTGTTAAAGACTAACCAACGTGGCTTAGCTGCAAGCTTTGGTGAATACTTTTCAAGTTCAGCCACAATTGAACGCGCAGATTCAACCGGATCACTGCCATCAATAGGATCGATATCGATGATGTGTAATAACACACGACAACGTTCCAAATGCTTCAAGAAACGAATACCAAGACCAGCACCATCTGAGGCACCTTCAATCAAGCCAGGAATATCGGCGATAACGAAGTTTTGCCCAGGTCGTGGACTTACCACACCAAGGTTTGGTACTAGTGTCGTAAACGGATAATCAGCAACTTTTGGTGTTGCACGAGATACCGCACGAATAAAGGTTGATTTACCTGCATTTGGTAAGCCCAATAGGCCGACATCAGCAAGTAACAATAATTCCAGTTTTAAGAAACGTACTTCACCAGGCGTACCTAATGTTTTCTGTCTCGGCGCACGGTTGGTACTGCTTTTAAAGCGCGTATTACCTAAACCGTGGAAACCACCTTTAGCCACAAGTAACTTTTGGCCATGGGTAGTCAAATCACCTAATAATTCTTCAGTATCGAAATCAACAGCACGCGTACCCACAGGTACTTTAAGCATTAAATCTTCACCGCCATGACCGGTACAATCACGGCCACGTCCATTTTTACCACGCTCAGCAATATGCGAGCTGACAAAACGGAAATCAATAAGCGTGTTCATGTTTTCATCTGCGACTAAAAATACACTACCACCATCACCGCCGTCACCACCATCAGGGCCGCCGTCTGGCACATATTTTTCACGTCTGAAGCTAACGCAGCCACTGCCACCGTCACCCGCTTCAACTCTGATTTTAGCCTCATCAATAAACTTCATACATACTCCTGACACCACTTAATGTGTCAATTATAACCTCAAAAGATTGAGATGTGCAGGGAAGCGTAGAAGATACAATCACCATAAATCGCTTACTGCAAAATAAATAATCAACGATGCAAAACATCGCAAATACCGCACGTAAATTTAATCCACTAATTTTTAATAAACTAAAGTCTAGCTAACTAAATCAACAATGAAGTAAAAAAACACAAAAGCCCCGCCAGAAGGCGGGGCTTTCAAAGACTGATTAGAGTCTAGAATTAAGCTTCGATGCTAATAAACTTACGGTTATTAGGACCTTTTACTTGAAACTTAACTTTACCGTCTGTTAATGCAAACAAAGTATGGTCACGACCAATACCTACGTTTACACCAGCGTGGAATTTAGTACCACGTTGACGAACGATGATGTTACCAGCTACAACTGATTCACCACCAAAACGCTTAACACCAAGACGTTTACTTTCCGAATCGCGGCCGTTACGAGTAGAACCGCCAGCTTTTTTATGTGCCATGAGTTAGACTCCTAAATTATGCGCTGATCGCTGTGATTTTAACTTCAGTGAACCATTGACGATGGCCCATTTTCTTTTCGTGATGCTTACGACGATTGAACTTTTGAATAGTTACTTTCTCACCGCGACCGTGGCTAACCACTTCAGCAACAACTTTACCAGTTGCAACTAGAGGTGCACCAACGTGAACGTTCTCACCATCAGCAACCAATAATACTTGATCAAACTCTACAGTTTCACCAGTAGCAACTTCAATTTTTTCTAAACGAACTGTATGACCTTCAGCAACACGATGTTGCTTTCCGCCACTTTGAAAAACAGCGTACATAGCTATTTCACTCCAAATGGACTAACACTCCGGTTCATTGTTATGTTGATACCGGGTGCTAAAAACTTTTAATGACAATGGGCGCGGATTCTACGGCAAGATTTGCATTCTGGCAAGCGTTAAATTTGAATCAATAAAAAAAGCTCGGCTTAACTCCCACTATCTAAGAACAAAAGCTGCCTAAAGCATGAAAATTCGGTAAAATTTGTTAATATACAATTTGAACCTTATATAGTGGGCAATATAATTTTGTCCGGTAGCCTAATAACTAGAGACCATTATGGATTTAAACGCCATTCGTCAACTAGCTGATAACGACATGCAAGCCGTAAATCAGTTAATTTACAAACAACTTGAGTCTGATGTTGCATTAATAAACCAACTCGGTTTTTACATTATCAATGGCGGTGGTAAACGACTACGTCCATTGCTTTCAGTTTTAGCCGCTCGTGCTATCGACTATAAAGGTGAAGAACACCTAAAGTTAGCTGCCATTATAGAGTTTATTCATACGGCATCACTACTACATGATGATGTTGTTGATGAATCAACCTTACGACGTGGCCGTAAAACCGCTAATGCCCTTTTTGGCAATAGCGCTAGCGTACTTGTTGGTGACTTCTTATACACTCGCTCATTCCAGATGATGACTGAGTTAGATAGCATGAAAGTACTGCGCGTACTGGCTGACACCACTAACATTCTTGCCGAAGGCGAGGTTTTACAATTAATGAATTGTAATGACCCTGAAACCACCGAAGAGAATTATATGCGAGTGATTTACTGCAAAACAGCTAAATTATTCGAAGCCGCGACCTTACTCACAGGTGTTATTGCAGATGTGAGCAAAGAGCAACAACACGCATTAGGTGAATACGGTAAATTTTTAGGTACCGCATTCCAACTAACCGATGACTTGCTTGATTACACTGCAGATGCTGATGAGCTAGGTAAAAATATTGGTGACGACTTAGCCGAAGGGAAACCTACCTTACCGCTAATCTATGCCATGGCACACGGTAATGATGAAGCTAAAGCGCTGATCAAAGACGCAATTGAAAATGGAGATGGCACCAAAGCTATCGACGAAATCGTCGCAGCCTTAAAAGATTCAGGTGCATTAGAGTACACCAAGCAAAAAGCCGATGAAGAAGCGGATAAAGCCATTGCGGCATTAGCGCCAATTGCTGATAGCGAATACAAAACCGCGCTTATCTCATTAGCTAAGATTTCAGTTCAGCGTAATAACTAAAAACCACTAAACTAAGCTGTTACTGAATATTAAAATGCACTTGATTGCTATCAAGTGCATTTTTTATTGCTAAGACCTACACTTGCCAATCAATTGGCGCATTATTTTTTGCCACTAATAATTGATTAATAATTGAAAAATGTTTGCAGCCAAAGAACCCACGATAAGCCGATAACGGCGACGGGTGCGGCCCTGAAAGAATATGATGCTGAGGTGAGGTTATCCAGCGGCCTTTTTTTATCGCGTGAGCGCCCCACAGCACAAATATAATAGGTTCAATTTGTTGATTAAGGCATTGCATTACTTGGTCAGTAAAATGCTCCCAGCCCGCTTTTGAGTGCGAATGAGCCTTACTTTCTTCAACGGTTAATACCGTATTAAGCAATAACACCCCTTGTTTAGCCCAAGCCGTTAGGTTGCCATGTTCGGGAATGATAAAACCACTGATATCTTGCTTAAGCTCTTTGTAGATATTTACCAAAGAAGGCGGCGTTTTCACTCCAGCTTGTACCGAAAAACATAAACCGTGAGCTTGCCCTGCCCCATGATAAGGATCTTGCCCTAATACAACCACTTTTACCTGCTTCAATGGCGTTAGATCAAAAGCTGCAAAGGTCTCATTTTCTGGAGGGTATATCACCTTGCCTTGCTGGCGCTCTGTCGCTAAAAAATTCATTAATTCAAGATAATAGCCTTGCTGTTGTTGCTCATTAAACAGCTGCTGCCAATTCGCATATTTCATCTCATACCTACCTATAACCCCTAAACCAATCTACAATTATTTAACAACACATTACTAAAGATGCCTAAATGCAAATTGAAAAGCTCAAAATAACTCAAACTGGGTTTACGCTTATTGAACTGGTTGTCGTCATTATTATACTGGCTATTTTAGCCGTCATCGCTTTGCCTAAGTTTATCAACCTTCAACAAGATGCGCATGTGGCAAATGTAAAAGCCACTGGCGGCAGCTTCGCAACCGGTATCAGCCTCGCGCATATAAAATGGGCTGCGTTAGGCTATTCAGGCCCTGCTGATAATCTGCCAATATTTGAAAATGCCGGTACTGATGGCCAATTAGATATTAATGAGTGGGGATATCCAGCACAAAACTGGCCTCCGTTTGAGCCATCACCAAGGCTAAACAACGTCGCTGATTGTATATCGGTATGGGAAACCGTACTACAAGATGCCCCCAGTGTTTCCACCACTGCCGATGAAAACGTATCAGATTACCAAGCCACCTATATAAATCCTGATCAATGTCGCTATTTTTATAACTCTCTAACGACTTTATCTATTTACTATGACTCTCGAAATGGTCAAGTGATCACTGACTCTGACCCAGACAGTTAAAATGACGTTATTGCTTAATAATTGGATCGAATCCGCAAACTCAATGGTTTTTTACCTGAATTTAAGTTTTAAAGTGGGTAAACTAATTGCAATTAAACCAGTACTAAAAAGTGGAAAATATGTCAGAAGAAAAAACTGAAACAACAATGTACCAAATTGCTGATCAATTTATCGCGCTAGCAAACCAACTTAGCCAGCAAGAAAACGATATTGGCAAAGTCGGTACTGCCCTTCGCTTTGCTGCAGCACGTTACAATGCATTTGAAGCTGCAATTAAGTCTTCAAATTTAGAAGCTGAAAAAGATAATGCCTTAGAGTGGTTTTCTGAGGAGTTCAAAGGAATGTTAAGTGAAAACTTAAATGACCATATAAAGAACCCACCAGGAAGCCAGCAGGCATCAGAAGAGGCCGTTGTAGAGAAAGACGATTCAGTACAAGTATTTAAGAACTAACAACTGCTTTAACCAAAAAAAGCCATCGCAAGATGGCTTTTTTGTTCTCTCTATCTGTAATAAATACTATTTAAAATAGATTTATCAACACCCGAACTGCCAGCAAGATAAGTACCACACCCGATAACTTATCAATCAATGCCGCTTTGTTTCGTAACCGATTTAAGATCGGCCCATGGGATAACACCACGGCAATAAGGGTGTACCAAAGCCCATCAACAACCAAGGGCGTTAGCACAATAACGGTTTGACCTGCCATGGTTTCAGCTGCAAGCACAAACTGACTAAATAATGCTAAAAAGAATAATAAAATCTTTGGGTTAAATAATGATATCGCTAAACCGTCTCTTGCAGCCTCAAGTAAAGATGCTGGCACTCCTGCTTGTAGCTTTTGCTCCATACCACCTTTAGAGTTTAGTGCTTGAAACCCCATCCAGGCCAAATAAAGCGCCCCCAGAATCGCAATACCGTTAAACACAATTGGCGACTTTTCTAGCACCACTGCAAGCCCTAATAAGGTCACCAAAGCATAAACACCAATACCTATTGAATGTGCCCAGGCACAAACAACACCATGTAATCGCCCACCAGATAAAGTATGTTTTAACACCATAGCTAAACTAGGACCTGGAGACATGGCTCCTAAACAACAGATAGCCAATAGACCTAACCACGTACTAAACGCCATTTTATTTCCCAAATCATTAATGAGTGAATATTCTTACAATTAAATACAGATGATTATATTCATTTAATTATCTGCAGTTTAATAAAGGCGTAACGTTACCATGAATGACCACTGACAACATGGGTTTAACCTCAAATTAAGTAAAACTTGATATAGTCGCCTATATCTTCTGCATAATTAACTGAGAACACATCCTATGGCCTTATTGCTGCCAATATTACTTGGATTACTACTAACCGGTATCGGTTTACTGATTATCCTAAAAATAAAAGGGAATAATATTCCTACTGCGATCATCGTGTTACTTAGTTTTATGACCTTATGTTTTGGCGGGGTGTATGCTTTTTTACAAAAAGATGAAGATTACAATGCTTATAAACGCTTGCAGTGGCAAACGCTTAACCCAAGCCAAATAGCGCCTTTAGTTGAGCAAGGCTATACTGTATTTGTGGATGTATACGCGGACTGGTGCTTGCCTTGTCGAACCAACCAAGCCAATGTCACCCATAGAGAAAAAGTCGTTAATGTACTTACTGCAGATAATATCATTTTAATGCAAGGCAATTGGACTGAACCTAATGCACTTATCGAAACCTATGTAACCAATGAAGGCGGCATGGGTACGCCATTCAATAAAGTTTACGGCCCTAAGTACCCACAAGGGGTTAAGCTGCCAACAGTGCTCACCATTGAATCATTGTTTGATACTTTAGATGCGGTTAACTGATTCGATTAGTGTTTAGCAAGTTCAACTCAATAAATTTATCGCAAAAAAAAGACTGCAGATGCAGTCTTTCTTGTTCAAGTTAAACGCTTAAAAGCTGTAAGTTAACTTACCGTAGTAGAAGCCACCGTTATAATCGAATGGACCACTTTCATAGTAAACTGCACCTAGAGCACCTAAAGTACCGTCTTTAAGCTTTTGAGCTTCTTGGTCGAAGATATTATTCGCACCCACTGAAATAGTTAATGCATCAACTACCGTATAACTCACTTCAAGGTCAACAGTGAAAGCAGAATCTGCCGTTTCAGAACCCCAATCAGACGTATCATCAGCATGGGTTGCATAGTATTCACCAAAGTAATTACCACGTAACGATACGTTTAAATCGTCCCAGGTTTGATTCCACGTTAAGGTCGCACGATGAGCAGGAATACCATCTTCTAAACGACGCACTTTACCTTCGTCAGTAGTATCTGGATCAAACTTATCAACGTTTGTATCCGTCCAGCCATAGGCAAGACTGAACATTGAGTCACCAGACATCAGCTCTGTTTCATACGAACCCACAATATCAATACCTTGAGTTGTAGTATCAAAGTCATTGGTATAATAAGTAACCGCCGAAATTAACTCAGGAAACTCTACTCCCGCCGCTCTTAACGCATCATAATCATCCGCTTGTACTTCAATTTGACTTGACTGCGCCAGACGACCTGTCACTTCAATATTGTAGTAATCAACCGTTAAGAAAAAGTCTTCATACTCAAATACCGTACCTAAAGCATAGCTGATGGATTCTTCCGGTTCTAAAACTTCACCACCATAAAATGCCGCTAATGGATCCGTTGGTGGAGCAATAAATGTCTGGATCAAATCACCGTTTACAATCGAGGTTTGAGTGTTAACCACATTCTCTTGACCGACTGTTGGCGCTCTAAACCCAGTGCTGTGTGAGCCACGAATTGACAAGTAATCATTCACTGAATATTGGGTTGAAATCTTATAATTTAAGGTATCGCCGAAAGTAGAAAAATCCTCATAACGCAGCGCTAAACCCAATAACCAATCATCAGTTAAATACGCTTCAACATCGGCATAAATACCAATATTGGTTCGAGAGTTTTTACCCGCAGCTTCAGGACCAAAACCTTTAAAGCCATGGGAACCAATATTGAAACCTTGATCTGCGTATGGGCCAGCTAACCAAGAAGCTTCTTCACCTTGAGTAATTTCAAATGACTCTTCACGCCACTCAAAACCCGTTGCAAAGCTAATATCTTCAATTGAGCCAATGGTGAAATAACGCGAGAAGTCGAGGTTGACTGTGGTTTCAACTTGCTCGTAAGCACCGGTATCAAAATCAGTTTGAGTATCTTCAGGGTTAGCCGCTAAACCTAAAGAAGGGTTAAGCGAGTTCCTTAAGCTAAAACTTGCTTTGTTGGCACCGGTACCTGCACTGGCATCATAAGCCCACTCACCAAATTCGCCTTCAAAACCTAAGAAGAAAGACATATCTTCAATGGTCCCAGCAAATTGAGGGGTATAACCACCTGGGCGCACTTGGTTCATTGAGAAACAGTTAGGATCTGCAACCATTGCTGCATATTCAGGGGTATCAAGTACATTAGGTACATTTGCAGGCACAACATCACATGTTGATGGATCGCCATTTACTGCCCCCACTAGCAAGGTTTCGCCGCCATCAAGGGAGTAAACATTGCCACGGTTATGGGGGTTACGGTAATAGAAGCCACCCACAGCATCTCTTGACGATACGTTACCAAATGCATAAAGGCTGTGCTTGTCATTAAAGTCAAAGCCAAGATTCGCAAATACAGTGTAATCATCTTTAATTTCTGGGTTACCCCATATTTGGGCAGGATCATTAACGAATGTGTTTCCTCCCGCAATTAAACCCGCAGCATCAGGGCGCTGTACACTGCGACTGGTTGCATCAGCAGTTTTGTATTGCGCACTAATATTAACGAAGCCAGCATCTGTTAACGGCAATCCGATGTTGCCATCCACGGTTGTCGTTGCACCATCGCCTTCATAATATTCACCGTGAGAAACAGAGACAGAGCCACCTTCAGCGCTATCTTTTAATTGGAAGTTCATTACACCTGCAATGGCATCAGAACCATATTGCGCCGCGGCGCCATCACGCAGCACTTCAACTTGCTTTAACGCAATACTTGGAATCACCGAAATGTCAGGCCCTTGAGCACCATCATTTATGCCACCTCCTTGGAATGCAATGACAGACGCACGATGACGTCGCTTACCATTAACAAGGATTAAAGTACTGTCTGAAGGCAATCCACGTAAATTGACTGGGCGTACAAGGGTTGCAGCATCACTAATCGGCTGAGCGCGCGAGTTAAATGATGGTACTGAGGTGACCAACATATCAATCATGTCGGTAGAGCCATTCTTCCTTAAATCATCAGCGCTAATGATATCGATAGGTACAGGGGACTCACCCACTGAACGAGGTGCAGCGCGGCTACCTACAACAGCAATTTTTTCTACATTGTCTGCAACTTCTTCCGCAGCTGCGACTTGAGTAGACATGACTGAACCAGTCAATGCTACTGTAATTGCGAGGCTTAATGAGCTAAAGCCAAACTTGGTTGTTTTCTTTAGATTGGTCATCATGTGGTCTCTTTATTTATTATATTTTTGCTTGTGACTCATTTTTATTCATAAACATATGATTAAAAATCGTCTCTCCCAAAATGAAATACATCATCTCAGTTACATTTCTATAACAAATGCAAGCTAATTGCGAACAATTTCGATTAGCTCTCAAAATAATCTACGCATTTCGAGGTAATAACAGAGTAAAAGACTAAAACACTAACTAAATGAATAGCAAGACAGTTGATAACGCTGACTTTATACTTACAAACCAATTAACCATGAGGCTCAAGAACACCTTTCTAGTTCAAAAAACCATCAAAACTGAACGAATAGATAATGCTAACCATCAGCCATTATAGAGCAAAAACTCCATACTTTTTAATACTATAATTTTACAAAGCTATAGAATGTTGTTGACCTGTTAACTAAAACCACTCTAATCTAAACGCCTGTTTGAAATGCAGCAAAAAAACAACAAAGGGGATAAGCATGGGGTATGACGCAGATAAAGAACTCAATCTACAGCAATATGATTCATTGGTAGATTTGATCGAACAAACTTGCCAACGTTATGGGGATAATGTGGCTTATGCTTGTTTGGGGAAACAAACCACCTTTAAAGAACTCGAACTTACTTCACGTCAGTTTGCCGCCTACATGCAAAACCATAGTCAGCTAAAACCTGGGGATCGCATCGCGATTCAGTTGCCAAATATCACTCAATTTGTGATTGCCGCATACGGTGCAATTCGTGCGGGGCTAATCATAGTCAACACTAACCCGCTGTATACTGAACGTGAGCTAATCCATCAGTTTAATGATTCCGGCGCAAAAGCCTTGGTGGTGTTATCTGACTTATTACCCACATTAAATAATGTAGTTGCGAAAACTGATATTGAATTAGTCATCAGCACCCATGCACTGGATTTAATTAATCCTCAGCCTCAAGCCGACACCCCTTTTGCAAAAGTCGAATTTAACCACATGCTCGCCTTAGGTGAACAATCAAGCTTTAGTCCTTACAAACCTCAGCAAGAAGATCTAGCCGCGCTGCAATACACTGGCGGCACCACGGGCTTATCAAAAGGTGCCATGCTAAGTCATCGCAATATGTTGGCTAACTCAGGCCAAGTAAAATCGCGTATTGCCAGCACTATGACTGAAGGCAAGGACATTTTTGTCGCGCCGTTACCGATTTATCATATCTATGCCTTTATGGTGAATTTAGTCCTGTATTTTGAATCTGGCAGCTGCTCAGTGCTAATCCCTAACCCACGCGATATTGCAGGCTTAATAAAGACTATGGCCAGTTATCCGTTTACTGGCTTTGCAGGGCTTAATACTTTATTTGTTGGCCTATGCCACCAACCAGAATTTCAAGCATTGGATTTTAGTAAGTTAACCATTACGCTCTCTGGCGGCACAGCACTGACAAGTGCTGCGGCAAATATTTGGCAAAAAACTACTGGCAGTATGATATCTGAGGGTTATGGCTTATCAGAAACCGCCCCGGTAGTGAGCTTAAATGCGCCGGGTTACCAAAAGTTAGGCACTATTGGTAAACCTGTATTGGCCACCGAGGTTAAAATATTAGATATAAACGATGAAGAAGTGCCATTAGGTGAAGCTGGCGAACTTGCAGTTAAAGGCCCACAAGTGATGCAAGGCTATTGGCAAAAGCCTGAAGAAACCGCCAAAGTCATGACCCGTAACGGTTATTTTAAAACTGGCGATATTGCAGTCGCTACTGAAGATGGTTTTCACAAAATAGTCGATCGCAAAAAAGACATGATTATCGTTTCAGGTTTTAATGTTTATCCCAATGAAGTGGAAGATATTTTATCCCAAAACGAATTAGTGCTTGAGTGCGCGGTAGTCGGTGTCGAAGATGAAAAATCCGGTGAAGCAGTTAAAGCAGTGATCGTTTTAAAAGATCCCTCAATTGATGAAGCGCAAACCAAACAGCAAATTTCAGATTATTGCCGCAGCCAATTAACAGCCTATAAAATTCCACGCATTATTGAGTTTACCGAGCAACTGCCGAAAAGCACTGTGGGTAAAATCTTACGCCGCGAGTTAAGAAAGTAGCAGTCCACGGTATATGATTTAAAAGAAATATCATTCGTAACAACATCAAAAATGCCTTCACAATTGAAGGCATTTTTTTATCGCTGGCTAAACTGAAAATAGTCAGCGCTAAGCAGATTCTTGCCCTATGTCAATGTCAGCGAGTAATTGCAAGCTGGCAAACGCGTTATAAATTTCACTTGTATGCATTAGCTCTTGGTGTGTGCCCACAGCAACGACTTGGCCTTTTTCTAACACCACAATTCTGTCGGCATTAATCACTGTGGCTAATCGATGGGCAATGATCAAGGTGGTTCTGCCCTGCATCAGATTATCTAAACCTTGCTTTACATACACTTCACTCACCGCATCTAGGGCACTGGTGGCTTCATCTAATAATAGAATAGGTCTGTCTGCCAATATGGCTCTGGCAATGGCAATGCGCTGTTTTTGACCACCTGAGAGCTTAACGCCTCTCTCACCTAAATAGGTATGATAGCCGTCAGGTAACTCATTAATAAATTCATCAGCTTTAGCTGTTTTACAAGCGTTAATAACCTCATCTTCGCTGGCATCAACCCGGCCATAGCGAACATTTTCAAGTACGTTAGTGGCGAAAATAACTGAGTCTTGTGGCACTAATGCATACTGCTCGCGTAATTGGTTTAAGCTCAACTGCGAGATATCAAATCCATCTAACTTAACAGCGCCTGAGCGAGGTTGATAAAAACGTAGCAGCAATTCAAATAAGGTACTTTTACCGGCGCCGCTTTCTCCTACCAACGCAACTCTTTCACCCGCCTTAATCTGTAAATCAATGCCTTTAATGACATCATCGGCAACACTAGGGTAAGCAAAACGTAACTGCTCTAGACTCAGTTGGCCTTTAACCTCATCAGGGAGCATCTGAGGCGTTGTAACTTGTGGTAAATCAATAGGAGTGTTCACTAACTCAACTAATCGCTCTGCAGCGCCTGAGGCGCGCTGAATTTCACTGAACACTTCACTAATGGTGGCCACTGCACCTGCTGCCATTACCGCATAAAACATAAAGGCGGATAATTCACCAGCGGTAATATTTTGCGCCATCACATCTTGCGCCCCAACCCACAGCACCAAGGCAATAGCGGCAATACTTAAAAACATTACTGAAGATATTAAAATAGAGCGATAGAGAATACGGCTTTTAGCCGCGGTCATCACAGCTTCAACTTGCTCATTGAACACGTAGCGATCTTTACTTTCATGGCCGTAGGCTTGCACGGTATGAATTTCATGGAGGGTTTCATCGATATACGCCCCCAGATCGCCCACTTTATCTTGGCTGGTACGTGAATACTGACGCACTTTTTTACCAAGAAAAATAACCGGAACAAACACCATAGGCACAGCCAGTAACACTAAGCCCGTTAACTTAATACTGGTCAGCGCCATCATCACTATAGCGCCGAGCACGGTAACACTTGAGCGAAACGCCATCGACAAACTACTGCCCACCACACTTTGCAATAACGTGCTGTCAGCGGTAAAGCGTGAAATCACTTCACCAGTGCGCTGCTCGGCAAAAAATGCCGGCGATAATGACAATAAATGGTTATATACTTTCAAGCGAATATCAGCGATAACCCGCTCACCTAGCCAAGTCATTAAGTAAAAGCGACAAAAGACCGCCGTGCCACTTACTGCGGTTATCACTAATATAAACAAGACGATTTCATTGAGCCGGCCAGCGTTATCAGCCACAAAGCCTTCATCGACCATCATCTTCACTCCTTGGCCTAGTGATAACCAAGCAAATGAGCCGATAAATAAAAAGATAATTGCCGCTACCACTCTCATTCGATAAGGCTTAAGAAATGTCATAATCCACGGCAATACTGGAAATGCTTGTTTAGACGATGGCTTTTGTTCAAGTGGCTGTGAAGGCGAGTCAGTAGTCAAAATAGATACCAATAAAAACTAAGTAGCCAAATAGTACCAATAAACAATCAAGCAGATGAAGATAAATATAGCATTGACAATACTGAGCCAATTATTGAACTCAGCATTGTTGCAAAATGGTGCAGGGTTTTACTATTGCTTGCAGTAAAACAAAACAGTAGATTAGCTCAAGCTGTTACTGTCGATGGTTTTCAGTGAGCGTAAAAATATCCCTAAGCCGCCAACACTCAGCACTAAGATAACAATTAATTCGAACGCGCTCATTTGGGTAAAGCGAAAATTAATTGAGCTAATCACGCCGAAGATAAGCGCAACCAGTGAGCCAAAGGTTAGGATCCAGCCAAAAATATTTTTGGCATTGTAAAACATCAAACCTACTCCAAACATAAATGGGATCATGATCATGCCACTGGTCAGGTTCATACCGCCCATTCTGTATAGACTATGCCCCATACCAAATGAACTGGTGATTTTAATGGCATTCAGTAGCATATAAAAACCACCGCACATCATAATCAAACCAATAAAAAATGACCCAATTCCACCTGACGTTCCACCTGCACCTTTCATACAATTCCTTTGTAAATGTTAATGTTATTAGCGCGTTGAGCTTAATCTATTGCCTATGTAATCTAGCATCAGTCACCTTGGCGCTGCAAACCTTATCAGCCTATGTCGAACAAATACGCCACAGGGCAATTTGGGTGTAAGGCGTCATCATTATAGATATGGCGATTAAACGGGGCGATTAACTGCAGATAAGCCCTGAGTTCCTCTCGCACAATAAACGCTTATCTGCGATAATTATCGGCTATTTTGATGATGTTGATGACAGGTAATTATAATGACGGCAAACCAATTCTCATGTGAAGGAATTGAGTTAACACTTTTTCGCTATCCAAAGCAGCAAGAGTCCAACCTGCAAGCTTGGGATGCCGCCGATGAACACCTGATAAAACATATTATTGAGTCAAGCCAGATTCAGTCAAACACGAGCCCAGTTAATACCGCCATCATTAATGATAATTTTGGGGCGCTGCAATGCGGCCTTGTTGCGATTGAGCCAAGCTGGCCTTTATTTGTGGAAACCGACGCGAAAACCAGTTTACTGGGGGCTGAGTTAAACTTAGCAGCCAATCAACTGCCATCAGATAATATCCAGCGTTTTCATAGCCGTGAGCTATTACCTGACACCTTGCAGCTAGTGTTAATGAAGCTGCCAAAAAACCTCAGTTATTTTGCTCATCAATTGCAGCGCTTATCTCAGGTTTTACCAAAAGGTACTCAGGTACTCATTGGCGCTAAAGCAAAAACCATCAATAAAGCGATTTTAGCCGTCATTGAGAAAAATTTAGGCGCTGCTAATGCTAGCTTAACTTGGAAGAAAACCCGCGTAATCACTTGTATTGCTGACGGTAATAAACGCCAACTTCCACAAGCTGTCAACTGGCCTGTTGATGAGTTATCACTTAACATCAGTAACTTAAGCAATGTATTTGCCGCTAACAAGCTCGATATTGGTGCTCGTATCATGCTAGATAACTTGCCAGAAGGTGAGTTTAATACCGTTATAGATCTTGGTTGTGGTAATGGTATTTTAGGCCTGCGAGCCGGACAACTTTACCCGCAAGCAACTATCCACTTTGTAGACGACTCAGAAATGGCCGTTGCATCGAGTCGTCACAATTGGCAAGCAAATGGCTTTGCTCGTGAAAAAGCGCAGTTTCATTGGGATGATTGTTTAACCCACTTAGATGCTGAAATGGTGGCTGATTTGGTGTTGTGTAACCCTCCTTTTCACCAGGGGGAAGCAATAACCGATCACATTGCATGGCAGATGTTTGTTGATGCCCGTAAACGTTTAGCCCCTGGCGGCATGTTACAAGTCGTGGGCAATCGGCATTTGGCTTACCATGTAAAATTGAAGCGTTTATTTAAAAACTGCAACACTGTGGCGTCAAATGGTAAGTTTGTTATTTTACAAGCAATTAAGTAAACCCTGCCAGACTCAACCTTTGTTCAAGCTTCGATTAAGCCTTTAACTTAAAGGCTTAATCGCGCTAACAGTTAAACGACTCATTGTGGCTAATCAGTGCAGTTAATCTGTGCCGCTAATCTGTGTTAGTCATATCAGGCCCTAGTTTCAATACTTCTCCCCCACAGATACTTTACTCGGCCGAGTCAAAACAGTTAACCGCCAAGACGAGCATTACCACTTAAGTTGTTACTCATGTAAGTTTATTACCAGCTGTAACAATCGAGCTTACCATAACGGCTAATGATCGAAGACTGGCTATAAAATAAAGCGCCTAATAAATCGATATTGATATGACACCCTATAGCAAATTATAACGCTATTAACTAACCCGAGACGCTATTATTCAAGCTAATAAGCTGCCACCAGCCCCTAAATAAAAGCTTAGATAAGGCAATTGAATTGGTAATAACAACAGAAAAAATTGGTATACCAATAGACCAGCTAGATGATCTTCGTAACCAACGCCAAAAATACAAACAAATATCATTCTCAGAAAATTTGTTACAATTTAGTAATAAAAAAACTTTTAAGATAGCAAGGTAATTACATGCTTTTTAAGCACCTATCATCACTTTTTCACTGTAAATCAATAAAAGCTTATCCCGAAGGTTTAATATAATGTCCAATAAACTGACAATCCTTGTTAATTGATAAGGTAAAATATCACCAGGGTTAGACTCTAGACCAACTCGGCTTAAGTCATTAAATTAGTGATTTGAATTAGCGATTTGAATTAGCGATAAGAGTAAAAAAGACAACCTTTAACCGCAGCCCTTGCTTTGGCCGCTGATTTTGTACAAAAAAACAAACAGAATTCTCTACAACCATAAAAAAAGGACGCTTAGCGTCCTTTAAAGTGTGTATTGATGGTTAACTTAATCTGTTAACCAAGTTATCAATTGAATATAAATCACGCTTCTCACTGTTTTTACGTTTCACTTCTTCAAGTGATTTAGCCTCAACAGTATCAAACAATACATTAATCAAGCGATTAAAGTGTTTGTGCATAGCTGCACGCGCCTCTGAAGCATCTGCTGCGGCGAGAGCCTCATAAATGGCAGTATGTTCATCTAAGGTCTTCTGGTTGTCTTTGCTACAAACGCTATCATAGTCGTCAATAATTTTTGGACTTGATGCCCGCAGTGCCCACAAGCTTTCAAACATTTTGATTAATGCACCGTTACGAGTAGAGTTAGCGATGATGTTATGAAACATTTGATCTGCTTCTTCTACATAAGACTTATTTTCCATCATAATCAATGTCTTATTTAACTCTACCAATTCTTCTTCGGTAATAGTATTTGCTGCAAGTGCAGCTATCTCACCTTCAACAAGTGCTCTAGCCTGGGTTAATTCAAAGGCGTTGATTTTGTTTTTTAGCTGGGACTGATTGACTGATTGTAAGACGTAAACACCCGAACCCGTTTTAACTTCAATTTTCTCTCGCACTTCCAGTGCAATAATCGCCTCACGAATGGTTGGACGGCTAACATCAAACTTTTCAGCTAGCTCCCTTTCTGGAGGTAAACGACTACCAGGTACATATTCGCCGCGAGTAATAGACGCTTCAATCTCTTCTAC
Organism: Shewanella sp. 6_MG-2023; assembly: GCF_030547195.1. Lineage (NCBI taxonomy): Bacteria > Pseudomonadati > Pseudomonadota > Gammaproteobacteria > Alteromonadales > Shewanellaceae > Shewanella > Shewanella sp. 6_MG-2023. Next base: position 50,424 of record NZ_JAUOQU010000012.1, on the reverse strand, counting down.
GATGCGCCAAAACATACGTCTATTTTTCATGTTTGGTCCTTCAATATTTTAAAAAATAACAATTTGCATAACCTACATCATATCGATTTAGTAATTCAACGCAAAGCCTATTTATCAGTTTAGATTGCAATTCAGCAATCATACAAGCAGTAATCATTGTTACTTTAATGTTATTGGTAATAACAAAAAAGTAAAGTCAATTTAATATTGGTAACACAAAATGGTTGACACGCACCGTGACCATTGGTTAGTTTCTATGCAGCGAAAGGTTGTATTTAAAGATCATGTTTAAAGGATTGTGTTCGCATTTAAATACAATATTTTATCTGGGGAGATAAACGTGAAACTTAATAAAATAAGCGACGCATTAAGGTTAAGTAAGCTTAACTGGCAGCCAAAATATTGTGCCTGATGCAAATCTATTTGGTTTCTCACCACAAGTGGCATCTGCGTCAGTGTATTGGGAAGGTGATTGGGCAACATTCAGAGTACTTTATAAGTACCGAGAATCGTATTTCCAACCTAATAACTTGCCGTTTCCAGATAGTTCAAACCGTTATGTGCAAGATTCTGATTACTTATCTGTATCACTTAAAGCGCTAAACCTGCTAGACGAGCCACAAATCATGACTCGTGGTAATGACACCACAGTTTCTGACTACTCTCGTTCAGGGCCTAAGTATTTCCTTGGCGCGAAAGTTAAGTTTTAATCCGCATTAGAAACTTAGCATTGCCACTCCTACCCCACTATTGAGCTAGGAGTTTATTTACGATTAAAACAACACTAAAACTCAGTATAAAAATAACAATGAGCGTACTAATGCAATATCAATATTTACCTAGCAAGGATAAAAACTTAAAACATATTGCTCTTATGCTGTGTCTATCGGCATTAAGCCCTTTCTTATCGCTCAATGCAGCCACTTACACAGTGAAGACGCCTGTGGAATATAACCAAACAATAAAAAATATTGTCGCAGGTGATGAAATCATCTTGGCTGACGGTATTTGGCAAGACTTTGAAATCAACTTTAGCGGTCAAGGCACAAAAGCGGCCCCCATCACACTGTCAGCGCAAACCAAAGGCAAAGTCATATTATCAGGACAATCTAATTTGCGTTTATCTGGCCAGTATTTACATGTAAGCGGCTTAGTATTTAAAAATGGCTACAGTCCAAGCCGTGAAGTGATTGCCTTTAGAAGCAGTGATGATGATTTTGCTCATCATTCGCGAGTATCTGAAGTGGTCATCGACAACTTCAATAAGCCAGAGCGATTTGATTCTGATCAGTGGGTGGCGCTGTATGGTAAAAATAACCGCTTCGACCACAATCATTTAGTGGGTAAGCGTAATAAAGGCGTGACCTTAACGGTGCGATTAAAATCGCCGTTAAGTCAGCAAAATAATCATCAGATTGATCATAACTACTTTGGTCCTCGGCCAACCTTGGGATCCAATGGCGGTGAAACAATCCGCATTGGCACTAGCCATCATTCCATGTCGGCATCGCAAACTGTCATCGAAAATAACTACTTTGACCGCTGTGATGGCGAAGTAGAAATCATCTCCGTTAAGTCCGGCAACAACACCATTCGTAACAACACCTTTTTTGCATCCCGCGGCACCTTAACCCTACGTCATGGTAATGCTAACCAAATAAGCAGCAATGTATTTTTAGGTAATGGCGTAGAGCACACTGGCGGCGTTCGGGTGATCAATCGCGATCAAATCGTCACCAACAACTACTTTGAAGGCTTAACGGGTTATCGCTTTGGCAGTGGCTTCACCATTATGAATGGCGTACCTAACTCGCCTTTAAATCGTTATCACCAAGTGGTTAATGCCAATATTAATCACAACAGTTTTATTGATGTAAACCATATTCATTTAGCTGCAGGTAGTGATGCTGAACGCTCTGCTGCGCCGCTAGAAACTCAGTTTTCAAAAAACCTGTTAGTTAATCGCAATCAACTATCACCATTCGCCATATTTGATGATATTTCAGGGATAAGCTTTACTAACAACGTTTCTAATAAGCTTAACAATAACAGCATTACTCAAGGCATTGATGCGCAATCGATTAAACTCGTACGGGCTGAAAATGGCCTGTTATATCCAAGCAATAACGCCTTAAGCGCCTATGGCATATCGACCTCACTCACTCCCACTTTAAAAAGCGCAACTGGCGTGAGTTGGTATCCGAAAACAGAACCAGAAATCGCCTTTGATTCAGGTAACCAAATCGCAGTTTCAACCGCGCAAGAGCTTAAGCAAGCCGTTAACCATGCAAGCGCTGGCGATGTTATCGCACTCAATAACGGCGAATATCAGCTTGAACAAGTGTTACTTATCAATAAGCCGCTCACCATCAAGGCACGAGTAAAGCAACAAGCCAAACTGAGTTTTAGCCAATCCAGCCTATTTGAAATTCAAAATAACGGCAGTTTAAAGCTCGATGGTTTAGTCATTAGCGGTAAAAATAGTACCAATATTGCAGGTAACGATATTGCAGCTAACGATGTTGCAGAAAACAGTGTGGTAAAAACCACCAGCTCCGGCATGTTAACCAATTATCGATTCAGCTTATTAAATAGTGAAATCAAACAACTTGATAACCAGCCTTCATTTCACTTTTTTGACTCAGGTGCGCGAGCTTTTGCCGATAATATTGTCATTAGCAATAATCACTTTATCAATATCAGCGGTGATATTTTAAGGCTCAATAAAGAGACTGATGATAAAGGCATTTATAACGCTGAGTATGTACAAGTAAACAACAATCAGTTTGAGCATATTCAAGGCTCACTGGTTAATTTATATCGCGGCGGTAAAGACGAAAGTACCTTCGGCCCTCACCTTACATTTGTGAATAATCACATCAATCAGGTTGGCCTTGGAAAACGTAATCCCTTCAAAGCCAGCTTATACCTTCATGGCGTGCAAGTGACCGATATGGCTAATAATCAATTTACTGACAGTGCCGCAGTCAAAATAGAACACACCACAGGTGACCCCATCACTCAACTCAGTCATAACCAATTTACTCATACGCTACTACCAACCATTAGCGCGCTTTATGAAAACCCTAAATTTATCCATAAAAACCAATAACTAAAAATAAGCAGTAGGAGTCACAATGAAACAGAGCGAACATTTTTCATTTGGAAATGAAACAGAAATTGAAGACATTGGCGGCGGTTTAAAGCGTCAAATGCTTGGGTTTAATCAAGAGCTAATGGCAGTAAAAATTTGGTTTGAGAAAGGAGCCATTGGTTACAATCATGCCCACAGACACTCACAAGTTTCATACGTTGTGGAAGGTGAATTTCACTTTAATATCGATGGCGTCACTAAAATTCTAAGAGCGGGTGATAGCTGTATGATCCCGCCTCATGCAGACCATGGGGCCACTTGCCCAACAGGCGGTATTTTAATTGATACCTTTAGTCCCGCAAGAGAAGATTTCATTGAGGGACTAAAATGAAAATAAGAAACTTACGCTGGTGGGTGATTCTACTCATCGCATTAGCTACGGTAATTAATTATATCGACCGTTCAGCGCTAAGCGTGCTTTGGCCTGATATTGTTGAAGATATATTCCCTAATGAAACCGCACTAGAGCGCAAACAGATCTATGCCAATATTTCTATTGTATTCATATTATCTTATGCCTTTGGTCAGGCGATATTTGGTAAAATATTTGACTGGATTGGTACCCGACTAGGCTTTGTGCTCTCAATTGGGGTGTGGTCGATTGCAACAGCTGCGCATGCATTCGCACAAGGCATGCTGAGCTTCAGTATCTTTAGAGCAATTCTGGGTCTGGCTGAGGCTGGTAACTGGCCAGGCGCAGCTAAAAGTAATGCTGATTGGTTTCCTACAAAAGAGCGTGCTTTAGCTCAAGGCATTTTTAACTCAGGCGCTGCGATTGGCGGCATTATATCGATTCCACTTATCGCTTATATGACCGTTTATTTTAGCTGGCAAATGGTCTTCGTTGTCATTGGTTTGGTTGGTTTATTATGGTTAATCCCTTGGATTATCTTAGTTAAAGCACCGCCTAAGTCTCACCCTTGGATTACCGAGGAGGAGCGACAATACATTTTAACAGGTCAGAAATGCACTAACGCTGACGATGAAGTTGATGCAAAAGAATATAACCCGACCACCACAGAGCTACTTTCTCATAAGCAAAGTTGGGGGGTGATTATTGCGTCTGCAGCAATCGATCCTATCTGGTGGTTGTTTGTTTTCTGGATCCCTATTTACCTCAATGAAGTGTACGCCATGGATGTTAAGTCTATTGGGATATACGGTTGGGTGCCTTATGTGGGAGCAATGCTTGGGGCATGGTTTGGTGGCTTACTGGCACAAAACCGTTTAAAAGCAGGTTGGGATACCAATAAAACCCGTAAGCTGACGATTACCCTGGGTTGTTTGATTATGTTGCCATCGCTTTTATCTATGGCAAACCCAGGTGGGCCAACGACCGCGGTAATGATCATGGCGGTGATCTTGTTCGGCTTTCAAACGGCTATTGGTAATGTACAAACACTGCCCAGTGATTTATTTGGGAAAAAAGCTGTGGGTACACTAGCAGGGGTTTCAGGAATGGCTGCCAAGCTAGGGGCATTAGGGTTAACAGCGTTAGTGCCCTATTTAACGGCTGACGGTAACTACACGCCAGCATTTGTTATTGGTGCATCTTTAGCTCTCATTGCCATTGCTGCGGTGTGGATATTGATCCCCAGAATTGAGCCTGTTAGCCCCAAAAGCAAATAGCCTCAGCTCAAGATAGATTAACAACGATTTAGCATTACATTATCTAGCAATAAACCTTATGTTCTGAGCAAACATAAAGTGACTAGTTAATTGTCGCTGGGGCTGAACCCAAATAGCCCTTTTTTATTTGGTGAGACCTACTTTTCATGTACTCAACCCCTTCCGAGTATCTGTTAAGTAGGTTAAACCTTCGTTATTGGCTATTACCTTTAGTGATTATGATACTCTTCGCTCAAGGTTTTTACGCTATCAACCTTAGTATTGAGCTTCAAATCAACTTGAGCCGGCGGCGACAATAACACCGCTAATCTTTGCTTTAATGTTAACCCCGCCATAGTCACTTCCTTAAACATGTCTCGCCACTCAGCAAAGCTCACGATTATAGGATTAAAACTATTAACCGGCTTGGTAATACCATAAATCACCGTGTCATTTTCAGGCTCAAAGGTGTTAAATAACTTATCCCAAATGATCAGCACGCCTGCATAATTTTTATCAATATATTGTGGGTTACGGCCATGGTGCACCCGATGATGTGACGGCGTATTAAAAATAAGCTCAAGCGGGCCAAGAGATTTAATCGCTTGGGTATGCACAAAAAACTGTAACCCCAAATTAAGCAGTACTACAAATACCACCCAATTGGGGTCAAACCCAATCACCACCAATGGCAGCCAAAACAGCCACATTCCCGCTAAGGGGTACATCAAACTCTGCCTAAAAGCAGTGCTGAAATTCATATTTTCAGAGCTATGGTGAACAACATGAGCCGCCCACATCCAGCGCACACGGTGGCTTGCGCGGTGAAACCAGTAATAACAGAAATCTTGGGCGATCATCAACGCAATAAAACTGCCAATTCCCATTTGAATATCAAGTAGCTTCCAATCAAATACCATCAGGTATAATTTTGCGATAAATAATCCGGCTAAAATGTCAGTTAGTTGATGCATTGCGGCAAGGCAAAAATTACACGCAACTTCCATAGGGGCGTACTTGGCTGATTCGGGTAACTTATTGGCTCTAGTGCCTAGATACCACTCCAGTAAAATGCACAGGAAAAATAGTGGCACCAGCACCAGTAGCAAGATCTCGGGGTGAGTGATCAGTATATTCAAATCCATTGAAAACCTTCTTTATTTTTTATTATTGTATTTTATGAATCTATTTATAAATGCATTAACCCATTGGCGCTAACAGGCTTAGGTTCATTACCACTTTGCAAAATGATCTTCGGTTAATCCAAGTTGATTTTGTAACTGATGCACTCGGCCATTATTGTCGGTTATCTGGCCACTAAAATAACCAATATACTGCCTGAAATTACTTTTAAGAAACCCAAGGTTAATCTTCTCACTGCGACACTTTAATGCGTGAAAGCTTAAATCAATTTGATTGTCCCCCCCGGTGATGTACCAATCATCGTCACTGCGCTGGCGATTAAACTCAAACCTTACCGCTGGCATAAAATGGCGTTCACCATTAATCCATAACACGTTCTCAGTGGCGCCTGTTTCATTAACGCCCGCGGCTAAGTTAAGCCCCAACACACCCGATTCAACTTGAGTATTGATTGACGCCCAGCGCCAGCTGGTTTCTCGGCGCATGTATCCGGCAGAAAAATCATAACTCGCTAAAGCCTGATTCAGCGGCTGCGGTTCATCATTGACCGTTAAACTGCCTGATACTTTTAAACCATTGTGTTTTTGGGTATAGGTCCAACCGTTATAGCCGGTTGGCGTGCATAAACTCATCGGCAAACTTAACATGGGCGCTGTTAATGTAAGCTCAGCCTGAATATTGTCTGCGGCGATATATAACTGCCAGACACCGTCTTTAATAACAAATTCAATCTGAGATTGGCGATGCTTAATGCGCGACTGACCATTTTTAGGTGACTGAGACAGTGACATACCCAGCGCTAACGGTTTTAAGGTTTGCGTCTGTGTTAAGCGATTTTTTTCTATGTCATAGAGGTAACAAAAACTGCTGCCAACATAGCGAATATCGGCAATAGCCACCCCAATGATATAACGAGGGGTAGTAATATTAATAAATTGAAATTGCTTAAAATCGACATGTTTTGCAAACCATGAACTGGGTTTATCCATGTCAGTAAAGTAACTAAATTGCTTAACACCAAGATCTGCGACAATGCCATCAAAATGCCCATATATAGGTTGGCCGTCATTTTTAATTAACGATTCTGGCGCTAATGCCGAAGTGGGTTGTCGATGATGTAAAGCCATTTAGCATCCAATGAATAATATGATTAGACTCTAACCTCTATACTTTCAGGGCTAAAGTCAATGGTTTGTTACCATGGGATATCACCACTAATCTCTCATCATCATGGCGAAATAATCCAGACTAATAAATGAACCAGTGAAACTGATTAACTCAGGTTATTGGGCTGGCAAGGCAGTAAAAATCTGTTATTCTGAGGCCATCATTTTTTACCGTTTTGTGACATGAAATCATTACCTTTGTTGTTATGCAGCTCGTTATTTCTTTCAGCTTGCGCCAGTTACACCCCGACCCATATTGCGCTTAACCCCAGTGTCCCCCAACCACTGAATCAAATCGACCAATATGCCACTGTTGCGGTAAACACCATTGATGTCCGCAAAGCTAACTTTATTGTTCGCTTTAATAAAGAAGGTGAAGCAGCAGAATTAATTAGCCCAAGTGAACCTATCAGGCAGCAACTGGACAATGTATTTAAGCAAGCCATGACCAAGGCGGGCTATCAAGTTGACCCTGCAGCGACCAATTCGGCTGAATTTCAATTAGATTATTTACTGACAGATGTCACCGAGTCGACTTTCGGTTTTGAGGCAAAGACGACATTAACCATCAATGTGGTCGCTAAAAATCAAACCCAAGAATTTACTAAGATATATAACGCTAAAGGTTTATTAAAGGGCCCATTTAGCCCAGATTACGCCACCCTTGAGCTGGATATGAATAAGCTCATCGATGAACTGACCAGCAAAATTATTAATGATGCTGAACTGCACCATTTCTTACAACAATAACCCAGGAAGAAGCCATGCTTAAGTGGATGTTAGCCAGCGTACTTGCATTATCAACCATGGTTGCTCAAGCAGCCGTGGATATTCAGCCCGATACGCTTTACCCAAAAGTTGAGTTTGATACCAGCATGGGCAAGGTCGTGGTTGAGTTAGATAGAACCCGTGCGCCACTCACTGTGGATAATTTTTTGACCTATGTGGTCAAAGGCGATTATGACAATACGATTTTTCATCGCGTCATTGCCGATTTTGTGGTTCAAGGTGGCGGATTAACCTCGGAGTTTGAAGAACTTCCATCGCTAGACCCTATCGTTAATGAATCCGGTAATGGTTTATCCAATGCTATGGGCACCATTGCTATGGCTCGCGATAACGACCCCCACTCTGCCACGCGTCAGTTTTACTTCAATGTAGGCGATAATAAAAACCTCAATCCTTCCAAGCGCCGTTGGGGTTATGCGGTATTTGGCGAAGTCGTAGAAGGAATGGCAGTACTGGAAGCCATGTCATATGTTCCAACTGGCCATAATGCCCAACTCAATTGGCCTGATGTGCCCGTTAAAGAAGTGAAATTGAATAAAGCGACACTACTGAAACGATAAACCTTATAAATTTCATGGTTATAGGTGACTCATTTACGTTACGTAAATTCATCAATTATTTAAAAAAGCGGCGTTAAATATACATTTAACGCCGCTTTTTTGTAGTTTTTTACAATGCCTAGCGATGATTATCTAGTCATAAATACTGAATTTCATTTTACTTTGTAAATCCGAGTGAATGTTCAAGATAACCAACTATACTTTAGTCTATCTTATAACAAACCTTATTGGTCAATAAATGGAATTATAAGGACGCTTCTCATGCCAATTAAGATAACAACGCCAAAGACGATGACGCCCAATGATTTTATAGAAACCAAAGCCCCTCAACTGGCGTATTATGGAAAAGCCTTCTTAGATAACCAACTAGATCACCATGAAATCAAGCTCTACATGTGGGATGTATTGGAAGAGTGGCAAGCCGTCGACTTAGATAATCCTCCTGAAACTATGACTCCAACTGATACTGAAAAAGTATTTTGGCATTTATTGCACTGTTTTCATGAATGGCCAGCAATGGTTATCCGCGGTAATCAATATTTACGTCAACAAGTTCACGATTGCTGTGATTACATTAATAGCGGTGGTGAAGTGCCTCAAGGTTGTGTTGGCATTAGACCCACTATTTAGTGGGTCTTTTTAGTTACAACACAGCTTGTTATAAGCGCTATGCTAATTACTTTTTTATTATTTGAATCATCAATATAACCAATGCTCACTCATAGCAGCGTTGAGCTTAAACTCATGGTTTAACAAACCTGAGTATTACAAATACCCTTGTTTATTGACCAAGCTCAAATTGCTGTACTATTAATAACTTGATAATAACTTGAACCATCTAGCGAGCCCGCTTAAGCTAGAGCCATTCTCCTCTTATCTGTTGTCTTATGTCAGAATTATTTAGTCGAACTCGAGAAGCGCTGTCAGTTTATTATCATAAGCGCGTGGTTATTTTATTGTTACTCGGGTTCTCGGCTGGCCTGCCGTTAATGTTAGTATTTTCAACCTTAAGCTTTTGGTTAAGAGAAGCTGGCGTTGACCGCGCCGCCATTGGTTACTTTAGTTGGATAGCCCTCACCTACGCCTTCAAATGGGCCTGGTCACCACTGGTTGACCGCATGTCTTTGCCTATTTTTACCCGATTTTTTGGCCGCCGCCGTGGCTGGATGCTATTTGCGCAGTTATGTCTTGTGGGCGCCATTGCCGGCATGTCATTTAGCGATCCCTTAGTGGATTTAGAGCGGCTTGCCATTTGCGCTTTCTTACTCGCCTTAGCCTCAGCCACCCAAGACATTGTCATTGATGCATTTCGTATTGAATCTGCTCCAGAAAAAATGCAAGCAGCCTTAGCTGCGGCATATCAAGTAGGTTATCGCGGCGCAATGATTGTCGCCACAGCAGGGGCGTTAACCATTGCCGCTTGGGTTGACCCTGGCAATGATGGCTACAATCTTGAATCATGGCAAACCGCTTACTTTGTGATGGCGTTATTAATGTCAGTGGGTATTATTACCACTCTTTGCAGTAAAGAGCCTGAAGTTGACACCAAAAGCGCTGATGAACAAGAGTTACAACTTAAACAACGCTTTGCACAAAAGTATCCGCCTAAACTTGCAGCGCCATTGGCTTGGTTGTATAGCGCCAGCGTATTGCCCTTTATCGACTTTTTTAAGCGATATGGTAAAACCGCGATACTGATTTTATTACTTATATCTTGCTACCGCATCTCAGACATTGTTATGGGAATTATGGCCAATGTGTTCTATGTCGACATGGGCTTTAGTAAAGAGGAAATTGCTTTTGTTAGTAAAGTCTATGGTTTAATCATGACCTTAGTTGGCGCAGCATTTGGCGGGGTATTATTAGTGCGTTATGGCACCATGAAGATCCTTTTCTTAGGTGCATTATTAGTGGCCATTACTAACCTGTTATTTGCTTGGCAAGCTTACATTGGCTACAACATGCCATTTTTGACCTTTGCTATTTCAGTGGATAACTTCAGCGCTGGTATTGCTACTGCGGCATTTATTGCGTACTTATCAAGCCTAACTAGTAGCGGTTACAGCGCAACTCAATATGCCCTACTCTCCTCTATCATGTTGCTATTCCCTAAGTTTATCGCTGGGTTTTCTGGGGTTTATGTTGATGCCTTTGGCTATGTAAATTTCTTTATCGCCGCCAGTTTAATTGGCTTTCCGGTATTGATTTTAATTAGTTTATTACAACGCTATAGCTCGGTTAAACATCAACAAACTGATGAGCCTATACTGTCAGCTGAGGCCGATAAAAACTAATCTATTTAATTCATCACAAGATATTCAGCATAAAAAAAGCCCAATTACATTGGGCTTTTTTATATTAAGAGGCTTATCCGCAGCACAACTTAATACAGCAGCATTTTACGCTTCAGAAATTTAATCTCTAAAGTTATTAAATTGGAACGGCTGGCCTAAGTCAGCTTCTTTAGTTAAACGCATGACCGCTTGTAAATCATCACGCTTTTTACCTGTCACTCGAACCGAGTCACCTTGAATCGCGGCTTGCACTTTAAGCTTGCTATCTTTAATCGCTTTGACTAATTTTTTGGCGATAAGTGTTTCAATGCCTTCTTTAAACTTCACTTTTAGACTGAAGGTTTTACCGCTATGTACCGTCTTGTCATCCACATCCATGGCTGATGGGTCAACATTACGCTTACTAAGCTGAATGCGTAAAATATCCACCAACTGCTGACATTGGAAATCATCTTCGGCTTTTAAAGTCACCACATGATCTTTGTATTCGATTTCAGCATCTTTACCGCGAAAATCAAATCGTCCCGCCAATTCACGGCGAGAGTTTTCAACGGCATTACGTAATTCAACTTCGTCAACTTCTGATACGACATCCATAGATGGCATAGTCATTCTCCAATAAATTATTTAGGGTTATTTTAACACTCTAAGCCTGTAGGCAAAGCCTAGACTAAAGAGAAAACAATTAATAGTTGGAATTTAATGACTTTGAACGCTGCTTTTTTTATTATTGATTTACTCAAACGACATTGCATCCAGCTAAGATATGTACAGCATGAAAATGAAATTGTTTTTTAGCGCCGCTTTTGCTTTCGCTGTCATCATCATCAGTTACTTGGTTTTCTCTAAACCTAACTATCCAATGACGTTTTCTAATATGGATAAAGTCGGCCATACCGTCAGTTTTTTGGGCTTAACGTTTTTAGCTTATTTTGCCTTCAAGCCTAAATGGTACTGGATGGGGCTGATAATGACTGCCTATGCGGTATTAATTGAACTGATACAATCGCAGATCCCCTATCGTAGCGCCTCTATTGCTGATGTAGTTGCAGATTTAATTGGGGTGGTATTATTTTACTTATTGCTATTTGTGTTTAGAAAATATCAAGCTGCAAAGTTATTCAAAAAGGGACCGCTCAAATCTGCCCTATAGCACTCAAGAGAAACCACATGCCACAGCGCACTAACAGCGACCGCAATATCCTTAACACTACCCAAAAGCCAGTTTTTGATGTTAACGACCACCATGTTAACGACAATCATGTTAACGATAATCATGTGTACCAGACTGATATTGCGATTATTGGGGCTGGCGCTATTGGCAGCTTGCTGTACTGCCAGTTAGCAGCAATCAAGCAGCCATTACTACTCACACGCAGTCGCTCTGTAGGCGCTACAAGCCATGATGATTGCTCTACAATCACTCTTGAAACTCTTAACGGTGACAGTTTGCATCAGCCCTGTATCCAAGCGAACATAAATCAGCTTAACAAGGCTGCGTTAGCCAATATTAAATTAGTCATTGTCTGCGTAAAGGCTTATCAAGTGACTGATGCTATTGCTTCTATATTGGCGCTTATTCCACAGAGTTGTCATATTCTGCTGCTACACAATGGTATGGGGCCACATTTAGAGGTGTTAGCCCTTCTAAAGCAACACCCTCAACTTAAACTGGGGTTATCTTTAGGCACGACATCTCAAGCGGCGTTAAAACTGGCGCCGATGCAGGTGCGCCATACGGGTAAAGGTAAAAGCATTATTGGCCATTTATCTGGCCCAGTAATGCCTTTAGCAATACAAAACCAATTACTGGCTGCTGTTGAAGATATGTCGGTAGTCGATGATATCGTCACTAGTTTGTGGCAAAAGCTGCTGGTTAATTGCGCCATTAACCCACTGACGGCATTAGCCCAATGTGCTAATGGTGAATTGGTCCAGCCGCAATTTCAGCAGCAAATCGAGGCGATAACGCAAGAGTGCATCATGGTCGCCAAAGCTGATGGGGTTAACCTTTCGCTGCTTGATTCTGTTGCCATCATCAATCAGGTAATTAAACTCACAGCCAACAACTTTTCGTCTATGCATCAAGATATTCATCACAATCGCAAAACCGAGATACTGCAAATTAACGGTTACGTGGTCGCCCGCGCAGCCCATCACGGTTTAACAGCTGCGATAAATCAAAGCATGCTAACTGAAATAACCGCGCTAGAAAGTGCGCTATAAACCCAATAGATGAAAAACCATAGCTATGAAAAAACAAGCCGCTAAACTTATGTTATTGCAGCCCAAAGCCTTATTACAGCCTCAAGCTCTGCCGTTTAGTGCTCGAGTCGGTTTATTCTACCTTGTTGCCGTTATCGCCATACTGGTAAGCGTAAGCTACATTGATCGACCTTTGGCACAGCTTTTACATGATAGTAAGCAAAGCGACTTTGGATTAACCTCAGTATTTAAACTACTGGCAAATACCCCATTAGCCTTAGAAGTATTGGCAGGCGTGCTTGTTTTAATTGGCTTATTAGGTCGTAATAACGCATTCATTCATTTAGTTAAGCCCATTGTCTTGGTCGCTATTAGCGCCACAGTGGTCCGTTTTGGGGCTAAAATTATCAGCGGCCGCACCTGGCCAGAAACTTGGGTTAATAATAACCCCTCTTGGATTGAGCATGGCGTGGAGATATTTGCGCCATTTTCATTGTCGCAAAGCTATCATTCGTTTCCTTCAGGGCATGCGCTATTTACCTTTGCCTTCGCCAGTTTATTTTGGCAATACAGCCCAAAGCTTTACTGGTTGTGGTTAACAGCCATGGTAAGCGTTTTTATCGGTCAATTAGGGCAAAACTACCATTACTTAGGTGACTTACTGGCAGGGGCGGTACTAGGAGTATTGATAAGTCAGTTGGTGAGTCATTATTGCCTTGCCCCAATTGCGGGCACAAAAAATCCATAAATAACTGTCTTTGATTAAGTCATTTTTAACCGCTTAAATGTCGATACCAAAGCTAACCACAAATTGGTATTGAGGAAAAGATTAAATCTTGTGATAAGCAGGTACAACAAGAGGCAAAAAGTAGTCAAGTTTGTTGGCGTTTAGAAAGTATTCCAGGTATCGGGCCAGTCACAGTTACCGCATTTTATGCAGCTGCTGGGGAGGGTAAAGATTTTAATAATGGCAGACACTTTTCAGCATTTTTCGTTGGGGCAGCTGGGTGTTCCAAGAGAGTATTGCTGTTGATACCCTTTTGGTCTGGTGTGGGCGAAGCACCACGACCTTGATCTTATTACCAACTAGAGTATCAAAACGATTTCTTAACCTATCCAAACAACGTTAAGTTCAAGCAAAAAAAAGCCCTGAACTTAATCATAAGTTCAGGGCTTTTAAAGAATCTCTTATCTACTTACTGGTATCAATCGGCTCAAACGACTTAACCAAATCATCTACCGCTTTCATTTGAGTTAAGTAGTTTTCAAGCTGGTTAAGTGGCAATGCACATGGGCCATCACATTTGGCATTATCAGGATCTGGATGCGCTTCAATGAACAAACCCGCTAAACCTAATGCCATACCACTGCGAGCAAGTTCGGTTGCTTGAGCGCGACGTCCGCCTGCACTATCAGTACGACCACCTGGGCGCTGCAGTGCATGAGTTGCATCAAAGATGACTGGGTAACCAGACTGCTTCATTTCATCCATACCCAGCATATCCACTACTAGGTTGTTATAGCCAAAGCTTGAACCACGTTCACACAGAATAATGTTGTCATTACCGGCTTCATTAAACTTCTTAATGATATGACGCATTTCATGGGGCGCTAAGAATTGCGGCTTTTTCACGTTAATGATTGAACCCGTTGCTGCCATAGCAACCACTAGGTCCGTTTGACGGGCTAAAAATGCTGGCAACTGAATAATATCAACCACATCAGCCACTGGCTGGCATTGATGAATTTCATGCACATCGGTGATAATAGGTACATTAAAGGTCGACTTAATCTCTTCGAAAATCTTTAAGCCTTCTTCCATACCTGGACCACGATATGAGTTCACAGATGAGCGATTTGCTTTATCAAATGACGCTTTAAATACGTAAGGAATACCCAGTTTTTGGGTTACTTCTACGTAATGCTCTGCAATTTTCATTGCTAGATCGCGAGACTCAAGCACATTCATGCCACCAAATAAAACAAACGGTTTATCATTCGCAATTTCTAGCTCATTTAAACCAATGATTTTATGATCCATAGTCATTTCTCTTTAATCAATACCATGGGATTAGCCGCTGCTAACCCCATTAAAAAATAATGTTATACCGCAAGTATCTGCAGTAACTGGCCACACATCCAAGCCATATATGTGCCTACAGCATAGCCCAATACCGCCAACAATACGCCAACTGGCGCAAGTGCTGGATGAAACGCTGCTGCAACCACAGGGGCTGACGCTGCGCCGCCAACGTTAGCCTGACTGCCCACCGCCATATAAAACAGCGGCGCTTTAATAATTTTAGCCACGATAAGCATAAAGCTTGCGTGTACCAGCATCCAAATAATACCAATGGCGAAATACCACAGGTTTTGCTCATCAGCGAGTTTGGATACATCCATATGCAAACCAATGGTCGCAACAAGGATATATAAAAATGCCGATGCCACTTTCGAGGCGCCCGCAGCTTCTATCTGCTTTACTGGACTAAAGGATAAAGCTAAACCAATAGTAGTGGCGATAACAACCAGCCAGAAGAACTTGGAGGTTAAGCTGTAGTCTTGAGTCCAAGGGTAATTAACTTCAAAAAATGGTCCTAAAAAGTCTGCCGCAAAATGCGCTAACCCGGTAACACCAAAACCTATGGCCACAATCAGCATTAAGTCACGCAGTGAAGGTATACGGGCATTTTCTGCATGGTACTTTTCAACTTTGGCTTTAAGGGCTTCAAGGGCGGTGGTGTCTGCGCCTGTTTTAGCATCAATCTCTTTAGCACGAGATGCCATCAGCAATAATACTGCCATCCACAGGTTAGCGACAATTACATCTACAGTCACCATCACGGAAAAGATATCGCCGCCCACTTCATAAATTTCTTTCATTGAGGCTTGGTTAGCGCCGCCGCCAATCCAACTGCCCGCAAGAGTGGTCATTCCGCGCCATACTGCATCAGGGCCATTGCCGCCTAATACGTCAGGGTTAATGGCTGAGATAATCAATAACGCAATGGGACCGCCAATCACAATGCCCACGGTGCCGGTTAAAAACATCACAATGGCTTTAGGGCCTAAACTTAAAATCGCTTTTAAATCGACACTTAAAATCAATAACACCAAACAAGCAGGTAATAAGTAACGCGAGGCAACATAATATAATTTTGAGGTGTCACCATCGACGATACCAAAGGTATTCAGTAGTGATGGTAAGAAGTAACACAGCAATAAGGCTGGGATAAACTTATAGAATTTTTGCCAAAATGGGTGTGCTGACGAACTGGTATAGAAAACAAAGCCGAGAATGACGGCAAGTAATCCCAGTGCTGTTGCGTCATTGGTTACCATGGGTGTGGTGGTCATGAAAAAGCTCCCTTGCAAATGCATTTCATAGTGAATTTATTATTGTTATGAATGTACTTTAAAGTACTTATTATTTTAAATTGGCGAAGTTACTGACAGATTAACTGCTTTGCGATAAACAATTCAGGCTCATAAATGAGCCTGAATTTGAATATTATATTAACCACTTAGTGATAAGTCTGTGGTTGTTGACTTAACTCTTTCAGCTGGATTTTGACAATTTCCGTCACCGGGTCGTGTGGACTGCTGTCGATAAAGTGCTGTAAATCTGAAATGGCCACTTTAATGCACCCCAGTTGCTGGGCAATAAAAGCGCGCTCTCGATTTAAGCTCACATCATCAGGATGCCACTGCAGCAATAAATTGCAGCATTCCATCGCTTGTTCAAATTTCTGGGTTACGATGCAACCCGCTTTTAGCTCATGTAACATACGAGTTATTAAGCGTTTTAGGCTGGCTGTTTTTAAGTACTTAGGCTTAAGCATGGCCGAATTACCTAACTCACCACGCACCAGTATATGCAATTGGTGGCGGCTTAATTGCTGCCCCGTTAGCGGATCGATATAAATGACATTATCATTTATATGGCTTCTCACTACGGTGTGCCCCGGTAATAATACCGCTTCTAAGCTAATATCAAGCTGCTTAGCCAGTAAAATTAATACCGTGGCTAAGGTGGTGCTGTTACCTTGACGGGTCATAATGCAGCGACCAAGATCGGCAGCATCAACACTAAAGTAATCATCACGCACACAAAAGCCTAAATCATCATAAAACCAGTGCAATAAACCTTCAAAGCGCTGTTGCTGATCTTCGACATATAAGCTCATCACTGAGCCGGCAATTTCATACCAAGCCCAAAGCGCTTTCTTCTCTTGAGAAAAGCCAAGATGTTGTGTTATTTCAAATGCAGTTTCAGGGATCTTAACTGCATCTTTCATTTGATGTTTTGCCATTAAACTCTATTAACCCATTAATACAACTTGTTTAAAATGAGCCAGCCTGGCAGCTAATACGAGCCATCCGATAGCACCTAAAAAGGCGAAGATTTTGAATAAATTGTTACGGTTACCTTTAAGTGCCATAACGCCCAATCCAATGTAGGCTAAAACTGCAATTAATTTTTCAGTCATCCACTCATCGACAAATGGATATTGTTTGATCATGAAGCACAAGATTAGCCCTGATAACAATAAGAAGGTATCAATGACATGAGGGGCAACTTTAACAAACTTTTTATCCATGATTGGCGACTTGCGCATGTGTAGTACAAAGCGAGTGACAAAAAAGACCACACTTAAAAAGATGAAGGTTAAGTGCGTGTGTTTAACAGCTGGATATAAACTGTAAAAGGTTTCCATTATTGTTTTTCTCTTTGAGCTACCGATAAAATGGCCGCTAGTTTACTCGATCTGGCGGCTTATTAGCAATGTTGTGAAAATCGCCCCATTAGGCCAGTCACTACATGAGTAAATCAGCAACTAACTCAGTATTAACTGGGCAATTAACGCGATGGATCACTGCCAATGATTAACGAACGAAAAAATGGCGGTTGCAAGTGGCTTAAACCTTGTTCCATTGACCTAAGGTGCAACGGTCATTACTGCCAAAGTCTCGCACGGTTGCGACATTGTCATAACCAAGTTCAATGAGCTTTTGTCTTACGACCAGCGCCTGTTCAAAGCCGTGCTCCAGCAGTAAATAGCCACCTTCAGATAAGTAAGCCCGCGCATAGGTTGCGATATGAAATAAATCAGCAAAACCTGCGTCACCTGCGGTCAATGCACTTGATGGTTCAAAGCGCACATCACCCATGGCTAAATGCTCATCGGCTTCGTCAATATAAGGAGGGTTTGAGACAATTAATTGAAATTGCCGGCCTTCAATTGCACTAAACCAATCTGATTGTAAAATTTCAACTTGAGTGAGATTTAAGTTTTGCCGGTTGGCTTTAGCAAGTTCTACCGCATCAGTGACTTTATCAACGGCTGTGACTTGCCATTGTGGTCGCTCAGATGCCAATGACAATGCTATCGCGCCTGTTCCCGTACCTAAATCCAGTACCTTAGCCGTTTCCGCTACAGGCAAATTTAACGCGGTTTCTACTAAAATTTCAGTATCAGGACGCGGGATCAAGGTGGTGGCGTTAACAATAAATGGCAATGACCAAAATTCACGTTCACCAATAATATGTGCCACAGGCACACCTTGCTGGCGCTTTTCGACCATGGCTTTATAAGCTTTGAATTGATCTGTGGTGAGGACTTTTTCAGGCCAAGTATAAATGAAGCTACGCTGCTTATTGATGCAATGCAGAAGCAAGGCTTCTGCGTCGATATTGGCCGATTCAGATGAATCGACCAATAAACTGTAAGCCCATTGCAAAGACTCCGCAATGGTAGAGAAAGAAGACTGTGACAAGGTTACTCCTTAGTCGTCAGCTAATGCAGCAAGCAAGTCCGCTTGTTCCTCTTGCATTAATGGCTCAATAATAGCGTTTAAGTCGCCTTCCATGATTTCATTTAAGCGGTATAGCGTTAAATTAATGCGGTGCTCACTCATACGACCTTGTGGGAAGTTGTAAGTTCGAATACGTTCAGAACGGTCACCACTTGCCACTAGATTACGGCGGGTTGATTCTTCTTCGCTACGACGCTTTTCATCTTCAACCGCTTGTAAGCGCGCTGAAAGCACACTCATGGCTTGGGCACGGTTTTTATGTTGCGAGCGTTGATCCTGACATTCCACCACAATACCTGACGGTACGTGAGTAATACGAATGGCTGAATCGGTTTTGTTGACGTGCTGACCACCTGCGCCAGATGCGCGGAAGGTATCGACTTTTAAATCTGCTGGATTAATTGAAATCTGCTCTGCTTCTGGCACTTCTGGTAATACAACCACGGTAACGGCTGAGGTATGTACACGACCTTGGGATTCAGTTTCTGGTACACGTTGAACACGGTGTCCGCCAGATTCAAATTTCAATTTACCGTAAACGCCTTCACCAGTTACGTGAACGATTAATTCTTTAAAGCCACCATGCTCACCTTCGTTGGCGTTCATGATTTCCATTTGCCACTTATTCGACTCACAAAAACGTGAATACATGCGGAATAAGTCACCCGCGAATATAGCGGCTTCATCACCACCGGCGCCGGCACGGATTTCTACGAAGGCATTACGGTCGTCATTTGGATCTTTTGGAAGCAATAAGATTTGTAATTCATCTTCAAGTTCTGCAATGGCTTTTTTGGCTGCTTTAATTTCTTCTTGAGCCATTTCACGCATTTCTGCGTCATCTTCAGTAAGCATTTCTTGCGCTGACTCAAGATCGGCTTGAGCCTCTTGAAACGCTTTAAAGCTTTTTACAATATCTTCTAACTGAGAATATTCTTTTGATAAGCCGCGAAAGCGGTCTTGATCCGCAATAACTTGTGCATCACTCAGTAATGCCAATACTTCTTCATTACGTTCAAGCAAGCCTTCCAGCTTGCGAATAACCGACTCTTTCATTTAGCTTTATTACCTTAATTTTTATCCAAACCAAGCGTGACACGTAATTGGCCTAAGGTATTCAAGTCCCCTTGACGACTAGCAGAAGTTAACGCTTGTGTCGGTGCATGGATTAAGCGATTGGTTAGCCTATTGGCTAGCTCTAAAATCACTTGTTCATTGTCACCACCTTGAGTTAATTTGTTCAAGGCGCGCTCTACTAATTCATCTTTAATTGCCAAACTTTGGCTTCGGTATTCTCGAATACTGTCTACAGACTCTAACGAACGCACCCATTCCATAAAGATATGAGATTGTTCATCGGCAATTACTTCTGCCTGCTCGGCGGCTTCTTTACGTGAAGCCATGTTCTGTTCAATGATGCTGTGTAAATCGTCCACAGTATAAAGGAAAGCATCGTCTAATTCGCCAACTTCTGCTTCTATATCACGAGGAACTGCAATATCAACCAATAGCATGGGTTGATGACGACGTTGTTTCAGTGCCTTTTCGACCATGCCCTTACCTAATATAGGCAATGGACTGGCGGTAGAGGATATCACGATATCGGCTTTAGGTAGATAGTCTGGTATTTGTTGCAGCGTAATTGCCGTTGCATCAAACTCTTCACACATCGCCTGTGCACGCTCAACCGTTCGGTTAGCCACCACAATACCGGCAACCTCATTGTCTTTTAAATGCTTGGCAACTAATTCAATGGTTTCTCCAGCGCCAATCAATAATACATTGGTGGTACTTAGTGATGAGAAAATATGTTTGGCCATGCTGACAGCGGCAAACGCCACTGACACCGCGGCGGCGCCAATTTCGGTTTCAGTACGCACTTTTTTAGCCACTGAAAAGGTGTTTTGAAACAAACGGTCAATAGTAACTGCCGTTGTGCCTGCCTCTTTAGCTTTCGCAAAGGCTTGTTTAACTTGCCCAAGAATTTGTGGCTCACCTAATACTAGAGAATCTAGACCTGAAGACACGCGCATTAAGTGTTTAACGCATTCCTGATCCTCATAGCTATAAATACAAGGCATGAGATCATCATGACTAAGATTGTGATAATCCTCTAGCCATTCGATTATGTCTTCTTTAGTGCCGTTGTTGCAATAAAGTTCTGTACGGTTACAGGTTGACACGATCACGGATTCACCCGAGCTAGTTCGACTAGCTAGACTCTTCATCGCATCGTGAATCTTATCCGGTGAAAAGGCGACTTTCTCTCGAAGATCGACCGTGGCGGTTTTATGATTTATTCCGATTGCTACTAGGCTCATGTGACTCGTTTTAAGTTCTTCGCAGGATCATTAATTAGGTCATTCTACTTAATTGGTAAAACTAAAAACACAATTGGCTTAACAAAACGGAATAATTATCTATTTTTTTTCTAAAAATTCTATCTTGTTAACAAAATCATCCATCATTTGACAAAATACACCAAGAAAAACAGGGCTATGTATATCTACATTAGCTAATATTGTCTAGTATAGGAGTAATAATTAATCAAATCAGTTTTATTTATAAAAGCATTTTTACAATCAGCTTATTGCCCAGTATCATGCCTTATCGCTTTTTTATCCCAGTGAGTCCCTTTGCGAATTTTAACAACTTACCTAAAACACTTACTGTTGATGAGCTGTTTATTGTTAACGGCTTGTTCTATTCGTCCGCCGCACACGCTTTCAGAAACACAGGTAAAGCACCCCAGTGACGCCCAAGCATGGGAATTACAAGGTAAACTGGCTTTTCGTTCTAGCAGCGATAAATTTAGCACCAACTTATTTTGGTTGCACGATCAAAGCAGCCAATATGATCGCGATGAATTGACCCTTACCACCATGATTGGCACAACTGTATTGTCACTTAAGTCTGAAAATGGCCTAGCCAGTTTAGACATTCAAGATAAAACTTACACAGACAACAACCCTGAGCGGCTAATCTACCGCGTCAGCGGCATGACCATTCCCATTAATAAATTACCGCTTTGGATCACAGGTCAAGTCGCCCCTGATGATGAAGTGCTAGAATATAATCCAGATGGCAGCATCAAACGTTTTAGCAGTGCTGATAATGGCGGGGATTGGCTGGTAAGCTTTATGAGTTATCAGCAACAAAGCGGTGCTAAGCTGCCCAGATTACTGCAAATCAATCGCGCTGATGTACAAATAAAAATACAGATAAATCAATGGCAAGCGCTAACAACCAATCTAGCACAAACCAATAACTAATCGATATTGGTTTATCGGCTATTGATGATGCGCTGTTATATAAGTACTTATATAGGCACTTCGACTCAAAATGACAAAACCACTTGAATGGCTTTTACATGACAACAAATAAAGACAATTTGGCAATCTCCACTGAATGGCCAGCTCCTGCAAAGCTCAATTTATTTTTGCATATTACCGGCCAACGAGCCGATGGTTACCACGAACTGCAAACCCTGTTTCAGTTTATTGACCAATGTGACTATTTAGATTTTCAGACGACTGAGTCGAAACAAATAAGCTTGCATTCAGAATTATCAAAAGTTGTCGCAGAAAAAGATAACTTAATTCTAAAGGCCGCAAAATCTTTACAAGAATATTGCAATTATCAGGGCGGCGCACAAATTTGGTTACGTAAAAACTTGCCTATGGGTGGCGGTTTAGGTGGTGGTTCATCTGATGCGGCCACCACATTAGTGGCATTAAATAAGTTGTGGGGGCTTGATTTACCCCATGCAACCCTAGCAAAAATCGGCCTAGAACTTGGCGCGGATGTCCCTGTTTTTATTAATGGTTTTGCTGCTTTCGCTGAAGGTGTTGGTGAACAGCTTATTGCAGTGCAACCAGCAGAGTTGTACTACCTAGTCATAGTGCCTGAAGTCCATGTGTCAACCCAAGCAATTTTCCAAGCGCCAGACTTAACTCGCGACACTGCTAAATTAGCAATTAATACTTTAATGCAGCAAAATTGGTCAAATGATTGCCAAAAACTTGTCACAGAAAAGCACCCTCAAGTTGCCAATGCCTTAAGCTGGCTGGTAGAATATGCGCCGTCAAGAATGACCGGAACAGGCGCATGCGTCTTCGGTGAATTCGAACAGCAACAATCGGCTCTGGACGCCTTGGCACAACTGCCAAAGACCATGAGCGGCTTTGTTGCTAAAGGCTTAAACCTGTCACCTTTGATGACACGTTTAAACCAAGATTAACAAATACCTTCTAGAAATGTTTTTTGCTTATTGATGACAACATCCTTAAGTCACATTTTTAGCCACTAACTTAAAGCCAACACCTGAGGTTCATAAAGTGCCCGATATCAAGCTCTTTGCTGGTAACGCTACCCCTAAACTAGCCAAAAAAATAGCCGACCGTTTATTTTGCAAACTTGGCGATGCAGTAGTAGGCCGTTTCAGCGACGGTGAAATCAGTGTTCAAATCAATGAGAACGTACGTGGTGCTGATGTATTCATCATCCAATCGACTTGTGCACCGACCAACGACAACCTGATGGAACTTATCGTTATGGTTGATGCGCTTCGCCGTGCATCTGCTGGTCGTATTACCGCAGTAATTCCATACTTCGGTTACGCTCGTCAAGATCGTCGTGTTCGTAGTGCTCGTGTACCTATTACTGCTAAAGTTGTTGCAGACTTCTTATCAAGTGTTGGGGTTGACCGCGTATTAACTTGCGATCTTCACGCTGAGCAAATTCAAGGTTTCTTTGATGTGCCTGTTGATAACGTTTTCGGTAGCCCAGTACTGCTAGAAGATATGTTAGGCAAGCAACTTGATAACCCAGTTGTTGTTTCTCCAGACATTGGTGGTGTAGTACGTGCTCGCGCTGTAGCTAAACTACTTGATGATTCTGACTTAGCAATTATCGATAAGCGTCGCCCACAAGCGAACGTAGCTCAAGTAATGCATATCATTGGTGATGTTCAAGGCCGTGACTGTATTATTGTTGATGACATGATCGATACTGGTGGTACTTTATGTAAAGCGGCAGAAGCGTTAAAAGAACATGGTGCTAACCGTGTATTCGCTTATGCAACTCACCCGGTATTTTCTGGCAATGCTGCGAAAAATATCGCTGAATCAGTTATCGATGAAGTTATCGTTACCGATACTGTGCCATTAAGCCCTGAGATCGCTAAACTTGAAAAGGTAACTCAGCTAACAATGTCAGCAGTACTTGCTGAAGCGATCCGTCGTGTTAGCAATGAAGAGTCTATTTCTGCGATGTTCCGCCACTAATCAATTATTTGAATTAGTCGCTGACTTAAGGTATCTGGCTTAGGTCTTTGAGTTAGGTCTTCGACTTAGCACCGACATCGAAAAAGCGCACTCAATCGAGTGCGTTTTTTATTGGCTGTTATTTGGCATAAATCAATCTAGATTAATAACCCATAACTCAGTACCCTATTGGCTATAAAAATAATTCAACAATAAGTCATTACCCATGTTTAAGCCTTTCTCATTAATCTCACTGTGTTTTGTTGGCCTAATCTTATCCACTCAAGTCACTGCGCAGTGGCATCAAAAGAGCTTTGAAGTCATGGGGACCCAAGCTCATGTTGAATTTTGGCTTTCAGAAGCAGAGAAGAATACAGAGTCAAATGAAAAACAAACTGCAGATAACCTCATCATCGCTGTCGAACAAGAAATGCATCGCATCGACCGATTAATGAGTCCTTATAAAGCAGACAGCGAATTAAGCAAAATCAACCAACTGGCAGGGAAAGAGGCCGTTGTGATTAATCAAGAACTGTTTGATTTGCTGCTTGATTCACACAAGATTGCTGAGCTGACAAACGGCACATTTGATATCACTTACGCCTCAATTGGTTATCAATACGATTACCGCCAAGGACAAAAGCCAGCGAAACCCGAGATAAACCAAGCCCTCGAAGCTATAGATTACCGCGCAGTAACCTTAGACAAATCACAATCTAGTGTTCGTTTTAAAAACCAAGATGTCCGGATTGATTTAGGCGGAATAGCTAAAGGACATGCCGTTAAGCAATGCTTAGCCATTTTACAAGCTGCAGGTATTAAGCACGCCTTAGTCAGCGCAGGTGGTGATACAGGACTGCTCGGTGACAGACGCGGCCGCCCATGGTTTGTCGGTATTAAGCACCCTAGAGCCGCTGAAAAAACAGCGGTGCAATTACCACTGGCTAACGAGTCAATTTCAACATCAGGTGATTACGAGCGCTACTTCATCGAAGATGGAGTGCGCTACCACCACATCATTAATCCTAAAACCGGCGACTCGGCCAGAAAAGTGGTCAGCGTATCCATCATTGGTAAAAACTCAACTTACGTTGATGCCCTATCAACAGCCGTGTTTGTAAAAGGCTTACAAGAAGGCATGGCGCTAATTAACCAATTGCCAGAATACGAAGCGATTATTATTGATAATCAACAGACGTTACATGTATCAGAGGGACTACAACAGGATTAGATAAGTGGTGGATTAATGGCATTTGCTTAGTTTTCTGTCCCTACTTATTTATAAGGACAAATATTAGTTGATTTAAATAAGCAGCGAAGAAGCACAATCAATGCGTTTTACTTCCTTTGAATAACTCGTTATGTAGCAACCAACTCCGCAGTGTAGCTTTTTTAAACAAAAAGCACGCTGTTACAACAAAAGTCCCGACTGCAACAGAATATAATGGCATTTCAAAAAAGAACATATTTATGGATCTCTGACCATCATGCTCTGTATTTGATGCCCCAAATAGACCAATAACACAAAGAGTCAACCAAGGTAAAATAGCAATACTGAGGCGTAATATAAAATTACCAAGAGCAAACTTAAACTGATACCAAATTGCAATTGCTGGAATGACTAGAAGCCCGCCATACCAAAATAAAACACTTCCTATTTCTATATAGAAAGCGCATAAAATTGCCAGTGTCGAGCAAAGTAAATTAATACTATTTTATTTGAACATCCCGTTCATACTCCCTGTTGTATAACGCCATATCAAAAGTAAGAATATGTTCATCTCAATTTATAACGCATTAATTAAAAGGTGTAATTGGATCTATTAGTGACTTATAAAAAGAAAACTAGCCAGACACCTACCAATATTAAGCTCTTGCTCTTTTACAGCTATTAGCTCATCAAATGAATATAAGAATAGTCGATTAACTTTATCCACTTCCTTGTAGTACTAACATTTGTATTGTGCGCATGCACATTTAATAAACCAAAAAAATTAAACTTTACCAATGCAAAGTCATTGATTAATAAGCACTCTATCAGAGTCCTGTTGGATAAACGAGTATCTATATTGGAAAGTAAACATATAAGCTGATGCCATATTTGATTGCTTAATTTCCAAACTTCGTTTGGATTAAGTTCAACGTCGTGGCGCTTCGCCCACACCAAACGAAAGGGAAACAACAGCATTTCCCTTCTCGACATCCCTTGCCGCCCCTACGAAATTGCTCTAAAAAACGAGCAGGCCTCATGCTTATTCGAAAATAGCTAACGCTTTAGATAGGCCATCCCTGGCCAACTAAAGCTAGCCTGACGTCCTGTCAGGCTTACGCCATTTTCTTCAACACATTTCAGCAATTTCAAGGGGAACATTGAGCCTGCAAGTTCTCTTGTTGTTTCTAATTTTGAAAGTTGTTTGTACTTATTATGCTTTTGAGCTTCTTTGAATGTTCAATTTGAATTGAGGTAAGCAAGAAAATCGCGTGAGTCCAGACATGGATGTCTGGCTAGCTTTCGAGGGGAAGGGACGCCCCATCGTAAGCGTTAGTGATTTTTGTAGCTTGCCAAAGCGGACTCAAAATGAAGTTTAAAGCTGGATCATTCTCCGTTGGAAATTTTGCTGTTTAAATTTCGCCGGAGCTGCGGGGTGTTCTAAGAGGGAGTCGCAGTCCACTCCCTTTTAGTCTGGTGTGGGCGAAGCGCCACGACTTTGATTCTAGTTTTGGTTTTGAGTTAAAATTAATAACAAATATAAAAACAAATATAAAAACAAAAAAGCTCAGAGAAAACCTCTGAGCCTTTCAATTTAACCAGCAAAATAAACTTATATTTTAATCAAACTATCGGCTGAAACGCTGTTAGCGAATCTAACATCGCACTGTTGCCCAAACCTTGTCTTGGTGCCACCATATTGAACTGGCCTTGTTCACCATGAAGCGCCATGTAGTTAAGCAACACTGTATCTACTAACAAGTTCACGTTATTTGCCGATGGGGCTGATGCGGTATCCACTGAGGCATCAGAGCGCATAAAGCCGATTTGTTGGTTTTGCGCCATTTGATCGGCACTTGCGCCCATTAATTGTGGCTTACCCGCTGGGTTATACACCAAGAAGAAAGATGCACCTGTAGACGAGTTATCTCCCGTCCATTCGCCCTTGCCTCGCCCTTCCATTGAGTCATCAATGCGGCCATTACTGGCAACCGAGCCATCACTGAATACATACATCATCAAAGGTTGATTGCGACGAGCGGCATATTCCAAACATGCGCCCATACAACGCCCTGCGCGTAAATCTCGTAACTCACCTGTACCACGCTCACCAGTGTGATAGTCAAAACCACCCATAGTGACAGTGCCAGCACCAGAGAATCCATTGACCACCAGCTTCATAATAGAAGCGGTTTTTTGGAACTCTGATTCTGAATCAAATTCATTAATGGTAAAGATACCGCTTGGGCCCACAATGTCAGGATCTAACACAGGGTTAAGCGTCGATGGATCACCAAAGCGATCGGCTAAATCAGCACTCTTCACATAGCCACAATTGACTAAGTCTTTAATCACATCATCACGAGTCACTTGAGTGTTCACCGAAGCCATTTTCTGGGCGCTAATGCGCTGGATGCTTTCCATTACCGTTACGGCATCGCGCTGAGATAACAAGTTAAACAAATCACCCACATCCACAAGCCCTGTCACATCAGACGGTCGATCGATTTTAGTTGGGCGCATGCTCAAATCGACAAAATTAGCCGCTGCCATTGAGTTGCCACCAGAGTCAGTGCTGCGCGAGCCAATGAGTGGCATCAGCGAGCCGTTAGCACCAGCCGCCGCAATAGCATACATAGGATTATGTGGGTTATTACCCGTATCGTTATCAGAACGACAAGGGATCACCGCACCATTAATCCGTGATGCGGTATCGGCTGAAACCTTTTCCAATATGCCACGTAAAAACGCTGAATCAGAGTGGAACGCGAGCCCTAAATCAGTATTAATAAAATCAGACATACCAACATCAGGGTTTGCAATCGATGGCGCCATATCACCGGGCAAACCCAGCTTGTTATAGCCTGCTGTCGACAAGAAATCTTGCTGACCACCTGCGCCACCAACCAGCACATTTGAGCCAGCAATATTGGCGCCGCCCGCTAAATCGAAACTGATAAACGGAATTTTACCCGCCCCTTGTACGCTAATACCGCATGAGTCTCGCAATGCTTCTAGGTCAGAAGACAACGCAGCATTGGCTTGGTTTGGGTTAGCAAACATGCTCATTAATGATAAACCCGCGACCGCTTGGCCACCTTTTGCCAGGCCCGTTGAGATAAACTCACGCCGAGTCATGGGTTTACGATGATCGGAAAACAATAAAGGACTGTCAGGGTGAAGATGAGTACGTTTAGTCATGTTGAAGTCCTTTTAAACTCTTTTTTGCCGCCGCTTGATTGTCGATATTCAATATTGGAAACGTCGTAATCTGTGTGGGTATTTTTATCATCATTACGCTCCTATTGAATCAACATCACAGCACTTGCCAACACTGTTGCACATGAGGCTTTAGCAATAGTTTGGGTTCGCTCTGCATTACAGTTTGTGCCACACACAGACAAATTACTGACGAGTGAATCCAGCTCGTTATAAACCAAGTTAGCATCTGGCTGACTCGATAAATTCAGCGGCATAAGTTGACCAATTAACGGGTTGAGCAAGTTAGGTCTTTCTGCGCTGCTTAATGCCACGTTTGGCTCTTGCGTGAAGTCAATATCAGGGAACCAAGCGCTGCGTAAGCTATCGTCATCAATGGCGACATCACAATAGGCAATTGCCAGTTGCGTCACCCCCATTTGCTGTGCAGAAATAAAGGTATCGATATTTTCGACACTCGGCAGTTGGCTTTTTACTAGCGCATAGGTGTCAAACACTTTGGTTGTTTGCTGAGGTACACCAGTTAACTCACTCATTGAGTGATTAATTTCAGCAAAGTTTCTTAAGCCTATTTGCGCGGTTTCGGTACTTGCTGGTAACTCATCAGGTGTGATTATCACCCCAGGCACAACCACATTTTCATGTTCACCGATTTGTTCAAAAGTAAGGAAAAACTCATCCTGACTGGCACCTTTTTCGAGACCAATAATAGTGCCTAATGCCGACAGCGACATAGGTTCAGCTAACGCCTGACCGCTTTCAATGGCTAAATCTACGTTAGAATAAGCTTGTCCTTGGGCACTTTCTTTACCATTAATCCCGATACGAACTGAACGCATATCAAATGCTTCAGCCACTGGCGTCCCATCGATATTCACCAATGAAGCACCAGTAAATAAATAGCTGTAATTATCAAATTGGCTGACTTCAAACATCACATAGGTATTGGGTAAATCAATTAAATGACTTACCGAGAACAGCAAGAAGAATTTCTCACCTACACCAACATCATAGTTCTGGCTGATTTGTTCTTGCTCTAGTACGCGGTTATAAATCGCCAACAAACGAATATCACCCTGCCAGACATGTTGGTTTGAAGCCTCTCGTCCTAAAATCAACGCAAAGCTGTCATCCCAAGATGCCAACGGCGCAATATCTTCATCAGCCACTTCAATTAAGTTGCCATTGACGTAAATTTTTCGCCCTTCTGTAGCGTTATAAGTTAATACCACATGCTGCAGTGTCGCTTGCAACACTTCATCGGCATCTGGCGAACTTAAGGCTGGTTCGCCATTGGTGCTTGAAGCTTCAGTGCGCAGCATAAAGTCATAGTTATATTGGCTCTGGCCTAATGTGAAGTTACGTGCATCATCACCTGCTGAATAAGTGACGATTCTTGCAGGCCCTTCTTGGGTGACATTATTTGGTGTTACCCAAGCTTCAACTGAAAACTCACCAGTAGAGGTGATTAAATCATGGAGTTTCTTACTGTTGGCGGTACTGGCCTGCGCTTTACCATTAGTAAAAGATAAGCCCCAACTGCCGAGCCATTCAACATCACCCGTCAGCGATAAATTCGCTTCTGGCGCGATACCAGAGGTATCGTATGCTGTAGAACCCTCGCCAGTTTTGAACTGGTATAAGGCAATGACATCCGTTTCAAATCGACCACCACTTGAAGCGGTAATACCATCCGTTAAGCGTAGTGATTTAGACACCACCATTTCTGGTGAAATTTCATCGACAGCAATTGCATCACTCATCGCTGTCACTGCAGCAAGCATTTCATTGCTATTTTCTTGGCAATTTGTCCAACAGTTATGAAACTCACTGCCTAAACGAACCACTAATCTAGACTGAGATGGCTCATCGATGTTGATGACATTTTTAGCCGACTCGTAAGCTTGAGCTATATCGTTACTTGCAAAGAAAGGTGACTGAGCAAAAGTCGCTCCTTCGTTATGACAATCAACGCAGTACTGACTAACAATGGGGTAAACATGTTGGCTAAATAGCGCACTGTCATCTGGGAAACTTTTGCTTGAACCTGGCTCTCGAATGACTGGCGCAGTTAACTCAATTGTATTGGCGCTACTGACCCGTTCATCTGACCACAATTTGATCCACGAAGTCATGGTTTCACCACAGGCACTATCGCTGTCTAGCCAACAATTATGGCCACCAGCCACTTTTTCAACTAAGCGAGATGAAGCTGGATCAGTTAAATCAACCAGCGGATTAGTCGCAGCATACGCGTCGTTAACGTCTTCTCGACTGGCAAAATATGGCGCTTGATTACCTTCAGTATGACAGGCTCCACAGCGATTTTGAGTTGAGATATTGTCCCACAATGAGACTTTATATTTTTGAATGTCTTCAGTGGCAGGTGCAGGACCGGTATACACGCCAGAGTCTGGTTCTTGCTGTTGAGGCGGATTACTTTCTACGTCACCGCCGCCACATGCCGTGAGGGTTAAACATAAACTCAGCACCGAGAGGCTAGATAAGGTTTTTTGAGATAATTTCACCGTTACTCTCCCATGCAGTAGTTGCCAACTTCAGCGAATACACGCTTAAGTTGATATGAGTTTTGTTGAAAAGACTCAGTGGTCGCCGCAATTTGGTTAATATCCTCACTGGACTCTGCATCTCGTAAGCACACGGTTTTAAATACTTTCTT
Organism: Shewanella sp. 6_MG-2023; assembly: GCF_030547195.1. Taxonomy (NCBI): domain Bacteria; kingdom Pseudomonadati; phylum Pseudomonadota; class Gammaproteobacteria; order Alteromonadales; family Shewanellaceae; genus Shewanella; species Shewanella sp. 6_MG-2023. The sequence goes on along the minus strand of NZ_JAUOQU010000012.1, from coordinate 19,315 downwards.
TACTTGGCATTGAGCGAAAGCTTGGCTATTAGCAAACTCCTCACCTAATGACTTAGCACCAAAGCCTTTACCTTCAAGGGTTTCATCCCAGCCAAGCTTTTGGTTAACCCCCTCACGCCAATAGTTATGCCATTCATCATCTTCAGTGACATAACCGTAAGGGAAACTGGTCGAGTTAATATGGTATTTACCTTGCACCCTGGTGCCTGTATCGGGATCAACTTGGCCACTTTGGTTGTAAGCAATAGCCCCATTATCACCAACCGGATCGGCTTCAAGGTTAAAATCATATTGATAAAATGCAAACGCTTGAGCTAATGGATCCATGCCACTGTGGCAACCTAAACAGTTATTGATAAATAAGCGACTATCGCCACCAGGGCTGCGGCTAACATCTTGGCGGATTCTATCGGGTGAACGGGTATTATCTTTTAGGGGCTCTAAATCAGTGCACAAATGATTCATTAAGGTAAAACGCACCATGGCTCTGTTTGTACCTAAATAAAAGAATGCTTTGGCAGCCGCTCTACTGGTTAGAACGCCTGCTGTAGCATCACTTGGCAAACCATTTAAGCTAGACTGACTGGTTCGCTCCAAGCCATCTTTTAAATCAATAAACTGATCTTCTAATGATTGGTAATGTTGGTTATTACTGGTGCTATAGGCTGGTAAATTAAGGCTGTTCTTCCCCACATACACCATATCGGCTTGCAGTACCTGCCTGAAATCAACGTCATCTCGTACCGCACCAATTACAGTTGCACTGTAATCATTTAGTGGTGCAAAACTGTCTTGATCGATATTAGTCCAGGGGGTGGCGAACAATTTTAAAGTCGTGGAATAAAAAGCTGGGGTTTCCATTGCTAAATAAGCCGCTTCTATCGGTTTACTATCGTCGAGTAATTGCGCTATATCATTGAGGGTTTGTTCAGATGCGGGAACACCGGCGATACGATCATGTAACTGCTTTGCTTGCTCTAACGTCCCAGCATGAGACAAAGGAGCAAAAACAATTATTGAACCTAGTGTTAATTTATGCAAAAAGGCTCGGGTTTTATTCAGTCTTAATTGCGTTCTTAGCACATTGAATTTATTTGAAAATCGTTGACTTTTCACCGTACAAAGTTGCCTCTTCATACTGTCTCCTTGTCGTTATTTCAGCCAACAAACGCCTTAAGCGGCAGAGTTATAAAAACGCAGACAATGATAAGTATTTCGGGAATCATAAAGCTTGTTGTTTTTATTTTTGTTAACTTTATTTTTACTTGGCAAAATAATTTTTATTAAAAAGTATTGAAACACTGAGACTAGGCGGCAATAATGTCAAGAGTTATTACGTTTTAACTATGTAACGATAACAATAATAACAATTATATATTAAGGGTAATAAATGAAGCCATTTTTCGGCTTAAAGGGATTAGGCCGTAAAACTTTTGACAATAAAGTTTTAGGCTATAAAGCTTTTAGTTATCAAGCATTAATGGCGTTTCTTCTTGTTAGCGGTTGTAACACGGATACCGCGCTTAAGGATGAACAGCCTGATCCTGTTTTAGTTGAATACCCTGTGGTTTACATTCAGCGCGATCTCATTACCCAGCCCAGTGATGACAACCCAGAATCCGCTAGTTTTCAAAGTAGAAACCCAAGCCAATTTAATCCTGGCGCACAATTATTTGTAAAACGAAATGCGTTTACTGACTCACCCGTTACCAATATCACCGCCGAACTTTTTGCCGATTTAATCACCGAAGATCCTGACACTATCCAACGCATAGATATTCGTGATTTATCAGTCTCTGATGATGGTCAACAATTTTTAGTCTCTATTCGCGCGCCAGAAATTGCTGATGCCGACGAAGATGAGCAACCAAGTTGGAATATATGGCGTTACCAATTATCTGACCAATCACTGACCCGATTAATAGACAGTGATACGACTGCCGAACAAGGTGATGACTTGATGGCATCCTTTCTCCCTGATGGACGGATTATATTTGCCTCAACCCGCCAGCGCTTATCACGAGCCATTTTACTCGATGAAGGTAAACCGCAATACACCGCTCTCGATGAAAGCCGCGATAACGAAACGTTCAACATCCATTTAATGAACGATGATGGTAGCGGTATTGAGCAACTGACCTTCAATCTTAGTCATGATTTCTACCCACTGGTATTGCAAGATGGACAAATCCTCTATAGCCGTTGGGATGACATGGGTAGCGACCATGGTATTAACCTCTACAAAATGAATCCAGATGGCACTGAGAATGAATTAATGTTCGGCTGGCATTCTCATCAAATGACTCTCGATGAGCAAGATGAACAAATTGAGTTTGTTAAACCGCAGCAATTACCAAATGGCAATATACTAATGCTGCTGTCATCACAGGATGAAATGAGTTATCAAAAAAGGCCTGTGACAATCAATATCGATGAGTATATTGATAACCAGCAAGCCACTGCGGTATCGGGCGAAACCGACAACACAACTAACAATGCCATAAGCGATTTACCGCTCAGTTTTGATTTTAAATTTAACTTCGCAGACGCGCTATCTCCTTCTGGGCGCTTAACTCATTTATATCCATTACCTGATAACAGCCAACGTTATTTATTGAGTTGGGATCTTTGTCGGGTTGTTGTTGAAGAACAAATCCGTGCATGTGGTCAATTAACTGATGAACAGTTACTGGATCAAACCTTAACACTTGCCGATCCCTTATATGAGCTTTGGCTACTTAACGATGCCGACGGTACTCAGCAGTTAGTCGCCAATAGCGAAGAAGGTAAAGTGATTACTGAAGCGTTAGTGATGCAGCCTTCATCGCAACCTAAAGCCTTTATCGCCGATCAAGTGGTTGGTAATGAACTTGATCCACAGTTGCACCAAGAGCTCGCGGCGGCAATTCACATTCGCAGCGTATATGATTTTGATGGTCAAGACAGCAGCAGTAATCAAGGCGGTATTAGTCGATTAAGCGATCCTTCATTAACCCCAGCCAGTGAATTACCAGCGCGCTTTTTAAAAGTCGTCCGCGGCGTACCTATGCCACCAGATGAAGTTCGTGATATTGCCAATACCGATTTTGGCCGCAGCCGAAATCAATTAATGCGCGAAATTATTGGCTACACCCCAATTCAGCCAGACGGCTCAGTGAAAATTAAAGTCCCTGCAAATGTGCCATTGGCCATCAGTGTCTTAGATAGCAACGGCCAACGCATTGGTGGTCGCCACAGCCAATGGATAAGTTTACAAGCCGGTGAAACCCTGCAATGTATGGGTTGTCACACGGCTAACAGCCAATTACCTCATGGCCGTTATGATGCCCAAGCAGACAGCATTAACACAGGGGCGATTGGTGGCTCTGCATACCCTAATGCCAGCAGCAATATTATTCCAATACAAGGTCAAACCATGGCGCAGGCCGATGCTATGATCAATGGCATTGCAGAGCTATCGGCGAGCCTACGTTACGATGATATTTGGACTAATCCAGCTATCTCAGCGCCAAACCCGAGTATGAATCTGAGTTATGAAAACTTAACAACCCCTGCACCAAATGGCAGTGAATGTTTTAATAATTGGACCCCATATTGCCGCATTCAAATCAACTATGAAGAACATATTCAGCCCCTTTGGGATTTACCTCGTTTAGCCATAGACGAAGACACCTTAGAGGTCCTTGCGGATAACACTTGCACCGTGTGCCATAGCAATGTCGATGATAATAACCTTGCCCAGGTGCCAGCTGGTCAGCTTGAATTGATTGCAGCTCCATCAATAGATCAAATCGATCACCTAACGAGTTATCGTGAGTTATTTTTTAATGATGTCGAACAAGAAGAAGTGGATGGGATCGTTATCGACAAACTAGTCGAAGTGCTAGATGCCGATGGTAACGTGGTTTATCAACTGGATGCCGATGGTGAATTGATACTCGATGCCGAAGGTAATCCAATTCCTGTATTAACCACAGTGAATGTACCAGCAATTATCTCGACTAATGGTGCCAGAGCCAGTAGCAGGTTTTTTAATACCATGAATGATGAAACCCATCAAAATATGCTGACAGCCGACGAACTTAAATTATTAAGCGAATGGATAGATATTGGGGCTCAGTATTACAACACTCCTTTTTACGCTCAAGATTAGTCGAAAAGGCTTTTGATAACAGCCGCCATAATAAGAGCAACCTTGGTAAGAGACGGCTTGATAAGAAAAACCTTGATAACAACAAAGTTAAAAGCCAAATAAAAACAACAATAAACAAGGACTGATGATGTTACAAAAAGGAAACTATGTTTAATTTCGCCTGCCCATTCAAATTCATGTTGGCAGGTACATTACTCTGTTTAACGTTATTGAACTCCAACCTTGCTCACGCTGAATCCTCGGCGGCGCAGTTAACCATTGATGTTCCCTTTGTTGAGCTTCATTCAGGCCCAAGTGCAGGCTATCCCGTCGTACATGTTGTTGAGCAACATGAACAGGTCAGTGTACTACTCAAACGAACATCTTGGCTCAAAGTCCGTGATAAGCGTGGCATTGAAGGTTGGTTTCATGAAGATGACTTACGCGGACTCAGCCAACATGGTGAAGCGGTTAACCAGCATGTCATTGGCACTGAAGCCTTTATGCAAAGAGACTGGGAATCGGGCGTAATGTATGGCGACCTTGAAGGCGCTAACTTTTATAACGTGCACTTAGGCTATGTTTTCACCCCTGTTTTTAGTGCTGAAATATCTGCAGGTAAAGCCTTAGGTAGCATTTCTGATAGTGACTTATTTGAAGCCATGCTTTACAGCCATCCTTTTCCTGAATTTACCTTGGTCCCTTACATTGGCATAGGTGGCGGCATTATCAACACTAAGCCTCACAGTGTTATCGCGGATTCTGAATCACGTCAAAGCACCTTAATGAGTGCAGCGGCTGGGATTAAATACCATCTCGCACGTAACTTTATCTTACGCGCCGAATATAAACTCTCGTTGGCCTTAACCGACAGAGATGAAAATGAACAACTTCAATCTTGGAAAGTCGGCTTTAGCGTCTTTTTCTAATGGGCATGGGAATAATGAAGGCAATGATGAAAACAGCGATAACAACAAAAATAAGCATTAATACCATGGTAAAAAACGCAATTAAATCTTGTTTAACCCTAAGTATCGTCACTTTAGGCATGGGCTATAGCGCCATTGCACTTTCAGCTGAAGCTAGCCAATCAAATACCGTCGGAGTTAAAGCCGATGTTGAGCGCCGCGAAGTACTCGATGATGTATTGGATACCGAAAATTTCGAGGTCGGTATTCAAGGTGGCTTGATGTCAATTGAGGACTTTGAAAATAGCCCTTGGATTAGTGCACATCTGGGGTATCACATCAGTGAACACTTTTATGTCAAAGGCAGATATGCAGTCGCTGAAGGCGGATATACCAGTTTTGAGAAGCTTGCTAATACCGCGCCTTTACTGACAGATGAAGAGCGCGAAATGACCTACTACGGCCTCAATATTGGTTATAACCTTCTGCCTGGTGAAATATTTTTCAGTGAAGATTTAGTCTTTAACAGTGTGTTCTCCATTGAAGTCGGTGGTGGTAACACTGAGTTTGCCGGTGATGAACAATTTACGGTGAACTTAACCGCTAACTACCGTGTTTTTCTCAATGACTGGGTTGCATGGGATCTGGCGATGAGTGACTACATCTTTGACACTCAAATAACAGGCTCATCAAAAACGACGCACAATTTAACCTTTTCTACCGGTATTGCTGTTTATTTTTAATCTATAGCCGTTGGTCACAACCTAGCTCGAAAAAGAGTTAAACAAAAATTAAATAGTAAGAAAAAAAGGATTATCAATGATGTTATTTAAGCGTGGGTTCATTGCCCTGTTTACCCTATTTACTTTAAGTGTATCGATTCAAGCCAATGCGTTATCAGAAGGCGATATGGCACCAGATTTCACCTTAAAAAACATGCAAGGTGAGAACCTTAAACTCTCTGAGCAGCGCGGCAATATCATCCTGATTAACTTCTGGGCATCTTGGTGTGGACCTTGTAGAAAAGAGATGCCAGTACTGCAAAAGCTTGAAGACAAATATCGAGATTTAGGCGTTGCCGTTTGGGGCGTCAATGTTGAGCAAGAAAACCAAGCAGGTAAAGACTTTCTAGCCGATCTTAATTTAAGTTTTGACATCTTTTTTGACGAAACAAACAGCCTATCTCAGACCTACGATGTAAAAGCCATGCCAACGACTGTGATTGTCGATCGCGACGGCAAAGTGCGATATGTGTTCTTAGGTTATCAAGACGGTTACGAGAAAAAATACGCCGCTGCGATTAAAAAGCTGATCAGAGAGTAACCCTATGATGAATCCAATCAAAAAAATGCTCATGCTCATAACGGCCCTGTCGTCACTATTCATAATATCGGGCTGCTCAAGTTTAGACATAGAACCTTGGGTAAAACCTTATGAACGCCAAAACCTTGCCGATCCTATTATGCGATTTGGTAGGCACCCCATTGCCAATATGCACGTAGCGCATGTATTGGAGGCCCGTGAGTCTGCTCGCGGAGCAGAAGGAACTGGAGGCGGTGGCTGTGGTTGTAACTAAGATGCTCAAGTGCTTATTAAAGACAGCCACACTGACAGGATTAATTCTCTGCTCGCCACTCAGCCTAGCAGCAGTGCTAGAGCCTGATCGCGCTGATGTGCTTTATCACAGCTATGAAGGCGGCGGGATGAAAATTGACGGTCCTTCGGTATTGCTTCGAAAAAAGACCTCAGAATCATTGGCGTTTACTGGCTACTACTACCTCGATAGCATTTCTTCGGCCTCTGTAGATGTGCTCAGTACAGCAAGTCCATATAGCGAAAAGCGCCATGAAGGCCAAGTTGGGGTCGAATACCTCAACGATAAGACCTTAATGACCTTTAATGCCCGCCAGAGTGATGAAGACGATTACCTCGCACAATCCTTTAGCGTTAATGTATCTCAAGATACCTTTGGCGATTTAACCAATTTAAGTCTTGGTGTGTCATATGGTGATAATGAAATACGCCGCAATGGCGATGACCAATTTGAAGAACAAAGCCAGCAGTACCGTATTCGCGCAGGCATAAGTCAAATTTTAACTCGCAACTTAACCGCGCAACTTAACTTTGAAGCCATTGCTGACGAAGGTTACCTCAATAACCCATACCGTACGGTACGCTACATAGATACAACTAACCCATCCGGTGTTGGCTATCAGTCTGAAATCTATCCAGAGACTCGTAACTCGTTTTCAACCAAATTATCGGCAAGCTACTTTCTGCCCTATCGCGCGGCGTTATTTTTTCATTATCGCTACTTCAACGACAGCTGGGAAATTGATGCTAATGATGTCGAACTCGGATACCGCCACCCTATTGGTGACTTCTTAGAACTTGAATTTAAAGTGCGTTACTACCAGCAAACTCAAGCTGAATTTTATAGTGACTTATTCCCTTATCAAGATGCACAAAACTACCTAGCCCGCGATAAAGAGTTAAGTGACTTTAATGACTTAACCTTAGGCCTAGGTGTCACTTATTTAATGCCTGAAAGCTTATCTTTTGGAGATACTCGTTCAGAAGCCAGTATTCAATGGGACTACATCACCTTCGACTACAACAACTTTAGAGATCCCACTGCTGATGGTGGCGTAGGTAACGAACCGTTTTACAATTTTTCCGCTAACGTCATCCGCGCTTTTTATAGCGTTTACTTTTAATCATTTTGCGTAATGTTAGCGATTTAGCCCATTTTCAAGGTAGGAATATGAACAACACAGATCAAGGTACTGGACAAGGTACAGCGCAGGGTAACACTGTTAAGTCATCTACAAATTTTAAAATATGGCTCACTTTGGGGCTATTTATAACCGTGTTCTGGAGCGCGATGCAGCCAAGTGCCGCGTTAGCCAATACTAATAGTGACGCGAGTGCTAATGCAATGACTAATGGTAATGGTAGCGCTGATAGTCAGAGTCAGGTAGCAAGCGATCTTGAAAACATCAAAAGCCAAGTCATTAAATTAAATCGTGATTTATTCATTCTTGAAGAAGACTTATTGTTCCCCGCAAGCACTCAAATAGCTGTATTTGTGTCAGTGGATATTGGACGTTTTTTTACCCTAGACAGTGTCGAGCTAAAAATTAATCAGCAAAATGTAGCCGGTTTTTTATATACCCAACGCCAACGTCGTGCACTGGAAAAAGGCGGCATTCAAAAAGTCTATATGGGAAATTTGAAAATGGGACAGCATCAGCTTACCGCTATTTTTACCGGTGTTGATGCAGAAGGTCGCACCGTACAAAGAGCAGTGACTCATCAATTTGAAAAGACAGATGAAACCGTGATGGTGGAATTGAAACTTGAAGATAATGAATCCAGTTATCGTGCAGATGTGAAAGTTGAAGAGTGGGTTTTATAACGGTTATGCCAGTTAATATGAACCAAGCTTTCCGTGACTTTAGCCGCTATGCAGTAGCAACGCCTCAGCTAAAAGCGATATTACTGCTTATCGTTAGCGGCTGTTTTTCAACTGCAGCTATCAGTGCTGATATGCCCACTGATGTCTCAACTGATGAACTAAATAAGCAACCAACTGAAGTTGCTAATGCAACGACTGCAACTAATTTAACCCTTGCTCAGCAAGCTAACCTGCGCAATAAACTTTATCGCCAAGCCTTATACTTTTATTTTGAAGGTGATTACAACGCCGCATTAAGCCAAGTTAGCCTAAACAGACAGCGCTTTGATGCTGATACCGCAAAAAGCCATTTGTTTGAAGCTGGCTTACAGGTATCCATCGGTTTACATCATCAAGCTACAGAGACGTTGGCCACGTTCGAGCAAGCATTAATTCAACAACAAGCAGACGATAAGTTGGCAGGTATTGAGCCACCAACCGAAGATAAACAAGGCAATAAAACTGCCACCTCTGCTGATGAGCTAAAGCTTATCGCGCTACTACAGTTGTCAGAACAACAAATAGAGCAAGGTAAACACAGTGCTGCCCAGCAAACCCTCGCTAATATCACTCAACTGCCTGCTTCATATGCTGAGCAATATCAGATCCTACATCAATTGGCATATTGGCCTGCATCTGTGACTCCTTCAGCGAAAATACTTGATGAGTCAGCCGCGGGATCAAACCAAGCAGATACTGAATTAACTGCAAAGTCAGCATTATCTGCTTACGTCATGCTTAACCAAGCACTGCAATTGATGCAAGCAAAGGATTATCAACGCGCAGAAACACTGCTGGTACGCATTAAAAACATAAACTTAGCAGCAACTGAAACGAATTTCTGGCAAAGCTTATTTACCGAAAAGAGTCCACAACAACGAGCTCAAGTTTCTAGTAAAAATGTTAATAAAGAAATCACTGACATAAGCATAATGACAGCTGATGAATTAAAGGCAGACAAACAAATCCAGCAGCAAGCCATTAATGATTATGCTCAATTATTGTTAGCCCAACTGTATGTTAAACAAGGTCTATACCAAGCAGCATTCGATCAATTACAAGATTTTCCTGAGCACAGTCATTACACTGAGTCTGCACTATTTCTATTTGCCTTCTCAGCTCAGCAGATCAAGCGATATGACACTTCACTGGCATTGCTTGATTTATTAAAACGTGACTATCAATACTCCCAGCTCGGTTGGCAATCAGCATTACTCATTTCTGCTCAAATCAAACAGCAAAACACACTTTCTGAGAGCCTATATAGCTATCAACAAGCCGAGCAACTCTATGTTGAACAATTAGCTGACTTAGCACGCTTTCATACCGATATTAAGCAAACAGAATTAACGCCATTATTGTTCAACAGTAATGTAAACGCTCAAACGGGAGCTAATGGTCAATGGCTGCAAAAAGCCTTAGAAAATCCAGAGCTGAAACACGATATCGATACCTTATCTGAGTTATCACTGTTAACGAGCAATATTGACCGTCAGCAGCAAAAAAATGCCTGGATAAAAGAGAGCTTAACACTCAATAAACAGCGTCAAGCTCGCATCATCGAACAGCAAAGCCAAACCCAGTATCCTGAATTGATTCAGCAGTTAACCAATCAAAAGCAGCTGTTAGCACAAATGATTACTGAGGCTGAGGCACAAGAAAACGCAGATATTTTTGCCAATGACGCAGAGCAAGCATGGCTTAAACGCGTCAATGAAAGTGAAAACGTTATCAAGGCTATTCGTGGTCAGCGCAGCACTGAAGAGTATCAACAAAGACTAAACCGCGTTAAAGCAGTCCTTAACTGGGAGTTGCAACAGCAATTTCCTCAAAGGTTATGGCAACATAAAAAATTACTTAAACAAGTCGACCAACAACTCGTACTGGTAAGTCTGCAGCAACAACGCTTTGCTCAGTTAGCCAATTCTCAGCAACAAACCACTGCGTTTGAGCAGCGCCAAGCTCAAGCAGAAACGAGACTGGTTACAACAATTCAAAATATCGCAGCACTTGAATCCTCAACCAAAGCTCAAATTCAACAAAAAATCTCAGCCTTTGTTTCTGAGCAACAAATTCAGCTTGAACAGTTATTACTGGCCTCTCGCCATGAAATGGCGGCTGTATTAGAGCAAATGTCCCAACCTGTTATAAATGGGGAGAAATTATAATGACCCCATCAAAACCAACGCTATCTCTACTCGTTAGCTGCATGATCATTGCTGGCGTCAGCGGTTGTAAAAGCACCCTAGATACTCAAGCTAATAACAATCCCAAAAGAGCGACATTAACTGATTTAGCCAAACAACAACCCCAAGTTTCATTGGACTCACTTGCTCTGACAAAAGCGCAGCGAAGCCAAAAACTTGCGCAAATTTATCAGCAATTACTGACATTAGAACCCAACCCAGAAGTCAGAACACACGTTGAATATCGTCTGGTTCAAATTAAGACTGAAAATCTTGAAGAGCAAATGTTTGGTGAGCTTGAAACCACAGTTCTTGATGAAGATACAGGGGTTAACCCGTTAGCTGCAGAGCAAAAAGCTTTGCAACAATTCAAGCAAAACGATCAACAGCTAGTAAAATTAATCGCTGAGTATCAAACACTATTACAGCGCTACCCTAATCGCGCTGATAACGAGCATCTGCAGTATCAACTGGCAAAAGCGCTAGATTTGCAAGGCCAGCTAGATGAAAGCTTAATCGAGATGGAATCGTTATTATCCCGCTACCCTAACACTCAATATTTAGCGGAGCTTAACTTTAGGCGCGGCGAAATCTATTACAACTTGCAAGATTACCCTGCTGCGATAAGCGCTTATAAACAGGTTCAATCAGCTGATAACAATGATAAATATTTACTCAACAGCATTTATATGTCTGGCTGGTCACTGTTTAAACTGAATCGCTTACCTGAGGCTGATAGTACCTTTTTAGCCGTGTTCGATACGATTTTAGCTAACCATAAACCAAAGCAAAATGAGTTAACCGCAACGGATTTCAGTTTTGCCAGTTTGAGCAGTCGCGAGCAAAACCTAGCAATTGATGCGCAGCGAGTTTTAAGTATTTCACTCAGTCAGCAGCAACAATCCGTATCCTTAGTTGCACTGGTGACATCAAAACAAGACACGCGTTACTTACCTATTTATCAACATGTTCTATTTGATAACTTAGCAAAATTCTTACTGAAACAAGAGCTGCAACATGATGCAGAGCTGGCCTATCAAGCCTATATCGATTTGGCACAAGATAACATTTGGTCTGCTCGTTACTCATTGGCTTTACTTGAGCTTTATCAGCGCCAAGGTAAATTTGCTTCAATGCATAAACTCAAAAATGATTATATTAACCAGTACGGGTTAAATAGCACTTTTTGGAGTCAAGCAAGTGCAAAGCATCAACAAGAGTTACTGCCTCATTTACTGGCATTTAGTGATGAGCATAGCCGCAGAGTTTACGCCAACGCGCAAAATCAGCCTGCAGGCATTGGCCGAGTAAGCGCTTTTAAAGCGGCTGCAAATGCATTAAGTACTTACTTACAACTCGCAAAATTGCCACAGGCAAGCAGCTTACTCAGCAAAGATATTCACACTGATGAATACCTGTTTGCTGATGCTAATTTTGAAGCCAAGCAATTTAGACAAGCACTTAACAGTTATAAAACTATCGCTTATGGTGAAATCAGTTCTATTGATGATTCGGTTCAAGCAGACCAGCCAAACCAACAAGCTGATCACTTAAGCCAACCAAATAAGCAGCTAAACCAAGAGCAGATAGCCCTCAAAAAGCAGGCTGCTTATGCAACCACAATCACAATTCGAGAAATCCTAACGCCGCTGCAAAATCAAGCTAATGCAAATTTGGATAGCACTCAGGTCGTTGTCCAAGAGAGGGTCGCCTTAGATAAACAGTTTATCGCCAACTATCCAGATGATAAACGCGCTCTAGAGCTTGCAACTCACGGCGCCCAATATTCATTTGCATCGAAAAATTACCTGGATTTAGCCCAGTTCAGCGAATTTGTATTAGTGACTCACGGTGTCATTAATCAACCCTCTGAGAAAAGTGCAGAACAAATAGCGGTAGTAGCGCGACAAACACCTGATGAATTAGCCAGTGTACAAAAACCTCAGGCTTATATCGCCCTAGATAAATCAAGTGTTATCAATCCAGTAGAGCACGGTAAACAGCTGCCTAAAACTCAATTAAAACAAGTACAACTTGTGACTCAGTTATATGCTCACGGGTTATATCAGCAAAGCCAATATGCCCTTGCTGAGCAATCTTATAATCTGGCGTTAAAATATTTAAGTGTCAGTCAAACACCGACAGCGCAGCAAGCGACATCACGAGTTGAAATGCGCGATTTATTAGCATCAAGCATTTACTTCCAAGCACAGGCTAACAAGAACGACAATCCGCAACTTGCTGTTGTCGATTTATTACGGATTAGCAAAGCTGTGCCTGAATCAAAATATGCAGTCAGTGGCGAGTTTGAAGCGGCGAATATCTTGCTTTCGCAACAGCAATGGCAACAAGCTATTACGGTATTGGTGCCATTTCAAAAGCGTTACCCTAAACATCACTTCAGTGCATCAATCCCAGCAAAACTTGCTCAGTCATATGAAGCATTAGAACAATGGGAATTGGCTGCTGAGCAACTGTTGATTATTGTTGCCAATGAACCCAAAGGAGCGCTAAAGCGTGAGGCGCAATATACTGCTGCGGAGTACTACCTCAAAGCAGGCGAAACCGAAAAAGCCCGCTTAACCTATCGAACATACGCTAAAGATTACCCTGAGCCTTTTGATGTAGCACAAGAAGTACGCCTTAAAATGAGCGAGTTTTATCAAGTTTCTAACGAGCCCAACAAGGAATATTACTGGTATCGCCAGATATTAACCTTCCACGCTAAGCAGCAAGCTAAAGCGAATACCTTTGCTGGGCGAGAAATTGAAATTGCCTCAATTGCAGCTTCTGAATTAGCCCAAGCACACCAGCAAACATTTATCGCGATTAAGCTAACCGCGCCATTAAATAAAACCTTGAAGCGTAAACAAGACGCGATGAAACAAGCTATTGGTTATTACCAGCAAGTGTTGGACTTTCAACGAGCACAATATGTGCCGCAAGCGACCTTTAACTTAGCTGAAATGTATCGCCAGTTAGCGGCTGATGTTATGGACTCTGAGCGCCCTAGTGACCTAGATGAATTAGCGCTGGAAGAGTACGAAATATTGCTTGAAGAGCTCGCCTATCCATTTGAGGAAAAGGCTATTGAAATTCATATCAGTAACACTGAGCGGGCTTGGCAAAATATCTATGACCAATGGATTGGCAAAAGCTTCGCAACCTTAACTGAGCTGTCACCTGCGTTATATAACAAACAGGAGGTGACACATGATGTCGTTGAATCAATTCACTAAACCTTTAAGTAAGAGAGTAAACAGGCGAGTGAATAATAAAGTGAATAACACACTTTCCTCAGCTCATGTCACCATCAAGTTATTACTGGGTTTCAGCCTAATGATCTTGTCTGCATGCTCAACGATGACGAATGATCAAGCGAGTGAAAACGCCGAAGCTAACGGTATTGATGCCCTAGATAGCAGTATGGTGGATATGGTCAACACAGATGATGGCAATGCTAGCTCTGTGGCAAATGGCTCTGTAGGGAACAGCTCGAACAAGCAAACGGCAAGTAATGGCGCTTTAAATGACTTAACAGCCAACAATTACAACTTATATGCTGAGCAAGCACAGCAACGTTTAGCCAATGTACCCAGTACGGTGTTAACTCAGTATCAAGATGCACTTGCTCTGATGAAACAACAGCAATTTGATCAAGCTGATGCATTATTTGATCAGGTACTCTTGGCGCAGCCAACCCTATCAGGTGCATTAGTAAACAAAGCCTTAATCGCCATTAATAAAAGTGACTTTAGTCAGGCTGAATCTTTGTTAGATCAAGCCATTGCCGTTAACGATAAAAACCCTTACGCCTTTCAGTTGAAGGCCCTTGTAGCAAGAAAGCAAGGTCAATTTGAACAGGCAGAAAAAGATTATTTAACCGCATTATCTATTTGGCCTAATTATCCAGAAGCACAAGTTAACCTCGCTATTTTGCTCGAGCTATACCGAGGAAAACTATTGGATTCTAGACGTTATTATCAATCCTATTTATTGCTAAAACCTGATGATGGTCAAGCCCAGCGATGGTTGGCTGGCGTTGAAATAAAAATTCAGCGCGCTGGGCTCAATTTGCAACAAGGAGAAGGATAAGATGGTTAGTTCATTAACCCCGATGACAACATACCGCGTTAACGCAGCTGTTATTGCTGTTATGACACTCTTGCTGCTATCAGTCATTAGCATTGGCCAGCTTAATGCCGCTGAAACCGTCAGCACAGCAAACAAACCCGTATTAATTGAAAGTAAAGTGACCGGCACGCAAGAGCAACCCAAAGTGCTTTACATCATGCCTTGGCAAGGAATTACCAACCCTGTAGCAATACAAGATAACAATATGCAAATCATCTTGCCGCAATTCAAACCGATTAACCCTAAAAAGTTCCAACAAGAGGTACGTGATTTCAGTGTGAATACTTCATCAAAACAATAAAGGGTGTATTCACCAAGATAAAAGTTTAACCCAAAGCAGTAACAAAAAATAACTACATTTAGGACGAGTCAAAAACAACTTCGTTCGACTCTATAAAAAGGAAAATATCATGAGTTTTACCGACCATATTATTGCATTTTTACAAAATGGTGGCCCGTTCATATACCCTATCGCCCTAGTATTAGTCGTCGGTTTGGCCATCACTATCGAACGCTGGTTATATCTCAGTTCAGCTCATCGCACTAACCAAAAAGCATTCTCGTTAATCAAAGAAGCACTTAAAAGCGGTGATGTCGCGACAATCAGTCAACATGCGCAAAATAATAAAGCCCCTGTATTTGATGTATTGCAATCTGGTATCGTCAGAATTTCACAAGCTAATCGCCGTGAAGATGTGGAATACGCCATGGAAGAAACCATCATGGAGTACATGTTGAGACTTGAAAAGCGCACGCCATTTATTGCTACCTTAGCCAATATTGCTACGCTACTTGGTCTACTGGGTACCATTATGGGGCTGATTGCAGCGTTCTCTGCGGTAGCCAGTGCAGATCCAGCTGAAAAAGCTAACCTGCTGTCTTCCAGTATTTCTGTTGCAATGAACACCACTGCATTTGGTCTTATTACCGCTATTCCGCTAATTCTATTTCACTCAACACTGCAAACTAAAACTGCGACTATTGTTGATTCAATTGAAATGGCTGGCATTAAATTACTTAATTCACTGTCATTTTCTAAGCAAGCGGATTCGGACCGAGGCTAATAATTATGAGACGCCGTCGTCGCCCTAATACCGAAGATGCAGAACTCGATATCACTTCATTTATGAATTTGATGATCGTGCTCGTGCCTGTGTTATTACTGAGTTTGGTATTTTCACAAGTACGGATACTAAATCTGCAATTGCCTGTTATGTCAGAATCTCAACAAGCTGAAGATGATCAAGAACCTAAAGTATTGGAACTGGTCATTACTCAGCAAAGTCTTGAGCTCAACTACCCTGCGGGCATATTACTTAAACGTTTTGAAACAACAGAACAAGGTTATGATTTCAAGGCTTTGTCTGTGTACTTACAAGACCTTAAACTGACTTTTCAACAACAAGAAATCGATAAAAATGACATAGTGCTTTTGCTTGAATCTAATATCGATTATCAGACCATTGTGACTGCAATGGATACCGTGCGTTCATACAAAGCAGTGGTTGCGGCTAATCTAGTCGATGCTGAACTGTTTCCGCTTATCTCATTAGGCGATGCACCTGAAGAATCACTTGCTGAAACACAAGTAAGTGAAACCACAGGAGGCAAATCATGAAGCAATCACCCAGAGCTAAACGACTTGCTAAGCACCATAAGCGCTTTAAATCAGGTGGCAAACTTAACTTAGTTGCCTTGATGGATATCTTTACGATTTTGGTATTCTTCTTGATTGTGAATCAATCTGAAGTACGCGTTCTACAAAATATCGAAAAGATAAAGTTACCTGTCTCTATTGCTGAAGAACTGCCAGTTGAAAACCTGGTTATCACAGTACTTAAAGATACAGTGCTTATCCAAGAGCGAGCTGTTTGGCAAAATAGTGCTGATAAGCCTAACTTCAGTGAACAAGAAAACCTTGAGTTTATCGAAGCGATGACTACTGAGCTTACATACCAAGCGAGTAAACGTACTGAGTTAACAGAGTCAGAAAAGGAAAAAGGCCGTGCCGTCACCATTATTGGCGATAGCAGCACACCTTATATGGCGTTAAAGCAAATTATGGCTGCTTGTGCTGAAACGGGATATAGAAATATGTCATTAGCCGTGGAACGCCAAGCCAGTAAAACGGCTGAGGAGAGTTAGCATGACAGCAGCAAGCTTATCCCATTCGTTTAATGGCAGTAGCCCAAATGGTAATAGCTTTAACGACATAGGTGATTTATTTAAGCCCAGTAAACAAGATAGGTTATTTAAACAGATCTTAGTGTTACTACTGGTCATTTACGCTGTGTTCGGCATCGGTGTGCCTTTACTTGAGCAAGTTGAAGTGCCAAGAGAAGTTAAAGAGCAATTACCACCGCAGTTAGCGAAAATAATGCTTAAAGAAAAACAACTTCCAGTGCCTGAAAAGCCAGAAGTTATTCCTGAACCTGAGCCAGAACTTGAAAAAGAACCGGAAAAGGTTGAAGAGAAGCCTATCGATAAACCTGTTGAAAAGCCAATAGTACAGCCGACAATGACCCGTGAGGCCGCAAAAGAAAAAGCACAAACTTCAGGGCTAGCAGCCATGAAAGATGAGCTTTTTTCAATGCGTGAAGCGTTTGATATCAAGCCGGCATCTCAAAGTGCCCTTGAACAAACGCAGGCGCAAGAAGTGAAAGTCAAACGTAAGATGTTAGCAGCTTCGGCCAATACCCAAAGTGAGAGTTTAACCACCTCTACCGTCAATCAAACCGTTGTGTCAGATGCTTTAAGCACTAAAAACACCCAACAAATTAGGTTGGCAGAAGAGGAGGTGTTAGCTACTCAAGGGGCAATTGCCGAGGAAGAGCAACTGGCTTCTGCGGGAAGCCAACGTTCAGAGGCAGCATTACGCCGCACACTTGAGGCGAACAAAGCACGTTTATATGCCTTGTATAATCGAGCTCTGCGTAAAGACCCTTTCCTCAAAGGTAAAGTCATGTTTGAGATTGAGATCCTGCCTAATGGCAGCATTAGTCGGGTTGATATTCAATCAAGCCAGCTTAACAATGCCAAATTAGAGCGCCAACTAAAGGTTGTGTTACGTTCAATCACCTTCCCAGTAGAAGATGTTGCAACAATGACAACCATTTGGGCGATCGACTTCTTACCCAGCTAGACAGAAGTAAGCGATAAATGATTAATTAATTTTTATCAGTTAACAATACGGCCAATTGGCCGTATTTTTTTATTTGCTTAAGGCTTAGAAAGTAAAACAGATTAAAGCACTTGCTTCATAATCTTAGCATCAGGGCCATAACTTGCGTTAGCCGCCTGCTCATGATCAATCTCAAAGCCCATTTTTTGCCAAAAAGGGACTGAGCCTTGTATTGCCACAAGTTGTATTTGTGAGTAATTGTATTGCTTAGCAATTAATTTTAACTGCTCAACCATTTGCTTACCGACTCCTGAGCCTTTTAATAGAGCAGATACCGCTAAATCATGTAGAAACAATTTATTACCCTCCTTTTTCTCAGAAAGTGTCTGATAGAGCTTAGGAGGCGTTTCATTAGCCCAAACATGAGCCAATAGATAAGCCATTACCTTTTGCTCTTCATTTTGATAGACAAAACAGCAGTGAGCAGAATGCTGCCATTTATCCCGAAGGACTTCGAGCGGCTCTGGTTCAATATCCACATACACTTGCGATTGGAGTTTATAGATTTCAGGCCACATTGACTCTGTAATTGGATTAATTGGCATTTCGGGCAGACTCTGAATGTAATAATTTAGAAAGTAATAATTTGGAACGTATGACTTATCCATCATACAAAAATAATCATATGCCTCAATCGATAAGTGATAATGGATAAATATAAGAAGATAAATCATAAATTTCAGGCAACAAAAAGCCCGTCATAAGACGGGCTCTTGCTTTAACCGTGAGGCTAAATTTGGCTGGGATACCAGGATTCGAACCTGGGGATGCCGAGATCAAAACCCGGTGCCTTACCACTTGGCGATATCCCAAAATTGGTTATGTATAACTTTTCATAAAGGAAGGTTTACATATTGAAAAAATTTGATGGTACGGGAAGAGAGACTTGAACTCTCACACCTTACGGCACCAGAACCTAAATCTGGCGTGTCTACCAATTCCACCACTCCCGCATCAAATCTTTCTCAGAATATACACTAATTATATATAGTGCAAACTCTGTTGTTGCTCTTTTCTAACTAAGTAGCATAGCGTTACCCACTAATCTACCTTTAAACATGGTAGCAATGGCGGGACTTGAACCTGCGACCCCAGCATTATGAATGCTGTGCTCTAACCAGCTGAGCTACATTGCCTAAGATGGCTGGGATACCAGGATTCGAACCTGGGGATGCCGAGATCAAAACCCGGTGCCTTACCACTTGGCGATATCCCAATAATCTTGTCTACTTACTTTAAAATGGCTGGGATACCAGGATTCGAACCTGGGGATGCCGAGATCAAAACCCGGTGCCTTACCACTTGGCGATATCCCAA
>NZ_JAUOQU010000011.1:0-114148 GCF_030547195.1 Shewanella sp. 6_MG-2023 | reverse complement strand
TTGAGGCTATTGGCCTGTCGCCGTGTCAGTGGATGCGCATTATAGGCAAGTTAAGATTTAGCGCAAGGGCTTTTATGCATAAAAATGCCTTTACCTGTTTGCTTGCTGGGATTTTAAACTAATCAGCTAGTTTTTATGCATTTTTAGCCCCCAACAGCGACTTTTTGGCTTTATACTGGGTGCAATTAAACAAATCAGGGATTTTATATGTTTAGCTCTATTCGTTGTTATCAAGGTATTCATCCTCAATTGGCAGATAATGTCTATGTAGATAGTACAGCTGTTTTAGTGGGTGATATCGCCCTAGACCATGATGCGAGTATTTGGCCTATGGTCGCTGCCCGTGGTGACGTGAACATTATTCGTATTGGCAAGCGCAGTAATGTGCAGGATGGTTCAGTTCTTCATGTGACCCGCAAGTCTCCATCAAAGCCTGAGGGTAATCCGCTGATCATTGGTGATGATGTCACTATTGGTCATAAAGCTATGCTGCACGGTTGCACGGTTGGTAATCGGGTCTTGGTTGGCATGGGAGCCATTTTATTGGATGGCGCAATTGTTGAGGATGATGTGATTATCGGCGCAGGTTCTTTAGTGCCACCAGGGAAAGTACTGCAAAGTGGTTTTCTTTATGTAGGAAGCCCTTGTAAACAGGTTCGCCCCTTAACTGATAATGAAATAGCTTTCTTACCACAATCAGCTGATAACTATGTCAGATTGAAAAATGAATACTTAGTAGATCTGCAGACTACAAGATAATTATAATTGTGCCCTACTGTTATGATAGAAATAGCTAGTAGGGCTATAATTGATTGTGTAAAGCGATAAGACTCTTATATAGTAATGTTTCCCTGCGGATCAAATTCTTCTGCTTCTATCATCTCTTCGGCTATATCTTCTAGATCAAAACGTACTCGTTCGAATATTGCTAATGCCTGTTCTGCTTGCATAGGTTGTTCAGCTGCAGTTTGTTCACTGCTTATTAGCTGTAACAACTTTTCCTTGCTAACAATGCAATTGATATTCATGCCTTGCACTTGAGCACTAAACAGCATTGTTTGTTGTTGAGTATTCCATTCAACGAGATCGGTAAATATTACACTTTGGTTCATCTTGAGTACTCGGTGTTTTATTGGTTTATTTAAGTTGTGCTCTTAGCGTTTGATGAATAGCCTGAGTAGCCGGTTTAACACCGCGCCAAATATAAAAGCTTTGTGCAGCTTGTCCCACCAGCATTCCCAAACCATCGGCAACGGATTGCGCGCCGTTTGCTAATGCCCATTGGTTAAATAAGGTAGTCTCAGCACCATATGACATGTCATAGCAGTTGGTGTGACTTGCTATGATCTGTTCAGGTAATTTAATCAACTCACCAGCTAATCCGGCTGAAGTCGAATTAATCACAATATCAAAGCTGTTATTGAGCTCATCGATGGGAGTTGCCTGCACACGTCCATACTCAGCGAAAATAGCTTGCAAGGTTTGCGCTTTAGCATAGGTGCGATTACATATGGTTACTTGAGCCTGTGATTCTAGTAATGGTTTAAGGCAACCCCGTGCTGCGCCACCCGCTCCGATTAACAATACGCGTTTACCCTTTAAAGCACCAAAGTGCTGCATGACATCGTTTACTAAGCCAATACCATCGGTATTGTCACCACGAATGCGTCCATCAGTTAAATAGATAAGGGTATTCACGGCTCCTGCCAGTTTTGCAAGATCACTTAACTCATCACATATGGCATAAGCTTGCTCTTTAAAAGGCGCGGTTACATTGGCGCCTTTGCCACCGTCATTGAAAAAAGCCATTAGGGACTGAGAAAACTGATCCACAGGTGCAAGAATTGCTTGATAGCTAATGTCCTGTCCAGTTTGACGCGCAAACTCAGTATGAATGAATGGCGATTTACTTTGTGCAATTGGATTGCCAAATACTGCATACTTATCGGTCATTAACTTTCTCTATTCCCTAATTATTAATTCAACTTATGAGCATGGCTTATTGAGTATAAGCTTGTGGCATAGTCGACTTCTGAATATAGCGGTCGCGTAGTTCATCTTGGCGACTTTGCATGTTTTGCACTTCACCGTTAATCCACATTGTTTGAATCGCACTACTGTACTCAAATGGATCACCGCTCCAAAGCACCATATCTGCAGGTTTTCCTGTGGCAATGCGACCAGCATCTAGATGGAAGATATCAGCAACATTAGCGGTTATTGACGCCATGGCTTGATTATAATCCATGCCATTGGCAACCGCATTACCTGCTGCGTAACGTAAACCATAAATGCCATGGGCATCACCCGGTGTCGCCAGTATCACTTTGACCCCAGCTTTACTTAATTTTCCGGCGTTATCCAGTGAATTATGTAAAGAGTCAAAACTTTCAGGTAAATTGCGCATCGCGTCCATCACCACAGGTATGTTTGCGGCGGCCAATTGCTCTGCAACCACAATAGCATCGGCAGCTTTAAGTAATACCAAATCGAGGTTAAAGCGAGCTTTTAAGTTAATTAGTTGCAAGATGTCACTGGCTCTGTCGACATCAACCACCATAGTGATATCACCTGCAAGTACAGCATTCAGTAGTAACTCTTCTTTGCTTGGCGGTTTTGTCGCATCGGCTTTTTTAGCATCAGCTTGTTTATCCGCAGCTAAAGCTGTTTGTCTTGCTTCAAGTTTATTAATCAGTTGTTGCATACCGATAATACGTGAGCCTTCATGCACTGCGCCTAACTGCACCAATACGGCTTTTTCAGTTGCGACCACACTATCCCAGTGTCCTGTTAGCTCGACTTCAATAGCTTGGCCTGAAAAAATTGATTCTCCACCACCTGGTACCACGATATTGCGGCTAATGCCGCCTTTGCGGGCAAAGGCAATTGCGCTACTTTTAGGGTTAAAGGCTAAGCTTGGGTCGAAGCTGATATCAGCGTCTTTAGCATTAACATCACGGGTTATTTTTTCTTGACCGATTTCCACCAAACCTAAGTAGTTCATTGAGCCAATAAAGCCTGGGGTTAATACACTGCCTTTTGCATCAATAATATTATCCGCAATAACTGCTGAGTCATTTGATTGCTTGGCATTTACAGCGATGATGTGGCCATCTTCAATGACAACCGTAGCACTATCAAGTACGCCCTGTTCAGTTGAGGTATATACCTTAACATTAGTAATTGCCGTGGTTGCAGCAGACGCGATGATTGGGGTCAAACTCGCGAGCATAGCGCCAACGACCAGTGATTGGTTAAACTTTTTCATTGTATTGCTCCTTATTGTTGACCTAGCATGAAATCACTTTTAGCGCGGTAAGCATCGTCTTGATGATCAAACACTTTGGCGCCATCGATAAACACTTGCTCAGCTTTGGCATACACACTAAATGGATTGCTATTCCAAATTACCACATCGGCGTTTTTACCCACTTCAAGGGAACCGGTTTTATCTGCAATACCTAATGACTTGGCCGCATTCGAGGTGATCCAACCAATAACGTGTTCTTCTTTTAGATCAAAACCGTTTTGATTAGCACTATGCATAATTTTGGCGGTTTCTTGGTTAAGGCGCTGAATGGTCACGCTAGAGTCGGAATGCACCACAGCGCAGGAGTTGTTAACCGCATCTACGATGGCTGCATTTTCAACCACCATGTCATAGGCTTCCATTTTAAAGCCCCACCAATCAGGCCACATTGCGGCGCAGTTACCATTTTCAGCTAACAACTCAGCTATTTTATAACCTTCAATTGCATGGTGGAATGTACCGGAGTGATAGTTAAACTCTTTGCCTAAATCCACCATCATCGCCATTTCTTCCGCTTTATAACAATGGTTATGAATTAAAATGTCACCCTCTAACACGCCGCGTAAAGTGTCTTTGGTAAGATCTCGCTCTGGCGCTGATGGGTTTAAACCAGCAGCATAATCCGCATCATATTTATCCCAAGCTCGCTTGTACTCAGTGGCCTCAATGAAAGCTTGACGATAACCCGCCATATTACCCATTCGGGTCATGGGCGCTTCTTTACGCTTTCTGCCATAGGCACCTTTAGGGTTTTCACCACAGGCCATTTTCAATCCATAAGGGGCTTGGGGGAACTTCATGCCTTGCATGGTGGTTGCTGGGATGTTTTTTAAGGTCACCCCGCGACCACCAATTAAATTGGCAGAGCCAGGTAAGATTTGTAAAGTGGTGATACCACCTTCACGGGCACGATTAAACCCCGGATCTTGCGGCCATACGCTATGCTCTGCCCACACTTCAGCGGTATTGGGAGAGGTCACTTCGTTGCCATCGCCATGGGCATCTGCGCTAGGGCTTGGATACACGCCAAGGTGGGAGTGAACATCTACAATACCTGGGGTTATCCATTTACCGCTAGCATCAATCACAGTGACATTGTCTTGACTTAATTGCCTGCCAACCGCATTAATTTTGCCATCCATCATTAGGACATCAGCGCCGTCGATTCTTTCACCTGTACCTGTTAGCACAGTAGCGTTAATCAGCAAGGTCGATGTTCTTGGCATCACTTGGTAAGTACTTGGGTAGGGATTTTTATTAATACTAACTTTAGGGTCTTGCTGGGCTGAGTTACAGCCAAGCAGGGCTGTTGAAATCGCAATTACAATTAATCTTGGTGCCATCTTGGCCATGATCTCGGTCCTCGTTATTATTGTTATTAGAACGCCTAAGTTATCCGATAAGCATCTGACATCACAACAGATAAATTTAGCAAAACATTAACAAAATATGTTTATGGCTTAGTAAAGCGAGAGATATAAACGGGATTAATCGTTATAATCAAGCCACTTTCATTACTTGTACTCAGTGTCGATACCATGAATTGGTTAAAAAAACTTTTTAGCAATAAGGCGCAACCTGATGACCGAGATCCAAATCAGTCCAATGCCTATGATTTAATTGGTGGCGAGAAGACCATTCGCTTAATTGCCCAAAACTTTTACCAGCAGATGCAAAGCCGTGAAGACACACAGCCGCTACTAGCTATTCATCGCGCTCCAATTAAAGATTCACAACAAAAGTTATTTGAGTTTTTAAGTGGCTGGTTAGGTGGCCCACAGCTTTATCAGCAAAAGTATGGCCACCCGGCATTACGGGCACGGCATATGCCGTTTGATATTGACCAAACGATGGTTGATCAATGGTTAACCTGTATGGAGCAAGCCATTGCTGAGGCAATAAAAAAGCCTGAACATCAACAAGTGATATTTCAGGCCATTTCGCAGCTTGCCAATAATATGCGTAATAAAGATTAGCTTTCGAGCTTCAACCAATCTTGTGGTTTAAGGTAGCGCTCGTATAGCTCCGCCTCTTGGGAGCCTTCTTCTGGGGTAAAGCCATATTCCCAGCGAACTAATGATGAAGCATAGACATTAGAATCGATTCCGCCCCACCAATCTGTCGACTAAATTATACCGACTCATTTAAAGCTAGCTTTCCAGCTTCAACCAATCTTGTGGTTTAAGGTAGCGCTCGTATAGCTCCGCCTCTTGGGAGCCTTCTTCTGGGGTAAAGCCATACTCCCAGCGAACCAAGGGCGGCATAGACATCAAAATAGACTCAGTGCGACCACCGGTTTGTAAGCCAAATAAAGTGCCACGGTCATAAACCAAATTAAACTCAACATAACGGCCTCGACGGTACAGTTGGAACTGGCGCTCATCATCGTTATATTCAAGATCTTTATTACGCTCAACAATCGGCGAATAAGCCGTTAAGAAACCATTACCCACGGCTTGCATAAACTCAAAACTCTTATCAAAACCAGGCTCATTGAGATCATCAAAGAATAATCCACCGACCCCACGGGTTTCATTACGATGAGGCAAAAAGAAGTATTCATCACACCACTTTTTATATTTGGGATAAACCTCATCACCAAATGGGGCGCAAATATCGGCCGAGGTTTGATGCCATGAAACCACATCTTCTTCAAATGGATAGTAAGGAGTTAAATCAAACCCGCCACCAAACCACCATACGGGATCAGCGCCATCTTTATGGGCAATAAAAAAGCGCACATTCGCATGAGTTGTAGGAATAAAAGGATTTTTAGGATGGATAA
The DNA here is from genome assembly GCF_030547195.1 of Shewanella sp. 6_MG-2023. NCBI lineage: Bacteria > Pseudomonadati > Pseudomonadota > Gammaproteobacteria > Alteromonadales > Shewanellaceae > Shewanella > Shewanella sp. 6_MG-2023. The sequence goes on along the minus strand of NZ_JAUOQU010000011.1, from coordinate 108,053 downwards.
CCAATGACACGCCCATAGCTTCAAAGCTACGTCCAGCTAGCTCTGGACGATGCGCGGTGGCTGATGCCGGCATTGCTGCGCCCATCACATGGGAGAAGTTAACACCAGCTTGTTCAAATACATGGCCTGCGGTCATCACCTTGCTGGTGCCACCACCACCTTCGGCGCGCTCCCACGATTCCGCTTGAAAGCTGGCCTTTCCATCTAATGCTTCTAAACCAGCACAGATATTGGCTTGTAGGGATAACAGGTACTGCTTTACGACTGCGGCATCAGGCATTGCCATATCAAATTCCTTATTGTTTATTCGATTATTTTTATTAAATTACTGTCCGTTACGTAATATTTTGCCGCTACGAGCATCGATAATGGTTGAAGGCTGGCGCTGAGCACCAAGATCACCAGTTATCACAGCCGCAACAGTAGTGGAAAAAGTATCTTGAATTTCTGCTATGGTCAGTGCGGGCGCATGACCGGCTAAATTAGCACTAGTTGAAACAATGGCTTTATTAGTGGCGTCACATAATGCTTTTACCACTGGATGAGCCGAAACTCGCACCGCAATGGAATCAAACTCGCCACATAATAATTGGCTAACCTCTGACTTAATTGGCATCACAAAGGTAAAAGGCCCAGGCCACTTACTAAAGGCAAAGGCAAGTTGTGCCTCTGTGAGTTGTGATTCATCAATATAGGGCTGCAGTTGTTTATAGTCGCTGGCAACTAGGATAACGCCCTTTTGCCAAGGACGTTGTTTGATTTCAAGTAACTTTTGAATAGCTGATAGGTTATCAGGATCGCAGCCAAGGCCATAAACGGCTTCAGTGGGATAAGCAAACACCTCTCCTTGCTCAAACACTTCAGTAACATCTGTTGGATGCAACAATTGCATGAAATACCCTTTAATCTTATAAATTATCGATAAATTATACAGACAATAAGGATATGAACAAATACTGATATAAGGCGAATAGAGTCAAAAAAGTTATATTGGACGCTTATATTTACATGATTTCTGCGGGCATTCTAAACGGCTTCCAGCTGCGCCCTTACGCTCAACTAAAATACCAAAATTACATTCAGGGCAAGATTCATTATGGGGCGGAAAATTCACTAAGTACTTACATTTAGGGTAAGTATTACAGGCAAAAAAGGTTTTACCAAAGCGACTGGTACGAGATTCTAAATGGCCTTTTTTACAATGGGGGCAGTTGATAACCTCTGCATTTTCATCGTGATCGTGTTTTTCAATGTGAGTACATTCAGGATAGTGAGTACAGCCAATAAAAATACCAAAACGGCCAGACTTAACTGCCAGCTCATTGCCACACTCTGGGCATTCAGAGCCTTCTATCACTTGAGTTTCAATGGACTCATGTTGAACTAGAGGCCGCGTAAAGTCACAAGTAGGATAATTATTACAGCCTATGAATCCACCATGTTTACTATTTTTAACTGACAACTCACAGCCACACTTTGGGCAGAGTTCAAACTCTTTCTCCAAAGCATGCTCGTGCACAGTAAACAATTGCTGATCGATTTTAGACATTTTACTCTCAATATTACATAAAGGTGTCACCCTATTCAGGTTACACAGGGATGACAAAATAGCCAAGCTGACGATCAAAAAAGGAGGCCTAGCCTCCTTATTTAGTTAACTCATGACAATAGGTTTAAAGACTTAAGAATGTAACCGCCCATCAGGCTGTTCAAAAATAAGATCTTCCATTTGCTCATAAGCAGACTCGTTGCCTGGTACATTAAATAACACCATCAACACCACCCACTTTAAATCTTCCAAGATTAGGGTGGTTTCATCTAGCGCCATCACCCGTTCGATGACCATTTCACGGGTTTCAACACTGAGCACTTGGATTTGTTCAAGAAACAATAAAAACCCACGGCACTCAACATCCAATTTATCCATTTCATCTTTGGTATAAATACGGAATGACTGCTGGGCATGATTGCACAAGTAAGGTTTATCACCTTCTTGTAAATCAGCCAATCTTTCTAGCCAAGACAGGGCTTTCAAAATATCTGCTTGATGAAAACCTGCTCGGGTTAACTCTTTGGTAAGCTCATCTTCGTCAACTAATAGCTCTACTTCGCTATGAACATAGTTTTCAAAAAGGTACATGAGGATATCAAACATGGTTATCTCCTCTCTAATCTGACGTAACCACCAGGCACTTGTGCCACCTGGCCCTGTAATTCAAGTTCAAGCATTTCAACTAACACCAGATCTATCGACTTTCCACTATGCTCGACTACTGCATCTAAACTAGTAGCCTCATAACCTACACTAGCTAACAGCGCAGAAAATGGCAAATTTGTTGTATTATCTGCTATATGGTGACGATTAGCGACATTTTCAAGGTGAAACTGCGTCAATGCGGACAATTCTTCAACAACATCTGTTGCACATTCTACCAATTTAGCGCCATTTTTTAACAAGTCATGGCAACCTTGGTTATAGCCACCGAGCACCGAGCCGGGCACTGCAAACACTTCTCGATTTTGCTCCATCGCCAAGCGCGCACTGATCAACGAGCCACTTTTGCGCGTTGCCTCCACAACAATCGTGCCCAGTGATAAACCACTAATAATGCGATTTCGCCGAGGAAAGTTACCTGCATAGGGGCCAACCTGCGGCCAAAACTCACTCAGTACACAACCTTGATGCTGGATTTGGTGATACAAATTGCTATGGCGTTTAGGGTAAATACATTCAACACCAGTACCTAATACCGCAAGGGTTACGCCATTACTGTCTACTGCTCCTTTATGGGCTGCACCATCAATCCCAGCCGCCATACCGCTGGTTATTGAAAAGCCCATCTGAACCATCTCTGTGGCTAACGCCTTTGCCATATTCAAACCACCAACGGATGCATTGCGACTCCCCACCATGCCAATTGAAGGTCGTAGCAAGGCTTCGAGTTGGCCTTTAATAAATAACACTCCGGGAGGATCTGATATTTGTTGCAGTAATGCGGGATAGTCAGGGTCTGACAAAGTAACAATGTGATGTTGCGGGGATAGATTAAGCCACTCAATGGCCAAATCAACTTTATCAAAATCAATTTGGCATTGAGACAGCAGCTTTGCCGATAATGGCAAAGACTGCTTTTCAAACTCTAAACGTTGCCGTAATTCCTCAACATCCATTTGAGTTAATAATTGTTGAATCCGGGCGGGTCCTAGCCCGGATACTGCACAAACAACTAGCCAGTCGACCAGTTTATTATCGATTACTCGCCTTTTAACTCAGTCGTCTTAGGGGTGACTAACTTATCGTCAACTCGCACAGGACGTTCATTGGCAATAATAATCGCCATACTGGTCTTTTCGAAAACTTTAAACACCATTAACTTGCCATGGAAAATATCAGGCATGGTAATAGCATTATCGTCAGATATTTTGGCTTTTAAGTTGTCGTAAGCACTACGATCAATGGTTGATACCGGCATGCCGTCACTATTGATGACAATGGTTTCACCATTGCGATAAATACCAAACACATGACCGGTGTCGATACCATCAACAGCCCCTTTATCAAGATAAACGATATCTAGCTTGCCAACTTCACGAATATCTTTCTCAATGGCTAACACGTTAGCAGGCACAGACTCTGGCGCCGCTTTAGGAATAAAGTAAGCTGACATCAGCGCTTCATCTTCTACCGGTGCAACTTTAAAACCGGCTTTCGATTCGCGTAAGTTACTCAGTAATTGCACTTTTGAAATGTCGCCAGATTCAATCACTCGACCACTGGCAGTCAAAATAATTTCTTGCCCTAGTAACTCGCTATTTTCTTTATCAAAAAACTCTCTACCTTCTTGGTATACCGCCAGCTTTTCACCAACAGGTAAATTGGCATTAATATAAACCACATCTCCTACTGTATGATGACGAGATGGACTTTCACCAGCAAGGATCATTGGCAAGCCATCAAGCCATTCTGGGTCTACGATTCGGTTTTGCACCAAATAAGGCTGGATCAGTGATAAATCAATAGCAGGGATTGGACCACCTTTGTCGCTAATGCGCCCTTCAGGGCCTTTTTTGATATGCTGCTTTAATACTAACCGTGGTTGTCCATCGATAAACACTAAGGTGAGTCGATCGCCAGGATAAATTAAATGCGGGTTCGCAATCTGTGGATTTGCGCCCCATAATTTAGGCCAACGCCAAGGATCGTCTAAGAAAAAGGCTGATATATCCCACAGCGTATCGCCTTTTTTAACGATATATGAATCGGGGTGACCAGACTTTAATGTTAATTTATCAGCCAAAACCAAGGTTGAGGCTATGGTACTTAGTGTCAAAAACGCGAGTAAAAATATCCGTTTCATGGTTCATTCCATGTGTTTAGCTCTTTATTAGAGCTTTTGCTGTTATTGATAGTCAGTAAGGATTAAAATTAACCCATTAACCAAGCCAGTATAGCTAACTGGCTGAAATTTGACAGACTTGTTAAGAGTTTATATATGCCATTATTAAAAGTTTTACGTTTTCCAGATGAAAGATTACGCACAGTTGCTAAGCCTGTCACCGATTTTGGTGAGGTTTTGCAAACCCAAATAGATAACATGCTTGAAACAATGTACGAGGAAAAAGGCATTGGACTTGCGGCTACTCAGGTAGATTTCCATCAACAATTAATTGTGATGGACCTGCAGGATGAAGTTGAGCGTCCGACCATTTTCATTAATCCTGAGATTGTCAGCAAAAGCGGCGAGTTCACTAATGAAGAAGGCTGTCTTTCGGTTCCGGGCATTTACGCTAAAGTTGATCGTGCTGAATTTGTTACCTTAAAAGCCCAAGATCGTCACGGTAAAGAGTTTACGGTTGAAGCGGATGAGCTATTTGCCATCTGTCTACAGCACGAAATGGATCATTTAAAAGGCAAGTTGTTCGTCGATTACTTGTCAAAAATGAAACGTGACCGTATCAAGACTAAACTTGAGAAAGAAGCCCGTTTAGAAGCAAAAGAAGCATAGGACTCCATTTGAAACCGTTAAATATTATCTTTGCTGGCACGCCAGACTTTGCCGCTTTACATTTGCAGGCACTTATTAATTCCGACCACAATGTGATTGCGGTGTATTCGCAGCCAGATAGACCTGCGGGCCGTGGCAAAAAACTGCAAGCAAGCCCGGTAAAGCAGCTTGCTGTTGCCAACGATATCCCTGTATATCAGCCGCCATCATTACGCAAAGAGGATGCCCAAGCAGAGCTTGCTGCCTTAAACGCTGACATTATGGTCGTCGTTGCATACGGATTAATCCTGCCAAAGATAGTATTAGATACGCCAAAACTGGGTTGTATTAATGTACACGGTTCTATATTGCCTCGCTGGCGTGGCGCCGCGCCAATCCAGCGCGCGCTTTGGGCTGGTGACAGCGAAACTGGCGTCACGATTATGCAAATGGATATCGGTTTAGATACTGGTGACATGTTACTTAAAACGTCGCTTAAAATTGAAGACACCGACACTTCTGCAACCTTGTATAGCAAATTAGCCGAACAAGGACCGCCAGCGTTAATAGAAGCGCTTGAAGGTTTAAGCAAAGGCACCCTCGTTGCTGAACAACAAGATGAATCTTTAGCTAACTATGCTGAAAAGTTATCTAAAGAAGAAGCTCAAATAGATTGGACTAAGCCTGCGAAACAATTATGGCAAGAAATTCGCGCCTTTAACCCTTGGCCAGCTAGTCATTTTAGCCACCAAGGCAATACCATCAAGGTATGGCAAGCGAGTTACAATAATGCTGTTGATAGTAATGGCACTAATGCCACACCTGGTACCGTACTAGACAGCAATAAGCAAGGTGTCACCGTCGCTACAGGCGAAGGCTCTTTGCAGCTACAAGTCATGCAATTACCGGGTAAAAAGCAAATGCCTGTCGCAGATATTCTTAACTCACGCGCAGACTGGTTTGCCCCAGGGGTAAACTTTAACCCAGTCGCGAAAGAAGACAATGAGGCACAGCCATAATGAATGTTAGAGCGCTCGCAGCCAAAGCCATTTTCAATGTACTTGAGAAAGGCATTTCACTATCGGTGGCCTTGCCAGATCAACAACAACATCTCGAAAATAGTAAAGACAAAGCCCTATTAGCAGAACTTTGTTATGGCGTAATGCGTCAACTGCCACAACTGGATAAATGTGTCAGTGACTGCTTAAGCAAACCCTTTAAAGGTAAGCAGCGTATATTGCACCAATTATTATTGGTGGGTTGTTATCAGCTTTACTTCACTCGAATTCCTGCTCATGCGGCCATTTCAGAAACCGCTGAAGCCTGCCGCCAAATGAAATTTGATGGTTTAGTTAAAGTGGTTAATGGTGTTCTTCGTAATATTCAACGTAAAGAAGCACCACTAAATACTGACAACGACACCCTGAAATACAATACTCCTGCTTGGTTTATTAAACGCCTAAAATCGGCCTACCCAGATCAATGGCAACAAGTTATTGAGCAAAGCCATCAACGCCCACCAATGTGGCTGCGCAACAATCAGCTATCACAAACCCGTGAGCAATACTTAGCGCTACTTGCTGAACAAGAAGTAGAAGCCAGTGCCGGTGCGAGTGATGATGCGATTTTACTTGCTAGTCCAACAGATGTAATGCGATTACCCGGTTTTGCTGAAGGCTCAGCCTCAGTACAAGATGGGGCCGCGCAGTGGGCAGCAACGCTATTAGCACCAGAAACTAATGAACTGGTTCTTGATGCCTGTGCTGCACCCGGCGGAAAAACCTGCCATCTAATAGAAACTGCGCCAAACATTAGTCTAGTCGCGGTAGATTTTGATGAAAAACGCTTAGAGCGTGTGCAACAAAATCTGGACAGATTACAATTAAAAGCGCAAGTTATTCATGGTGATGCAGCCAATATTGATACTTGGTGGCAAGGTGAAAAGTTTGACAGGATCTTATTAGATGCCCCTTGCTCTGCAACCGGTGTCATTCGTCGCCACCCTGACATTAAGTGGCTACGTAAAAACAGTGATATTGATGAACTGGCTTTACTGCAACAACAAATCATTGATCATTGCTGGAAATGGCTGAAACCCGGCGGCACCATCCTTTATGCCACTTGCTCAATTTTGCCAGAAGAAAACAGCCAGCAAATAGAGCAATTTTTACAAAGAACAAGCGATGCGACATTAGTACCAATCGCCCAACAATCATCTGCTGATGATATTGGTTGGCAATTGCTACCAGGCCAAAACAATTGTGATGGCTTTTACTACGCACGTTTAGTTAAAGCGCTTTAAGCTCGTTTAGTAGGGATACCCGCACAGCAATGAAAATTATTATTTTGGGCGCAGGCCAAGTTGGCGGCACACTGGCTGAAAACCTCGTCGGTGAAAATAACGACATCACCTTAGTGGATAATAACCGCGCCAGAGTTAAATACTTACAAGATAAATTCGATTTGCAAACCGTCATCGGCCATGGTGCTCACCCGAGCACCTTAAAAAGGGCCGGCGCAGAAGATGCCGATATGCTAATTGCAGTCACCAATAGTGATGAATGCAATATGGCTGCATGCCATATTGCATACAGCTTATTTGGCACCCCAACCAAAATAGCCCGGATCCGCTCAGAAGCTTACCTTGAGCAGCGCGACAAATTGTTCATCAATACCGAAGTTAAAAACAGTGACACCAAATTACGTGGTGGCTTTGTTATTGATGAATTGATTGCCCCAGAGCAACTTGTTACCGCCTATATTGAACGTTTAGTGCAATACCCTGGCGCACTGCAAGTACTCGAGTTTGCTAAAGGCAAATTAAGCCTAGTGGCCATTAAGGCTTATTATGGTGGGCCATTAGTGGGTAACGCGCTGGCAACGCTGCGTGAACATATGCCGAATATTGATACCCGGGTTGCGGCTATTTTCCGTAAAGGCAAAGCGATTATGCCCCGCGGTACCACCATTATCGAAGCCGATGATGAAGTGTTTTTCGTTGCCGATACCCGCCATGTGCGAGCGGTGATGAGTGAAATGCAAAAGCTGGATAATTCTTACCGTAATATCATGATCGCCGGTGGCGGTAATATTGGTTATGGCTTAGCAAAAAGATTACAAAAAAAGCACTCGGTAAAATTAATTGAACACAGCTTAGAGCGGGCTGAAAGCCTGTCTGAAAAGCTAGAAAACTGCACAGTCTTTAATGGTGATGCATCGGATCAAGAATTACTGCTAGAAGAACACATTGACCAAACAGATGTGTTTATTGCTGTCACCAATGATGACGAAGCGAACATTATGTCGGCATTGCTTGCAAAAAGAATGGGCGCCAAGAAAGTGATGGTGCTGATTCAGCGTGAAGCCTATGTCGATATTGTTCAAGAGGCGAATATTGATATTGCTATTTCACCACAGCAAACCACCATTTCAGCTTTATTGACCCATATCCGCCAAGGCGATATTTGTAACGTTTATTCATTACGTCGCGGCGCAGCCGAAGCTATCGAAGCCATAGCCCATGGTAGCTCTTCCACCTCAAAAGTGGTTGGCAAGCAAATCAGCGAAATAAAATTACCCCCAGGAACGACCATTGGCGCTATCGTTAGAAATGATGAAGTGATTATGGGTCATGATAAAACCGTCATCGAAGAAGGAGATCATGTGATTCTATTTTTAGTAAATAAAAAGTTCATTGGCGATGTAGAGAAGCTGTTCCAACCGAGCGCGTTTTTCTTCTAGCGTCACCATTAATGGCACTATGCTGAATTTAAAGCCGCTACTGTTTGTCATTGGCGCTTTTTTATCTATTCTCACTGGCTTCATGCTGGTGCCAATGGCTTTTGCGCTGTTTTATCATGAAGAAACTATCGGCGCATTTATGATGTCCGGGTTGTTTAGCGGCCTCGTTGCGATTTTATGTATTCAAGCAGGCCGCAACACCGACGTTAACCTCAATATTCGCGATATGTTCTTTCTCACCAGCATTACCTGGTTAGTGGTCAGTGTATTTGCCGCCTTACCTTTCACCCTTTACCACGGTATCAATTATACCGACGCCTTTTTCGAAACCATGTCCGGCATCACCACCACAGGCTCAACTGTGCTGTCAGGCTTAGACGACATGGACCACAGCATTTTAATTTGGCGATCCCTATTACAATGGCTTGGTGGGATCGGTTTTATTGTCATGGCGGTAGCCATTCTGCCTTTTCTCAATGTCGGTGGTATGCGCCTGTTTCGCACCGAGTCGTCAGACTGGAGCGACAAAACCACTCCACGGACCCAACACATGGCCAAATACCTTTTTGAGGTCTATGTTGTGCTTACCGTGTTATGTGCCTTGGCCTACCACTTGTCGGGGATGCATTGGTTTGAAGCCATTAATCATGCCATGACCACACTGTCTACTGGCGGCTATTCAACGTCTGATAGCTCAATGTCAGCTTTTACTCCAGCAGCCCATTGGGTCGCAATTGTGTTTATGGCTGCAGGAGGCTTGCCGCTGCTGATGTTTGTACAAAGCATTCAGCAAAAAACCTTAAAGATATGGAATGACGAACAAGTTAAAGGCTTTATAAAATTTATCATCTTGGTGTCGGTAACCCTTGGCTTTTGGCTTTGGTTCAAATCAGATATGGCACTGCTCGACGCCATGCGCCTATCTGGGTTTAACGTCATCTCAGTGGTTACAACGACTGGCTATGGCTTAACCGATTATCAGGCATGGGGCGCTTTTGCCAGTATCAGTTTTTTATTTCTGATGTTTGCTGGTAGCTGCTCCGGCTCGACCTCTGGTGGGATTAAAATATTTCGCTTTCAGATTTCACTTAAAGTCATGCTCCAGCAATTAACTCAACAAGTCCATCCTCAAGCTGTAGTCAGTAAGCGCTATAATCATCGCGTCATTGATAATGATATTATTCGCTCAATTATGGCCTTTATCATGCTGTTTTTGATTGTGATTATATTACTTGCGGTGACCTTGGTGCTCACAGGCTTAGATCCTGTAACCAGTATTTCAGGCGCCATTACTGCGGTAACTAATGTCGGCCCAGGTCTTGGGCCTGTTATTGGGCCTGCGGGTAATTTTGCCAGCTTACCGGATACCGCTAAATGGGCGCTGGCTTTTGGAATGTTATTGGGGCGATTAGAAATCATTACCGTGGCGGTACTGTTCGCCCCCAAATTTTGGAAGTACTAATTAGACGCACTAGCTTGAAGTACTAACGTAACAAGCTAACTCAAAGAGCTAGCTCGCGACCGCTGTAACCCCAAGGCTGACTACATGATCGGCATACACTTTCACATCTTCCCAATCAGTGTAATCAATCACGCTCTTAGGATCAGTCGGGCCGTCAGTCATTTTCATAATTAAGCGAATCGCCAAGCTGTCATACCAAGTCCACGATGGGTAATTCACTTTACCTGCAATGATTTTGACATCTTGTGGCTGCCAAGGTGAAAGCTCAATAAACTTTTGTAGGTATTTATTATTTTCTGGAATGCGTTTTTCAGGCTTACGTGCCACAACGTTGACACAGAAAAAGCTATTGGGCTTGCTGCTCAGCTGTTGTTGGTAACGATTAACAAATTCAAATACCGACTTATGATAAGAACCATATAAAACACAAGCCCCTAACGCAATAACATCATAGCTTGCCCAATCAATGTCAGCATGGTTATTATCAAGAATATTGACCACATCACACTGATGACCGTTATGGACAATCTGCTCTGCAATTGCACGACTAATTTGTGCAGTATGCCCACCTCTTGAATAATAAATAACTAAAGTTTTTGCCATTTCAACACCGATTGTTGCTTGAATAAGCAGCCATTGTTACAAAAAAGGCTATTATAATCGCGCTCTTTGATCACAAATTAGAAATGACTCATATAATTAGATGATAAAATTGAGATCTTAGTAAGCCAGCAGTATGATGAGAAAGAGTCTTTAATCAGTAATAGGTAAATAGATGTCGGAAAATATTGATGTTGAATCGATGCTAGGCAATGCCGAGATGGCTGCCAAATGGCTAAAAGCGATTGCTAACCCTTATCGATTGATGATTTTGTGTTTACTGCTGGAAAAAGAACGCAGTGTCACTGAGTTAAATGAAACGATCCCGTTAAGCCAATCTGCATTATCTCAGCATCTGGCGGTGATCCGCGCCCAAGATTTAGTGAATACCCGTAAAAGTTCGCAGAACGTGTATTACACCCTAAAAAATGCAGAAGTGACTGAAGTCATCTCGATATTGCATCGTTTATATTGTGCTAACTAGATTCCCTAGGCTCACTTAAGCTGACTAAATTCGTTGGCAAACTCATCGACTTTATGCCAGTCGGTAAACTCATAAGTACCTGTGATATCTGTTGGCCCTTTGGTCATCCACATGATAAAGCGGATCATCACTCTATCCATGGTGCTATATTTAGGGTAATCAATTTTGCCCGCAAACACGCCCAGCAGTTTAGGGTGCCACTGAGAAAGCTGCAAAAACTTTTGCATATAAGGATTGGTTTCAGGGGTATTTTTAAGGGGCTTTCGAGCAACAACATTTACCGTAAAAAATGCGCTTTTCATTGAGGACAAGCTGCTCAGGTTTGCCTGTATGAACTCATAAAGCTCAGGTCGATGTTTGCCATAACGAATGCTGGCGCCTATGAGTACCTTGTCAAAGTCCGTGAGTGGTAACGACTTTGCTTCAACAAGAGAAACCAAAGTCACCTGTTCGCCAGCCTCTTCTAGCATCAACTTAAGCTTGTTACAAATAGACAAAGTTTGTCCATCGACTGTCGAATATATCATGATGCTTTTAAGCATATCTCTTCCTTTTAATCGACGATTTCCTCAACAGTAATAAGCGCTAAATACCCATTGAAAATAGCTAGCTCATTAGTTTTTCCAAAAAGTCGGCGTAAATAACACTAACAAGGTAAACACCTCTAAACGGCCAAATAGCATGGCCAGTACCAACACCCATTTAGCCCCATCAGTCACGCTGGCATAGTTACTGGCCACCTCTCCTAAGCCTGGGCCTAGATTATTAATACTGGCAGCTGTTGCACTAAAGGCGGTAATGGCGTCCATTTCCATTGCCATTAATAGCACCATACAAATGACAAACACTAAGGCATACGCAGAGAAAAATCCCCATACCGCATCAATGACACGATCAGGCAAAGCAGACTTACCAATTCGAATCGAATACATGGCCTTAGGGTGTATTAAACGCTTCATTTCACGAGAGCCTTGTAGCAACAAGAGCACAAAGCGGATCACTTTCATGCCGCCCCCGGTAGAGCCAGCACAACCACCAATAAAACTAGAAAAGATTAATAATATAGGCAAAAACAATGGCCAAGAGTTAAAACTTTCGGTGCCAAAACCAGCCGTAGTGGATATCGACACCACCTGGAAAAAAGCATAATCTAAGGTCTGCTCTGGCGAATCATATATGCCAGCATTATATAAAGTCGCGAAACAAATAGCGGTTAATACCAATTGAATACCAATTAAGGCTTTAAATTCAGCATCACGAAAATAGACTTTAAAATTAATCCCCCGCCAACTGAACGCGGCGAAATGCAGGCTAAAGTTAACAGCCGCAATCAGTAAAAACACCGCACAAATAACATTGATCAGCGGGCTATTAAAATAGCCAATACTGGCATCATGAGTTGAGAAACCACCAATAGCAATGGTCGAGAATGAATGACAAATAGCATCAAAGGCGCTCATGCCAGCAAAATAAAATGCTGTCGCACAAGCCACAGTTAATAATAAGTAGATATACCAAAGCGCCTTGGCGGTCTCGGCAATTCGCGGTTTCATCTTACTGTCTTTTACCGGCCCGGGTATTTCAGCTTTATAGAGCTGCATACCACCAATACCTAACAGCGGCAAAATGGCTACCGCGAGCACAATGATCCCCATGCCACCCATCCACTGCAGCAGATGTCGATAAAACAATATCGCTTTGGGTAAATCATCGAGGCCGACAATCACGGTGGCCCCTGTGGTAGTCAACGCTGAAAAGGATTCAAAGAAGCTGTCTGTCCAACTTAAGTCGGGCTCGGTAGAAAAGATAAATGGTAGTGCCCCGATGGAGCCCAGTACCGTCCAAAACATCACCACAATCAAAAAGCCTTCGCGGGTGCGCAAATCGCCTTTTTGAGCCCGGTTTGGATACCAAAGTAAAAAACCTAAAAATAAACTGACGCAAAACGCCTGTATAAATGCAGTACCGCCGCCATCTTTATAAAAAATGGCGACTAATGCAGGTGGCAGCATAGTGATAGAAAATAATCCCATCAGCAGGCCAGTGATTCTAATAATTGTTTTATATTGCACTGTGTTTATATCGCATAGGTTTTATTTTGCACTAATTTGAGAGCATCGTTGTTAATGCCGCCCAAGACTCGGGCGCGCTAATAAGCCATAACACCTCAGCTAATCACATCTTTAAAGATCAGCGATTAACAATTGAGCTTATTATCGTTATGACTTTGTATTTTGGCATACTTTTTACACTCATCAAACGTTAAACTTTGCCTTAAGCTGACCTTGGGTTTGGGTGGCCAGCTCACGATTAAAGTCATCATGAAATGCTTTGGCAATTTCAAATTCAATTTCGATAACATCAGTAAAGACTTTATTGCTGATAACACCATCAAATTGATTAACCAAATATTCAATTTGATTAAGTTGCGGGTAACTGCAACTCAGCTTGGTACTATAGCGAATATATTTAGTTTTGGTCTCAAGTTCGGTTAAACCAGACTTGATCCCCGATGAGTAAGCCCGCACTAAGCCACCCACGCCTAACTTAGTGCCGCCAAAGTAGCGCACTACAATAGCGCCAATCTCACCAATATTTGAACCTTGTAACGTTGCTAACATCGGCCGACCAGCACTGCCAGCTGGTTCACCATCATCACTGCTACCAATGGCAATGCTATTTTGAGGATCGGACGCCACAAAAGCATAACAATAATGGTTAGCGCCTGGGTATTCGACCTTTATGTTAGTAAGTGCACACTTAAGCTCTAACTCACTAGCACAATGAAAAAGCACAGTCGTAAAACGACTATGCTTAATTTCTTCTTCAATCGTGAGTGTTTGATTGGGTATTTGATATTGTTCAGTCAATGAGGCCTAGTTCTCGGGTCATATTTTCATTTCTATCTTGGTGCACAATAACATTATCTTCAATTCGAATGCCGCCAAAAGGTCTTAATTCATCGACCTTATCCCAATTTATTTGCGATTGTCGCCGATCGGCTTTTAGTCCTGCCAGTAATGAGTCGATAATATATATCCCCGGTTCAATAGTAAAAACTTGGTTAGCGGCGATTTCACGGGTGCAACGTAAAAATGGATGCCCAGCTGGTGTCGGAATATGGGTGCCTGCTTCATCACCTAAAAAGCCGCCCATATCGTGTACTTGTAACCCCAGCATGTGGCCTAAACCATGGGGGCAGAAAACACTGGTAATCCCCTGCTCGACCAAGCCTTGAGCATCACCTGTTGCCAAATTAAAGTCCAACATCAAATTAGCCAGTTTTGCATGAAAACGTAAGTGTAAATCAGGGTATTTAACCCCAGGCTTCATCATATCGACTAGTGACAACTGCAACTTGTTCATCTCCACAATCAACTCGTAGAAACTATTTTTCTCAAAAGAGTAAGTACGGGTAATGTCAGATGCATAACCATTATAGTTAGCGCCCGCATCGATTAAGAATGATAACCGTGGTGACGGGATTTGATGCTCTAATACGGTGTAATGCAATATCGCCGCATTTTGGTTAAGGGCAACAATATTGCCATAGGGTACTTCGTTTTCAGTTTGGCCAATGGCGGATAAATACTGCTGCTGAATTTCAAACTCGCTGCCACCATTATAAAAAGCATTCTTAGCCGCTAAGTGGCCTTTTATTGCAGTTTGGTTAGCGCGGCGCAAACATTCCAGTTCGTACTGGGTTTTATCGGCGCGGTGATAATGCAGGTAATTCATTACCGCATCAGGATTACAGCAACTGATGCCGAGCACTTCAGCCACATCAATATGCTCACCAATATATGCCCAGTGCGATAAATCAGCCGGTAATAATTGCGCCACTTGGTCTGCTTTAGTCAGCAATTTAATCTCAAAATGTTCAGCCCAAAAATCATTGGGCTCATCACTGACTTTATGCCAAAAATCCACCGGGCGATAAAATATCAGCTGCGGTTTATCAACTCCGTTAGCGACAACCCAACAATTGGGGTTATCAAGCACAGGTAACCAGGCTTTAAACTGTGGATTAACTTTAAATGGGTAACTTAAATCATCAAGAAACTGGCGATGAGCCTGGCCTGAATGAATAACTAACCCATCAAGCTGTTCACTTTGTGTTATTTCGGCAACACGGCGATTTAGTTCTGCAATGTGTGCATGATAAAAATGAGCAAGCTGATCCATTATTTCAGTCCCTGTAATGATTTTTTGTTATGAAAGAACTTGTGAAGTGTATCACAAAGGGCAAAATTGACTCTAGCTGCCAATTATTTAAACGGACGTTTAAATTGGGTGTTGTATTTTATTTCATTTCGTCGCACACTGTTTGGCAACTGGTCAAATGATGGCCGTCGCTGCTGTGAAAACAAAGCTAGATAACAACACAGTGATTGTGATGTAGAAGTCGCTTTTAGCAAAAAGGAAGCAAGCAATGATCTACCAAAGTCCTACGATTCAAGTTGAGTTATTAGAGGATAATATTGCCAAGCTGTGCTTTAACGCACCAGGTTCGGTAAATAAATTCGATAAAGAAACTCTTTCTTCATTAGATGCTGCATTAGAAAGCATCAAGCAAAACACCAACATACAAGGCCTACTGGTTACCTCTGGTAAAAGTACCTTTATCGTTGGCGCTGATATCACAGAATTTTTAGGTTTATTTGAGCAAGATGATGCCACCTTATTATCTTGGGTCGAACAAGCCAGCGCAGTATTTGATAAACTTGAAGACTTACCATTCCCAACAGCTTCTGCTGTAAATGGTTTTGCATTAGGTGGCGGTTGTGAAGCTATCCTTGCGACTGACTTACGCATCGCTGACACCAACGCCCGTATAGGCTTGCCAGAAACCAAGCTTGGTTTAATCCCAGGTTTTGGTGGTACAGTGCGCTTACCTCGTGTGATTGGTGCTGACAACGCACTAGAATGGATCACCACAGGTAAAGATCAACGCCCAGAGGCTGCTTTAAAAGTTGGCGCTATTGATGCGGTTGTTGCACCTGAAAATTTAGAAGCTGCTGCTCTACAAATGCTAAAAGATGCCATCAACGAAAAGTTAGATTGGCAGTCTCGCCGCGCACGTAAACTTAAACCACTTACATTGCCAAAGCTTGAAGCCATGATGTCGTTTGCAACGGCTAAAGGCATGGTCTTTAAAGTTGCAGGTAAACATTACCCTGCACCTATGATGGCAGTTAACGTTATTGAACAAGCTGCAACACTTGATCGCGCAGAAGCGCTAAAAGTAGAAAATAAAGCTTTCATCAAATTAGCGAAAACTGAAGTTGCCACGGCATTAATTGGCATTTTCTTAAACGACCAGTTCGTTAAAGGTAAAGCTAAGAAAGCCGGTAAACTGGCTAAGAAAGTAAACAGCGCTGCAGTATTAGGCGCTGGCATCATGGGTGGCGGTATCGCTTACCAAAGTGCAAGTAAAGGTACACCGATTGTCATGAAAGACATCGCCCAACCTGCATTAGATTTAGGTTTAGGCGAAGCGGCTAAATTACTGACAGCGCAAGTTAAGCGTGGCCGTTCTACCCCAGCTAAAATGGCAGCAGTTTTAAACAACATCACTCCAGCGTTAGATTATGCCCCCATTAAAGATGCTGACGTTATCGTTGAAGCTGTAGTTGAGCATCCTAAAGTTAAAGCGTCTGTATTAGCTGAAGTTGAAGGTTATGTTGCAGATGATGCCATCATTGCATCAAACACCTCTACTATCTCAATCAACTTATTAGCGAAGAGCATGAAGAAGCCAGAGCGCTTCTGCGGCATGCACTTCTTTAACCCAGTACATAAAATGCCATTAGTTGAAGTCATTCGTGGCGAAAACAGCTCAGAAGAAACGATTGCTTCTGTTGTGGCATACGCCAGCAAAATGGGTAAAACTCCTATCGTTGTTAACGATTGCCCAGGTTTCTTTGTTAACCGCGTATTGTTCCCTTACTTTGCCGGCTTCAGTGGTTTACTGGCTGACGGTGCTGATTTTGCCAAAATCGATAAAGTAATGGAAAAGCAATTCGGTTGGCCAATGGGCCCAGCATACTTACTTGACGTTGTTGGTCTAGATACAGGTCATCATGCACAAGCAGTTATGGCTGAAGGTTTCCCTGACCGCATGGGTAAAAATGGCAAAGATGCTATCGACATCATGTTTGAAAGTGAGCGCTTTGGTCAGAAGAATACTAAAGGGTTCTACTCTTACTCTGTTGACCGTCGCGGTAAGCCAAAGAAAGATTTAGATCCAACAAGCTATGAATTGTTAGGTAAAGAATTTGGTGAGCTAAAAGAATTCGAAGCAGATGAAGTTATCGCTCGTTGTATGATCCCAATGATTATCGAAACGGTTCGTTGTTTAGAAGAAGGCATTATTGCTTCTCCTGCTGAAGGCGATATGGGTCTGGTTTACGGTATTGGTTTTCCACCATTTAGAGGCGGTGTATTCCGTTACCTAGATACCATGGGTGTTGCTAACTTTGTTGCACTTGCTGACAAGTTTGCTCACTTAGGTGGTTTATATCAAGTGACAGATGCAATGCGTGAGCTTGCAGCCAATAACGGTACTTACTACCCAGCCTAATTAGCAGTAAAGGAATAACATCATGAAAAACGCTGTAATCGTCGACTGCATTCGTACTCCGATGGGCCGCTCTAAGGCTGGAGTATTTAGAAATGTACGTGCAGAAACTTTATCTGCAGAGCTAATGAAATCATTATTAGCACGTAATCCAAAACTTAATCCAACAGATATCGAAGATGTTATCTGGGGTTGTGTGCAACAAACTCTTGAGCAAGGTTTCAACATTGCTCGTAACGCGGCGCTTTTAGCTGGCATTCCAAAATCAGCTGGCGCCGTAACGGTTAACCGCTTATGTGGTTCATCAATGGATGCCTTGCATCAAGCAGCCCGCGCAATTATGACTGGCCAAGGCGATACCTTTATCGTTGGTGGTGTTGAGCACATGGGTCATGTACCAATGAACCATGGTGTAGACTTCCACCCAGGTCTTGCTGCTAACGTGGCAAAAGCATCTGGCATGATGGGCTTAACCGCTGAAATGCTAGGCAAAATGCACGGTATTACTCGTGAACAACAAGACGCTTTTGCTGTACGTTCTCATCAACGCGCTCATGCTGCTACTGTTGAAGGTCGTTTTGATAATGAAATCGTTCCTATCGAAGGACACGATGCAAACGGCGCGTTAATTAAAGTGACTCACGATGAAGTTATTCGTCCAGAGACGTCATTAGAGTCTTTATCAGGTCTACGCCCAGCGTTTGACCCAGCTAACGGCACAGTAACAGCGGGTACCTCTTCTGCACTTTCTGACGGCGCTTCAGCTATGTTAGTGATGGAAGAAGAAAAGGCTCGCGAATTAGGTTTACCGATTCGTGCTCGTATCCGCTCTATGGCGGTTGCTGGTTGTGATGCAGCAATTATGGGTTACGGCCCAGTTCCTGCAACTAACAAAGCCTTAGCTCGCGCTGGATTAAACATAGATGATATGGACGTGATTGAATTGAATGAAGCATTCGCTGCGCAATCATTACCATGTGTTAAAGATCTTGGTTTAACTGATGTTGTTGACGAAAAAGTTAACTTAAATGGTGGCGCGATTGCATTAGGTCATCCATTAGGTTGTTCAGGTACGCGTATCTCAACAACACTGATTAACTTGATGGAAGCAAAAGATGCTAAATATGGTTTAGCCACTATGTGTATTGGTTTAGGCCAAGGCATTGCAACTATCTTTGAGCGCGTTGATAGCTAAATCTAATTTACTATTACAGCTACATTAGTAGCATCAAAATTAAAAACCGAGCTATCTAGCTCGGTTTTTTTATCCCTGCTTTTAAAGCAATGTTTCACGTGGAACATCATATTTCGGTGAGCATAACATCACGCTTTACTAATAAAGCTAGCATCAGTGTTGCATCAAACTTTAACCAGAGTAAAATTAGCGCAATTGTTGAGTAAGAAGAATTGATATGACTAAAGATTTTACTGCCGCAGACCACCACTTAGATGCGCTTGGTTTACGTTGCCCAGAACCTGTAATGATGATCCGTAAAACTGTGCGTAAAATGGCAGAAGGTGAAAGCCTATTAATTACTGCTGATGATCCAGCAACCACCCGTGATATTCCAAGCTTTTGTGAGTTTATGGATCATACTCTTCTAGCAAGTGATACTAACCAAACACCATATAAATACCTGATTAAAAAAGGCCTCTAATCATGATTTCGTTACACGCTATTGCTTACAAAACTGCTAAAAAAGGGCCGATGAAGCCAGTATTTTGTGCCAAGGTAAGTTTATTAAAAGGCGTTGAAAACGATATTTTTGGAAAACCCGGAAAACGGCAAGTGACCGTCATGTCGCAGCAACAGTGGCAATTAGCCTGTAATGAAATTAATGCCGATTTAGACTGGTTAACCCGAAGAGCCAATATATTAATTGATGGCTATAAGTTTAGCGCCGCAGATGTTGGTAAAGTCATTAAACTTGGTAATGATGTTAGCTTACTGATTACCGGTGAAACCGACCCATGTAAAAAAATGGAGCAGTCACAGCAAGGTCTTGAAAAAGCCCTCACCCCAGATTGGCGTGGTGGCGTAACCTGTAAAGTGATAACTGAAGGCCTGATCCAAATTGATGATCAGGTTTCAATAATAACCATATAAGTGTGCCTATTGAGTTTTATCTTTAATGACAGTTGCACTGAGCAAAAATGAATAACTATTCAGTGCTTTATTACACTAAACAAACTTGCAAAATTAGATACATACTCACGTATTTTTATACGACTTAATTAAAACTCAGCTCAAAGCCCCCCACAATTTAACCAACATACAGCAATTTATCAGATTGAAATAGCTAAACACCCAGCTTCATATCGCTGAGCTGCAAAGAATTATTCTACAGCCTAGCAGTCACCCGATAGCTGTCATTATTTGAAACAGAATATCTATTTAGTTATTGGCTAATATATGCGATAAATGTCATCAGATTTGTAACTCGCCAATAACACTAAGAAACATAAAAGTGTTAACGCGACCTATAACAATAATGACAACAAATGGACTGTGCATGCTAACTTCAAAAATAAAACCTCTCTACACTGCGATAGCGTTAAGCTTAGCAAGTGTTTCTCTTGCTGCTAATGCCTCTGATGATGCTTCTAAAGAAACAGAAAAATGGCAAGTTAATGCGCCTGCGAACGCGCCGCTAGAAAAACTCTCTATTGATGTCACCGAAGGCACATGGATGAATGTCAGCATTTCCCCTGACGGTAAGACCATAGTGTTTGACTTACTCGGTGATATTTATCAAATGCCAATAAAAGGTGGCGAGGCAAAAAAACTCGCTTCTGGCATCGCTTGGCAAATGCAGCCGGTATATAGCCCAGATGGCAAATATATTGCCTTCACCTCAGATGAAGATGGCGGTGATAATATTTGGGTAATGAATGCTGACGGTTCGAACCCACATCCTGTAACCAGTGAAACCTTCCGCTTGCTCAATAGCCCAGCTTGGAGCCCTGACTCACAATACTTAGTGGCCCGCAAACATTTTACCGGTAGTCGCAGTTTAGGTGCTGGTGAAGTGTGGATGTATCACGTCGCTGGCGGCGAAGGGGTAAAATTAACTGAGCGTCCGAACGAACAAAAAGATTTAGGCGAGCCTGCCTATTCACCTGATGGCAGATATATTTATTTCAGCCAAGATGCTACCCCAGGCAAAACCTTTCACTACTCAAAAGATTCAGTAAAAGGTATTTATAAAATTAAGCGCTACGATACTCAGTCTGGTGATATAGAAGTATTACTTGAAGGCACTGGCGGCGCCATTCGCCCAACACCTAGCCCTGATGGCACCAAGTTAGCTTATATCAAACGTGATGGCTTCCAATCTTCGCTGTATTTACTCGATTTAAAATCAGGGGCGCAAACTAAGCTTTATGGTGATTTAGATCGTGATATGCAAGAAACATGGGCAATTCATGGTGTGTATCCGACCATGTCTTGGACCCAAGACAATGAACAAATTGTTTTTTGGGCCAAAGGTAAAATTAATAAATTAACCCTTGAAGACAAGTCTGTTGAGAATATTCCTTTCAGCGTTAAAACTGAATTAGAGGTGCAACCATCAGTACGCTTCACTCAAAATCTAGATAAGGATAATTTCGACGTAAAAATGCTGCGTATGGCACAAGTCTCACCTAACGGTGAAAAAGTGGTTTTTGAAGCATTAGGCAAACTTTGGATCCGTGATATTGAAGATGGTAAACAAAAGCGTTTAACTAGACTTGATGATGACGTTAATGAACTATTCCCGCAATGGTCACGGGACGGCAAGAATATCGTCTTTACCACTTGGAATGATCAAGACCAAGGCACCGTCAGTATTGTGAGTAGCAAAGGTGGTCGCAGTAAACAACTGACATCACTGCCAGGTAAATATGTCGAACCAACCTTTTCACCAGATGGTAAAACCGTTGTCTACCGTAAAGCGAAAGGCGGATATGTCACTCCTAGAACTTGGTCCCAAGAACCGGGTTTATATAAAGTTGATCTAAAGAATAAGCAAAATATCAAAGTTTCAGCTAGCGGTTATCAGCCACAATTTGGCGCTGATAATAATCGTGTCTTTTTTATGGATCACGGTAAAACCCCAGAACTGGCATCAATCAGTTTAGACGGCTTTGAAAAACGCACTCACTACACTAGCGAACATGCTACCGAATTTAGAGTATCGCCAAATGGTGAGCACCTTGCCTTTGCTGAACGCTTTAGAGTTTATGTCACCCCTTTTGCCAAGCATGGCGAAACCATCAAAATCAGCCCGAAAGCGAAAAACTTACCAGTAATGCAATTAAGTGCCCGCGCAGGTGAAAGCATTAGCTGGAACAGTAACAATGAAGAAATTTATTGGACTTTAGGCCCAGACCTTTATCAAGCCAAAGTGGATACTGACTACAACAGCGATGAGGAAGCTAAGCCTGAAGTTACTGCTATTGGTTTCACTAAAAAAGCAGATGTTCCACGTGGAACAATCGCATTTGTTGGTGGCAAAATCATTACCATGGAAAATGACCAAGTTATTGATAATGGTGTTGTCATCGTTAAAGATAATAAAATTGTCAATGTTGGCGATGCTAACTTAACCATTCCAACTGATGCACAAGTCATCGACATTAAAAGTAAAACTTTAATGCCAGGTTTATTTGATGCCCATGCTCATGGTAGCCAAGCAGATGATGAAATCACGCCACAGCAAAACTGGCAATTATACTCAGCACTGTCATTGGGCGTGACTGCAATACATGATCCGTCAAATGACACCACTGAGATTTTTGCAGCATCAGAGCAACAAAAAGCCGGTAATATTGTGGGTCCGCGCATATTCTCAACCGGAACTATTTTATACGGCGCTAATGCACCAGGTTACACATCCCATGTAGATTCACTGGATGATGCAAAATTCCATTTAGAGCGTCTTAAAAAGGTAGGCGCTTTCAGCGTGAAAAGTTACAACCAACCACGTCGTAACCAACGCCAACAAGTGATTCAGGCTGCCCGTGAATTAGAAATGATGGTGGTTCCTGAAGGTGGTAGTTTGCTGCAGCATAACTTGTCGATGATTGCTGATGGCCATACCACTGTCGAACACTCATTACCCGTTGGTTCTATCTATAGCGATATTAAACAGTTCTGGAGTCAAACCAAAGTCGGTTATACCCCAACACTGGTTGTCGCATATGGCGGTATTTCTGGCGAGCATTACTGGTACGATAAAACTGATGTTTGGGCACACCCTCGCTTAAGCATGTATGTTCCGTCTGATATTCTTAATGCCCGCTCAATGAGAAGAACAACTGCACCGGATGAACATTACAATCACTTCAATGTGGCACGGGTTGCCAATGAGCTAAATGATATTGGCATCAAACCCAATATTGGTGCTCATGGTCAACGTGAAGGTTTAGCGGCGCACTGGGAAATGTGGATGTTTGCTCAAGGTGGTATGAGCAATATGGATGTGCTGAAAACAGCAACCATAAACCCTGCAACCACCTTCGGTATGGATCATCAAATAGGCTCAATTAAAGCCGGTAAACTAGCTGATATTATTGTGATTGACGGCGACCCATTAACTGATATTCGTGTGACTGATAAAGTGTCTTACACCATGGTCAATGGTAAGTTATTTGATTCAGAAACCATGAATCAATTGAATGGCGAAGAAGTTAGCCGTAAACCATTTTTCTTTGAGAAAAAAGATTAATACTGAGGCAACAAGCTTAGGCTAATCGAAAATGATTTAGCAAAAAAAGAAAAGGATGTTCCACGTGGAACATCCTTTTTTTATTTGCTAAAAAACTGCGTTAAACAAAATCGCTTCCATAACAAAAACAATCTGTTGTATGGTCATTAACCATACCTACCGCTTGCATAAAAGCATAACAAATAGTTGGCCCTACAAAGTTAAACCCAAGCTTTTTAAGTGCTTTAGACATGGCCTCAGATTCTGCTGTTTGAGCAGGTAAATCCGCCGAAGTTAAATAATGATTTACGACAGGCTTACCGCCAACAAACTGCCAAAGAAATTCAGAAAAATCATTACCCTGCTCAACAAAGGCTAAATAGGCTTTGGCATTTCGAATAATAGAATTAACCTTTAGACGGTTCCTGATAATTCCAGGGTTTAATAGTAATTCTTCGACTTTGGCATCATCGAATGTGGCAATCACTTTTGGATCAAAATTGGCAAACAAAGCTTGGTAATTGTG
The DNA here is from genome assembly GCF_030547195.1 of Shewanella sp. 6_MG-2023. NCBI lineage: Bacteria > Pseudomonadati > Pseudomonadota > Gammaproteobacteria > Alteromonadales > Shewanellaceae > Shewanella > Shewanella sp. 6_MG-2023. Next base: position 83,985 of record NZ_JAUOQU010000011.1, on the reverse strand, counting down.
TTGCTTCTTTAAAATGGTGATCCAAGATAATCCTGCTTGCTGACCATCCAAGCAAAGCTTTTCAAATAACTCGATGGGATCATAAACAGGCCGCCCCCAAACATTATCATGATAGTCTTGATAAATAGGGTCATCACTGACCCAACCACAACGTTGTTGAACCATTTATTGAGTCCTTTACTATTTTTAATCTCTACGTTAAAAAATAACCTACATAAGCCTTTATCTACAAGGTATAATCAAAACCATTTTCTATTTATAGCCTAACCAGTAGATAAGCGGACATGACGACGAAACACGACGTAAAAACATTCCAGGGCTTTATTATGACCCTGCAGGAATTCTGGGCGCAGCAAGGTTGCGCAATAGTTCAACCATTAGACATGGAAGTTGGCGCTGGTACATTCCACCCAATGACATTCTTGCGCTCATTAGGCCCAGAGCCTATGAGTAGTGCTTATGTTCAGCCATGTCGTCGCCCTACCGATGGCCGTTACGGTGAAAACCCTAACCGTCTACAACACTACTATCAATTTCAAGTAGTGCTTAAGCCTTCTCCTAGCAATATTCAAGAGCTATACCTTGGCTCTTTAGAAGCACTAGGCGTAGATATGGGCGTCCATGATGTTCGCTTCGTAGAAGACAACTGGGAATCACCTACATTAGGTGCTTGGGGTCTAGGTTGGGAAGTTTGGTTAAACGGTATGGAAGTATCGCAATTTACCTACTTCCAACAAGTGGGCGGTTTAGAGTGTAAGCCTGTAACTGGTGAAATCACTTACGGCCTTGAACGTCTTGCGATGTATATCCAAGAAGTTGATAGCGTATATGACCTAGTATGGACAGACGGTCCAATGGGTAAAGTGATGTATGGTGATATTTTCCATCAGAACGAAGTTGAGCAATCAACCTATAACTTTGAACACGCCAATGTAGAAGTACTATTCAAGCAGTTTGATGATTGTGAAGTCGCTTGTCAGCATTTACTTGACCTTGAAAAGCCATTGCCTCTTCCTGCATACGAACAAGTAATGAAAGCATCTCATGCCTTTAACTTACTTGATGCTCGCCACGCGATTTCGGTTACTGAACGTCAACGTTATATTTTACGTGTACGTACTATGGCCAAAGGTGTTGCAGAGTCTTACTACCAAGCCCGTGAAGCGCTTGGTTTCCCAATGTGTAAGTAGAGGTAAATAGAATGAATGTTGAAAACTTACTCATTGAAGTGGGTACTGAAGAATTACCGCCAAAAGCATTACGTAAATTAGCTGAATCATTTTTAGCTAACTTCAGCGAAGAGCTAACCAAAGCTGAGTTGGCCTTTGAAAAAGCCACTTGGTACGCTGCGCCGCGCCGTTTAGCTATTAGCATTGAACAACTTGCTGTAGCTCAAGCTGACAAAGTCGTTGAAAAACGTGGCCCTGCTGTTGCCCAAGCATTTGATGCTGATGGCAACCCAACGAAAGCAGCTATGGGCTGGGCTCGTGGTAACGGCATCACTGTGGAACAAGCTGAGCGCTTGAAAACAGATAAAGGCGAATGGTTATTACACCAAGCTAAAGTGGTTGGCGTAGAAACTAAATCACTGATCGCAGCCATGGCGCAAAAAGCATTAGATAAGTTACCAATTCCTAAGCCAATGCGCTGGGGAAGTAACACCACACAATTTATCCGTCCGGTTCATACCGTTACTATGCTATTAGGTGATGAGTTAGTTGATGGTGAATTGTTAGGTATCAAATCAGCACGTACTATTCGTGGTCACCGCTTTATGGGCGTTGATACCTTCGAGTTAGATCATGCTGACAACTACTTAGCCGCTCTTGAGCAGCAAGGTAAGGTTTTAGCTGATTACCAACGTCGTAAAGATATTATCAAGACTAACGCTGAAGCTGCAGCCAAAGACATTGGCGGTGTTGCAGAACTTGAAGATGACTTACTTGAAGAAGTCACCTCTTTGGTTGAGTGGCCTGTGGTACTCACCGCTAACTTTGAAGAAAAGTTTTTAGACGTACCGGCTGAAGCCTTGGTTTACACCATGAAAGGCGATCAGAAATACTTCCCTGTATTTGATAAAGCCGGCCAGTTGCTACCAAACTTTATCTTCGTGACTAATATCGAATCTAAAGATCCACAGCAGATTATTTCAGGTAACGAAAAAGTAGTTCGTCCTCGTTTAGCTGATGCTGAGTTCTTCTTTGAAACAGATAAGAAAGAGTCATTAGAAGCGCGCCTTGCTAGCTTAGAAACGGTTGTATTCCAAAAGCAATTAGGCACGATTAAACAACGTGTTGAACGTATCTCTGCAATAGCCGGTTTTATTGCCACCAGCATTGATGCCAACAGCGAAGAAGCGAGCCGTGCAGGTTTACTGTCTAAGTCAGACTTAATGACCAATATGGTGATGGAGTTTACTGATCTTCAAGGCACTATGGGCATGCACTATGCACGCTTAAATGGTGAAACTGAAGCTGTCGCAGTTGCTTTAGCTGAACAATACAAGCCAAAGTTCTCTGGCGATACCGTGCCTACTGCACCTATTTCAATCTGTGTCGCGCTAGCTGAAAAGCTTGATACCTTAGTGGGTATTTTCGGTATTGGCCAAGCCCCTAAGGGTGCTGCAGATCCATTCGCACTGCGTCGTGCAGCGATTGGTATTTTACGTATTTGTTTAGAAAACAACTTGCCATTAGACTTAGTTGATTTAATTGATAAAGCAAAACAATTACACGGTGAAAACCTCACTAACGACAATGTGTCTGAGCAAGTGCTTGAATTCTTCATGGGTCGTTTCCGCTCTTGGTATCAAGATCAAGGCGTCAGCGTTGACGTTATTCTTGCAGTGCTGGCACGTAAGCCTACTGCACCGGCTGACTTTGAAAGCCGTATTAAAGCTGTGGCGCACTTCAGAACGTTAGAGCAAGCCGCTGCTTTAGCTGCAGCTAACAAGCGTGTTTCTAACATTCTAGCCAAAGTTGAAGGCGAGACTGCCACTAGCATTGATGCCAGTTTATTGGTTGAACCTGCTGAGAAAGCATTAGCTGAAAAGTTAGCTGAACTGCAACCACAGCTTGCGCCATTATTTGCTGCGGCAAACTACCAAGAAGCGTTAGCATTACTGGCGAACCTGCGTGAAAGCGTTGATGCCTTCTTTGAAGGTGTCATGGTAATGGCTGATGATGAAGCCCTTAAGAATAACCGCTTAGCATTACTAAATAGCCTGCGTGAGCAATTCTTACATGCTGCAGATATCTCACTACTACAATAATAGTTAACCCTATTAAGTTGTAAAAAAAACGCGCTTTAACATCAGTTAAGCGCGTTTTTTATTGGCTGATTTTTAAAGCCTCATGATTAATTTTAAATGAAGACTTCGAATCAAATATTAAAAGCTAATCAGTTTTTGATGGAAAACATCAAACTCAGATTGATTCAAACCGACTTGCTGCAATAGCTGCTGTAAATCATCTTGTTCAAGTTTATCTTTTTGCCGCAACATAGAACACTCACTGATGATATTTGCCCGCCATACAGCCAATGCCATCATGTCTGTTGGACGATAATCAGAATTAGCTAATTGTGCTAGCTGAAACTCAAACTGTGCTGGCAGCTGCCAATGCTTCGCCAGTAACGCACTTAGCCCTAACGACTTAGTGGTCATCACTTGCTTAAACAATGCCGAACTTGGCTGTTCACCCGGCTCGGCTTTTTCAAAGGCATCCAGCAGCATTTTGAAAATGGCGATTTTGCCAACATCATGAAGTAATCCCAGTAAAAACACCGTATCAGCATCTTCTTCAGCTAAGTCACTGGCAATAAAAGCCACTTGCATTGAATGACGCCAAATTTCAGCGCCAAAACGCCTAAAGTAAATCGGCTTAATATCAATCATTTCTTTCACTAAACAACTGCGAACAAACTGACGTAATTGCGCTCGCCCTAACTGCACAATAGCTTGGTGTAGATTAGTAATATCTTTGCCTGAACGCTTAAAAGCACTTGAGTTGCATAACTTTAATACTTCGACGCTCAGTACCGGATCTTGCTCAATTAACTGCAGTACTTGTTTGGTTTCAATCTCATCTTGGGATAGTTTATGGTCAAGCTCGGTTATGCGCCTTGGCAGTTTTAACACCTTGGCAGCAATATCTTGAGGTGCACTAAAAGCGATGTCGATTTCGGCTAATATGCTACGTTCAAGATTATTAGCCATGCCACCAGTTTTATGGCTACTCATAGGAAAAAGTAGACTATAAAACAGCGCCGACAAATCTATTTGTTGCGCCTCTTCTGGTGTTTCACTTGAGTTGCTTAAGTATGATTTAGTTTGCCTTACATATGAGTTACTAGAGCACAGTTTCGAGTCTGTAGCGCTTGACTCTTGGGTGTTAGCCGATAGCAATGAATGCTGCTCATTTAATGCTTTGGCTTGTTTGACCTCAACGGCCGGTCTTAAATTAAAAATCTTATTGAATAGCTTTTTAAACACAATAAATTACCTACACTTCAGGTAAATATACAACAGTGACAAGATGAGTTTGTAGAGATTACCGATAAAAAAATGGGCGCCTTAAGGCACCCATTTAATGTATTTTAAACTCGACTACACGTCTAAGTTAGCAACGTTTAGCGCGTTAGTTTCAATGAAGTCACGACGCGGTTCAACTTGATCGCCCATCAAACAAGTAAACAATTGATCAGCGCCTACGGCATCTTCAATGGTGACTTGTAGCATACGACGAGTTTCAGGATCCATTGTAGTTTCCCACAATTGCTCAGGGTTCATTTCACCCAATCCTTTATAACGTTGGATGTACAAACCACGTTTAGCTTCAGACATAGTCCAATCAAGCGCCTCTAAGAAGCTATCAACTTCTTTCATACGCTCGCCACGTTTAACATAGCCGCCTTCTTCAATCATACCGTCTAATGCTGAGCCTAACTTAGCAATACGTTGGTAATCATTTGATTGGAAGAAGTCGTAACTAAATACGTAGTTAGTATCAATACCATGCTTACGGATTGTTAGGCTTGGTAGGTATACCTGACGCTCAGGATCTAATTGTGGTTCAATGTTATAAATAACGCCGTCAGTTTCAATCTCAATAAGGTCAGCGACAAAGGCATCACACCACTGCTTCATTTGTGCTTCGTCAGCCAGCATTTCATTGTTCAGTGCTGGGTGGTAAAGCATACGGTTACAAATAACCGTTGGGTAACGCTTAGTTAAACGCTCAATAACCGCTTCAACCTCACGATACTGGCTCACTAAACGCTCTAGTGGCTCACCTGTCATACCTGGTGCACCCGCAGAAGGGTAAATATGAGTACCATCTAACGCTTGAGTGGTTAAGTATTCCGTTAGTGCTGGCTCATCTTTTAGGTACTGCTCTTGCTTACCTTTTTTAACTTTAAATAAAGGTGGTTGAGCAATATAGATGTAACCACGTTCAATCAACTCTGGCATTTGACGGAAGAAGAAAGTCAACAGCAGCGTACGAATGTGCGAGCCATCGACGTCAGCATCGGTCATGATGATGATGTTGTGATAACGGGTTTTCTCAGGATCATAATCATCACGGCCAATACCACAACCTAATGCAGTGATCAGCGTCGCGACCTCTTGAGAAGATAACATTTTATCGAAACGTGCTTTTTCAACGTTAAGAATTTTACCTTTTAGCGGAAGAATAGCTTGGTTTTTACGGTTACGTCCCTGCTTGGCTGATCCGCCAGCAGAGTCCCCTTCCACTATGTATATTTCAGAAAGCCCAGGGTCTTTCTCTTGGCAATCAGCAAGCTTACCTGGCAAACCACCTAAATCTAATGCGCCTTTACGACGGGTCATTTCACGGGCTTTACGCGCCGCTTCACGAGCACGTGCCGCATCAACGATTTTACCAACAATTAATTTTGCATACGTTGGGTTTTCTAATAGGTAATCATTTAATTGCTCACCCATTGTTTGTTCAACCGCACCTTTCACTTCACTCGACACTAACTTGTCTTTAGTTTGTGAACTGAATTTAGGATCTGGCACTTTTACTGAAATAACCGCGGTTAACCCTTCACGAGCATCATCACCCGTTGCATTGGTTTTACCTTTTTTATTGAAACCTTCACGCTCCATATAGTTATTTAAGTTACGGGTTAATGCACCCCGGAAACCCGCTAAGTGAGTACCGCCATCACGTTGTGGGATGTTATTGGTAAAACAGAATATCTTTTCTTGATAACCGTCATTCCACTGCATTGCCACTTCAACGGTAATGCCGTCTTCACGCTCTTGAGTAAAGTGGAAAACCTCTTTATTCACCGGCGTTTTATTGAGGTTAAGGTAATCAACGAAAGCACTGATGCCGCCTTCGTATTTAAAGAATTCATCACGGCCATCACGTTCATCAACTAAACGGATACCCACACCTGAGTTCAAGAATGATAATTCACGAACACGTTTAGCCAAGATGTCAAAGTGGAATAGCACATCTGAGAATGTTTCACTGCTTGGCCAGAAACGGATTGAAGTACCGGTTTTTTCTGATTCACCCACTGGGGTGATTGGCGTATCAGGTACACCCATTGAATAAAACTGCTCGTAAACTTTACCGTTACGACGAATGGTCATTTGCAGTTTTTCAGATAATGCGTTTACAACCGAAACACCAACACCGTGTAAGCCACCTGATACTTTATAAGAGTTATCATCAAACTTACCACCGGCATGAAGTACCGTCATAATAACTTCGGCAGCGGACACACCTTCTTCTTCATGAACCTCTACAGGAATACCACGGCCATCATCTTGTACTGATACCGAGCCATCTGAATGAATGGTGATAGTAATGTCACTACAGTGGCCTGCTAAGGCTTCATCGATAGAGTTATCGACCACTTCGAATACCATGTGATGAAGACCTGTACCATCGTCAGTATCGCCGATGTACATCCCTGGTCTCTTACGAACAGCATCAAGGCCTTTTAAAACCTTAATACTCGAAGAATCATAACTATTCTCTGACATATTTCTCTCTCGTTTTTATTCAACTACCGTGACTTGCCCATGTTCCACATGAAACATCTTACTTGGTGGGCTAGCCAGCGAATCGACTATTGCAACAGGATCAATCGCTGTGACAAAAATTTGTGCACCGGTTTCGGTTAACTGTTTTAGTAATAGTTGCCTATGCTGAGCATCTAACTCAGATGGAAGATCATCCACTAGGTAAATACTATGCTTGTTTTGCTGTTTTTGAAGCAATTTACCCTGTGCAAGGCGCAGTGCACAGACTAATAATTTTAACTGTCCTCGGGATAACGCATCCTGTACCGGTAAGCTGCCAACGCGTAATCGTAAATCCGCTTTATGTGGTCCACTGCCGGTATTTCCCGATGCTAAATCTCGGTGATATTGAGTTTTAAGTAACTCGGCAAATTCCGTTTTGCTATCCCAGCCACGGGTAAAGGAAACCTTAATATCAACCCGTGGTAAAAACTCTTCGATTATACCCTTAAGTAGCTCATTTAACGAGTCCACATATTGATTTCGTATCGAAGTAACCTGCTCAGCATAACGCACCAATTCCTTATCCCAAAATTGTATATTGGTGTAAGAGGCTCCATCTCTAAGAAGCTGATTTCTTTGCTTTAAAATTCTTCTGGTATTCACCCATGCCGTATAAAAATGACTGTCAGCATGAAAAGCTCCCCAGTCGATAAACTGCCGGCGTGCTTTTGGGCCTTCAAATAGTAAAGAAAAACTTTCAGGGGTGATAACTTGAATAGGTAACGTCTCAGCTAATACCGATAATCGCTTCACGTTATCGCCATTAAATTTAACATCAATGTCGCCATTGCGGAACCGTCTAAGGCCTAATTTAGCTTCGCCATTAGGCATTTCGAGCTTGGCAAACAAGGTCAGTTGATCTTGCTCAATATTGATAACCCGCTGGGACAGATGGCTACGAAACGAACGCCCCATACCGAGAAAATAAATGGCTTCTAAAATGCTGGTTTTACCACTGCCATTTTCACCATAAATTAAATTAAGCCCATCACTTGGCGCTAATGTCGCTGACAAAATATTTCGGAAATGTTCGATATTGAGGCGGGTTAAACTCATGGAAAATAAACAGACCCTAATTTAAAAAGAGTGAAACGAAAGAAGGTGCCTTAATGTAGCACCTTCTTGGGGTAAAACGTTATAGTTAAACGGCGCTTAATCAAGTTTAAGCGACTATTTACTTATAAGCGCATTGGCATAACCACGTACATAGAGTCTTCTTCTGCGTGGTTTTCAATTAGTGCGCTTGAGTTACCGTCTATTAAGGTAATTCTAACATCATCACTGGCTAAATTATTTAATACGTCCAATAGATAGCTGACGTTAAAGCCAATTTCTAGGTTATCTGAGTTGTATTCAACATCGATAATCTCTTCTGCTTCTTCTTGCTCCGGGTTATTGGCGGTAATGCGCAATAATCCCGGCTCAAGCTGAATACGCACACCTCTGAACTTCTCATTCGACAAAATAGAAGCACGGGTTAACGCTTGTTTTAATTGATTACGGCTAGCCACCACAATTTTGGTGCCGCCTTTAGGTAATACGCGGCGATAATCAGGGAAACGACCATCGACTAATTTACTGGTGAATACCGCATTGGCAGTAATCGCACGAATCGCACTATCACCAATCGCAATGGTAATATCACTGTCTTCACTTTCAAGTAAACGCGCCATTTCAACCACGCCTTTACGCGGCACAATCACTTGCTTCTCAGGTAAGCTGGTTTCTATTTGACGATGACTTAATGCTAAGCGATGACCGTCTGTGGCAATGGCCTTTAAGGTGTTACCTGCGGTTTCAAATAACAAGCCATTTAGATAATAACGCACATCTTGGTTTGCCATTGAAAATTGTGTCGAGTCAATAATCGACTTCAAAGTGCCCTGCTTTAAGCTAAATTCAATTTCAGCTTCAAACGCTTCAACATTGGGATAATCTGATGCTGGCAAGGTCGCCAGTGAAAAACGACTACGGCCTGAGCGTAATAACCATTTGTTCTCTTGCTGCTCAATTTTAATTTCAACTTGCTCAGGAAGAGATTTAACAATATCTAATAATTTTTTAGCCGGAACTGTGGTGCGTCCCACTTCAACTTCACCTTGGATGGGAGCTTGACCGACAAGCTCAACCTCTAAGTCCGTACCTGTAAGCTTAAGTGAGCCCTCACTAACTTCAACAAGTAGATTAGATAAAATTGGCAAGTTATGGCGTCTTTCTACTGCGCCACAAACCAACTGAAGTGGTTTTAATAGGGCATCCCTATCAATTGAAAATTTCATTCGTCTCAATTTCCCGATATTAAGAAGATAAGGTACGTATCAAGTTAGCATAATCTTCTTTAATGTCATGACTTTCTTCACGTAACTGAGCAATTTTTCTGCATGCATGTAATACAGTAGTATGATCACGACCACCAAATGCGTCACCAATTTCAGGCAAGCTTTGGTTAGTTAACTCTTTTGATAATGCCATTGCCACTTGACGTGGTCTGGCAACACTGCGCGAACGGCGCTTAGATAACATGTCAGCCATTTTAATTTTGTAATATTCAGCAACGGTTTTCTGAATATTATCAATGGTGACTAACTTTTCTTGTAACGCCAGTAAATCACGTAATGCTTCACGGACAAAATCAATGGTAATTGGACGTCCGGTAAAATTAGCATTAGCAATAACGCGATTTAATGCGCCTTCTAATTCACGCACATTTGAGCGCAAACGCTTAGCAATAAAAAATGCCACTTCATCAGGCAGATTAATGCCGCTCTCTTGTGCTTTACGCATTAAGATCGCCACACGGGTTTCAAGTTCTGGCGGTTCAATGGCAACGGTTAGGCCCCAACCAAAGCGAGATTTTAAGCGATCTTCAACACCATCGATTTCCTTGGGATATTTATCCGAAGTTAAAATGACTTGATGGTTACCTTCAAGTAATGCGTTAAAGGTATGGAAGAATTCTTCTTGAGAACGATCTTTATTGGCAAAAAATTGAATGTCATCAATAAATAATGCATCAACACTGCGGTAGTAACGTTTGAAATCTTCAATGGCGTTATTTTGCAGTGCTTTAACCATGTCCTGAACAAAGCGCTCAGAATGCATGTAAACCACTTTGGCATTGGGATTATTTTTGATGATCCCATTGCCAACAGCGTGTAATAAATGGGTTTTACCTAAACCAGTACCACCATATAAAAATAGTGGGTTATAGGCGCCACCTGGATTTTCAGCCACTTGAAGTGCAGCCGCTTTACCCAGTTGGTTTGATTTACCTTCAACAAAATTATCAAACTGGTAAGTCGGATTAATGTTACTGCGGTGGTTAGCATGCTCAACCGGTTCAGCTTGAGTATTAAACGAAGTACTAACGCGCGCTTTAGTATGGGTATTCTGAGGTTTCTTTATTTCAGCAATCACTGGTGCTGCAGGTTTAGCTGCAGACGGACGACTACCAATATCAAAACGCAGCTTAGGCGCATTGCCACCTAACTGTTCAGTGAAAAATTGATTAATGATATTGATATACTTATCACGAACCCAATCGAGCACAAAACGATTCGGCGCATAAAGTACCAAGGTATCACCATCCATTTCAGCTTGCAGCGGACGGATCCACATACTGAATTGCTGCGCAGACAATTCGTCTTGCAGTCTGCCGATACATTGTTGCCACAGTGAAACCGCCACTAAAAATCCTTAAATACCGTTTGTTGAAGGAGGGGTATTCTATCGTTAGATCTCAATGATCGCTATCGATAAAAAAAATTTTATCCCCAAGCTGATCATTGTATGTGGATATCTGTGATCTTTGAAGATCAAAATCGATCTATTTATTATGAATTGTTCATAGATCCTGCTTTATTAACCGATCAACATTGATCTATAATAGCGCGGCTTTGATCTAGTAAAACTATCTTAGATCCACTACATATTGTGTTGGTACACAGAGTTATCCACATCCTGTGGTAGATTTTTAGGGTACTTATCAAAGTTAAATTGGTAAAAATTGTTCATATAGTCATTTTCCTAGTTGACGGTAGTGATTAAAGTGATTACAATTCGGCCTCTTTTTTGCCCTTGCGTCTTATTTCAAGAATGTAAGGTTTATTAACTACTAAATATACGGATTGCCAAAATGAGTAAACGTACTTTTCAACCAAGCAACCTGAAGCGTAAGCGTTCTCACGGCTTCCGCGCACGTATGGCCACTGTAGGCGGCCGTAAAGTGATTGCACGTCGTCGTGCAAAAGGTCGCGCTCGTTTATCTGCTTAATCAGTAGATATTCATAGTGACTAGCTATGCTTTTACGCGGGAGTTGCGTTTGCTAACTCCCGCGCAATTTAAATCTGTATTTTCAAATCCCATCAAAGCATCTTCTGCTGAAATAACTCTGCTTGCTATTCCAAATTCAGAGCAACATCCTCGTATTGGATTAACTGTCGCAAAACGTTTTGTTAAAAATGCCAGTGACCGAAATCGCATTAAACGAGTGATAAGAACTAATTTCCGTTTACACCAGCATGATATTCCAGACCTTGATATAGTTGTCTTGGTAAGAAATGGCGTGGTTGATATGGAAAATGCAGACCTACATAAATTAATAGAGAAGTTATGGCGCAAACTCAGTCGCCGTTACAATGGTTAGCCACAAAGGCTATTCGTGGCTACCAACTCTTTATCAGCCCTATGCTGGGACCCCGCTGTAGATTCAATCCAACATGCTCTTATTATGCAATTGATGCAATAAAAACGCATGGAACTGCGAAAGGTTGTTGGCTTGCGGCGAAACGCATACTAAAATGTCATCCTTTACATCCCGGCGGAAGTGATCCCGTCCCCCCTAAAAACGACAGGTGTAACAAATAGGCTATGGAATCTCAACGTAATTTAATGCTTATCGCTCTGCTTTTTGTCAGCTTTTTAATGTGGCAAGCATGGCAAGACGATAAAGCCCCGCAACCAGTAGCGGCCCAAACAACGTCACAGACTACTAATGTTGCGTCACAAAACGTTAGCGATGTACCAGAGGCTGATGCAGGCATGCCTGTTCAATTACCTGCTACACAAAATTTAATTACTGTGAAAACAGATCAACTAGACATTAAAATCAGCCCAGTAGGCGGTGATATTGTTTATGCTGCATTAGTTGATCATAAAGTTGAAATAGACAGTGATGACCCATTCGTAATACTTGAACAAAATGGTTCATTTAATTACATCTCACAAAGTGGTCTTATTGGCCGCGATGGTATTGATAGCAGCCGCCATGGTCGCGCTCAATTTTCAGCAGAATCTGAAAATTATGTGTTAGCCGATGGCCAAGACTCTTTATCAGTACCGCTTAATTATGTTGATGCTAATGGCGCAGCATATACCAAAGTATTTACCTTCACCCGTGGTCAATTTGATGTGACTGTTGATTACAATGTAAACAACACCACTTCAGCACCGCTGCAAATGCAAATGTATGGTCAAATAAAACAAACTGTACAAGCATCTGAAAGCAGCATGATGATGCCAACTTACCGTGGTGCAGCATACTCGACTAGCGATGTTCGTTACGAAAAGTATGACTTTGATGACATTGCAAAAAGTAACCTAAACCAACAGACACTAGGTGGTTGGGCAGCAATGCTACAACACTACTTTGTATCAGCTTGGGTGCCGCCTGCAGCTGATTCAAATACTATTTTTACCAGCATGAGTGCTGGCGGCCAAGCCAATGTTGGTTTCCGCGGCGCGGTACATGATATTGCACCAGGTGCACAGCAAACCATTAGTGCCCAATTCTATGTTGGCCCTAAAAACCAAGAAGCTTTATCTAAAATTTCTGAAACATTAAACCTTGTTGTAGATTATGGTTTCCTTTGGTGGTTAGCTATCCCAATTCACTGGTTATTGATGTTCTATCAATCCTTTGTAGGTAACTGGGGTGTGGCGATTATTTTAATTACCCTAACCGTGCGTGGTCTTTTATACCCGCTAACCAAAGCACAATACTCGTCAATGGCTAAAATGCGTAACTTGCAGCCTAAACTGACAGAAATGAAAGAACGCTTAGGTGATGACCGCCAGAAAATGGGTCAAGCCATGATGGAGCTGTATAAGAAAGAGAAAGTTAACCCTATGGGTGGCTGTCTTCCTATCTTGCTGCAAATGCCAATTTTCATCGCCTTGTATTGGGTATTACTAGAAAGCTATGAATTACGCCATGCGCCATTCATGCTTTGGATTACCGATTTGTCGGTTCAAGATCCTTACTATGTATTACCATTATTAATGGGTGTGTCTATGTGGTTAATGCAAAAAATGCAACCAATGGCACCGACTATGGATCCTATGCAAGTGAAAATGATGCAGTGGATGCCAGTTATCTTTACTGTGTTCTTCCTATGGTTCCCAGCCGGTCTAGTTCTATACTGGTTAGTAGGTAACTTAGTCGCTATTACCCAGCAAAAGATTATTTATGCAGGTTTAGAGAAAAAAGGCTTAAAATAAGTCATAGCTCAAACTGATATAATCAACAAAGGCGGCTATTAAGCCGCCTTTTCCTTTACTATTTCAACAAGGTTTTCCTCAATGACAAACACTATCGTGGCACAAGCAACCGCACCAGGTCGTGGCGGCGTAGGTATCATTCGTATTTCAGGCGATAAAGCCACGGAAGTCGCACATAGCGTATTAGGCCATTTACCTAAAACCCGTTATGCCGATTACTGTGATTTTAAAAACGCGTCAGGCGAGGTCATTGATCAGGGAATCGCACTGTTTTTTAAAGGACCAAACTCCTTTACCGGTGAAGATGTATTAGAGCTTCAAGGCCATGGCGGCCAAATTGTGCTTGATATGCTGATCAAACGCGTGATGGAAGTAGATGGCATTCGTATCGCTAAGCCCGGTGAATTTAGCGAGCAAGCCTTTATGAACGACAAGCTGGATTTAACCCAAGCAGAAGCCATTGCCGATTTAATTGATGCCACCAGTGAACAAGCGGCTAAGAGCGCGTTAAACTCACTTCAGGGCGAGTTTTCTGATGAAGTACATCAGTTAGTCGAGCAAGTTACTAATTTGCGCTTATACGTCGAAGCAGCCATTGATTTCCCTGATGAAGAAGTCGACTTTTTATCTGACGGTAAAATCGCTAACTCACTGTATAACATCATCGCCAAATTAGACTTAGTCCAAGCCAGTGCCAAGCAAGGCTCAATTATTCGTGAAGGCATGAAAGTGGTAATTGCTGGTCGTCCTAATGCCGGTAAATCAAGCCTATTAAATGCCCTAGCAGGTAAAGAGTCTGCCATTGTCACTGAAATTGCAGGGACTACCCGTGATGTACTGCGCGAGCATATTCACCTTGATGGCATGCCACTGCATATTATAGATACCGCCGGTTTACGTGACACCGCTGATACCGTTGAAAAAATTGGTATTGAGCGTGCGTGGGATGAGATAGCAACCGCCGATAGAGTGTTATTTATGGTTGATGGCACCACTACCACCGATGTAAATCCTCACGATATTTGGCCTGACTTTATTGACCGTTTACCGAAAAAACTCGGCGTCACAGTTATTCGTAACAAAGCGGACTTAACCGGTGAGCCAGTAATGACCACTGATGAGCACGGCTATAGCGTTTATCGCATTTCAGCGAAAACCGGCTTAGGGGTTGAAGAGCTTAAACAGCACCTTAAATCATTAATGGGTTATCAAAGTAACCTTGAAGGCGGTTTTATTGCCCGTCGTCGTCATTTAGAAGCCCTAGATTTAGCTGCCAGTCACTTACAACTGGGTAAAGAGCAGTTAGAAGTGTATTTAGCCGGCGAGTTATTAGCAGAAGAATTACGTATGTGCCAAATGGCGCTATCTGAAATTACCGGTAAGTTCACCTCAGATGATCTGCTGGGTAAAATCTTTAGCTCATTCTGTATTGGTAAATAGGATCGCTCATGATATTGGCAAATAAGGTTATCGTGCTCGATTTCGAAACCACAGGCTTATCACCTAATAATGCAGATCGCGCCATCGAAATTGGTGCGGTAAAACTCATTGATGGCGTGATCGTCGATAGCTTTCAAGAATTAATGAATCCGGGTAGATCGGTAAACAGTTTTATTGAAAATTACACCGGCATCACCAATGCCATGCTTAAAGAGGCAGATTCTTGTGAAGCAGTCATGACTCGCTTTGCCGATTTTATTGAAGACTTTAACTTAGTGGCCCACAACGCCAGCTTTGATAAGAAGTTTTTAGATGCCGAGTTTGAGCATTGTCAGCAACAATATTCTGGCCAATTTGCCTGTTCATTATTACTGTCGCGCCGCATTAGCCAAGATGCGCCAAACCATAAATTAGGCACCTTAGTTGAATATCATCAGCTGCCTAATGATGGCGTGTTTCACCGCGCATTAGCCGATGCCACCATGACAGCACATTTATGGAATCATCAACTGCAGCTGCTGCAACAGCAACTGCCCCATAAAGCGATTACTTTTGAGCTGATTAACCAGATTTCAAAGCGCCCTAAAGCCCAAGTTAATGGTTACTTACAATCTTTATAACGGCTAACTTATAGCAACTAAAATAACCCATGATACGGCTCGTTAAGGTAATTCAGCGGCGAGCTTATCCACCAGTAACCTCACTTTGGGTGACAAATGCCGATTGTGAGGATACAAAGCCCAAATCCCCTCTTGCTGCTGCTTATAAGATTCTAAAATAACCGAAAGCTTGCCCGCAGCTATCGCCTCTGCCACGTAATAACCCGGTAGCTGCACAATCCCCAAACCTTTAATGGCGGCGTTAAGTAAGCTAATACCACTACTGCACTGTAAATTCCCTTGCACTTTAATACTTCTTGCTTGGCCACCTTCATTAAAATGCCAGTGGGGTTGTGAGCCCACTAAACAATTATGCAGACTTAATTCTGATAATGAATAAGGCGCGCCGAAACGATTAATATAATCAGGGGCGGCGCAAACAAACTGCTCACGGCTGGTTAAGCGCTTTGCCATCATGCTCGAATCAGGTAAACGCCCTAACCTAATCGCTAAATCATAGCCGCCTTCCACTAAATCTAACTGCCTGTTAGTTAACTCACAAATCACTTCAACATCAGGGTGCTGCTGCATATAGTCAGTGACAATCGGCATCACAAATGACTCACCATAGGTCACTGGTGCGGTAAGCTTAATTAACCCTTGGGGTTTATTTTGCAAACTACTTATAGCCCGCTCAGCTTCTTCAAGTCCATCGATAACTTGGCGGCAATGGCGATAAAATATATGGCCTTCTTCAGTTAACGACACTTTACGGGTGGTGCGATAAAACAATTTTGTGCTTAACCTATTTTCAATTTGGCTAATTTGGCGGCTCACTTGCGCGGTCGAAATAGCTAAACGTTTACCTGCTGCCGTAAAGCTATCCGTTTCAGCCACCGCGACAAATTCGTAAACCCCTTCCCATGGCAACATTATTACCACCTCGTAAAAGTAAATTGTATTTATAGCCCATTATCAACTGACAGAAAATAAATACAATAGATCCATCATCTACTGAGCCTCATCTACACTAAGTAGATCCACTTTTATGGTTAACGTTAAAAGGACAAACACAATGTCAGCACAATTTATGAAATCTAAGGCCGCTATTGCATGGGGACCAGGACAGCCATTATCGGTTGAAGAAGTCGACGTGATGTATCCAAAAGCGGGTGAAGTCATGGTGAAAATCATCGCTTCTGGTGTTTGCCACACCGATGCATTTACCTTATCTGGCGATGATCCAGAAGGTGTTTTCCCGGCTATTTTAGGTCATGAAGGTGGCGGAATTGTAGAGATGGTTGGTGAAGGTGTTACCAGTGTCAAAGTCGGCGACCATGTTATTCCGTTATACACCGCAGAATGCGGTACATGTAAATTCTGCACTTCAGGTAAAACCAACCTTTGTAGTGCAGTTCGTGAAACCCAAGGCAAAGGCTTAATGCCTGATGGCACTACCCGTTTTTATAAAGATGGCCAGCCTATTTTCCATTACATGGGGTGTTCAACCTTCTCTGAATATACTGTATTACCAGAAATTTCATTAGCGAAAGTCAATAAAGACGCACCACTTGAAGAAGTGTGTTTACTCGGTTGTGGTGTAACAACCGGTATGGGCGCGGTATTGAACACAGCTAAAGTCCAAAAAGGCGATACTGTGGCCATTTTCGGTCTAGGCGGCATTGGTTTATCAGCCATTATTGGCGCAACCATGGCCGGAGCATCACGCATTATCGGCATTGATTTAAATGAATCTAAATTTGAACTCGCCACCAAACTGGGTGCGACTGATTGCATTAATCCAAAAAATTATGACAAACCGATTCAGGATGTCATTGTGGAAATGACCGATGGCGGCGTAGATTTCTCATTTGAATGTATCGGTAACGTCAACGTTATGCGCAGCGCGTTAGAGTGTTGTCATAAAGGTTGGGGCGAATCGGTGATTATTGGTGTTGCTGGCGCAGGCCAAGAAATATCTACTCGACCATTTCAACTAGTGACTGGTCGAGTATGGAAAGGAAGTGCATTTGGTGGCGTTAAAGGGCGCAGTCAATTACCCGGTATTGTTGAGCAATATCTCAACGGCGAATTCAAACTAGACCATTTCATTACTCACACTATGGGGCTTGAAGGGATTAATGATGCTTTTGATCTGATGCACAGCGGTGAAAGTATCCGCAGTGTCATTCACTTCGATAAGTAAATCTTATTGCCGTATTCGATAAATATCATGCCCTTAACCTTACGCTAAGGGCATTTTTATAAAAAGTGACCAATCAAATGACTTTAGAAAACATCAGTAGTAATAAAATGTTCGGCGGCTGGTTAAAACAATATAGCCATCACTCTGATACGTTAAACTGCCAAATGCGCTTTGCCATTTATCTGCCGCCACAAGCAGCATCACAAAAAGTGCCGGTGCTATATTGGTTGTCAGGCCTCACCTGCACCGACGAAAACGTGATGCAAAAATCAGGCGTTCAACGAGTCGCAGCAGAGCTTGGCATTGCTATTGTGGCTCCAGATACCAGCCCGCGCGGTGAAAATGTCGCAGATGATGCCAATGGCGCTTATGACTTTGGTTTAGGCGCCGGATTTTATCTTAATGCTACCCAAGCACCCTTTAATACCCACTATCAAATGTATGACTATGTGGTAAAAGAATTGCCAGCCTTTATTGAGCAGCATTTTCCAGTGACAAGCATGCGCAGTATCAGTGGCCACTCTATGGGCGGTCATGGCGCCATTACCATAGGACTTAAAAATCCGCAGCAATATCAATCTATTTCAGCCTTTAGTCCGATCTGTAATCCGATAAATTGCCCTTGGGGGCAAAAGGCTTTTAACGGTTATTTAGGATCAGATCAAACAAGCTGGGCTGAATACGACAGCAGCGAGTTAATGAAAAACTCGATGGTTAAGGTACCTATGCTGGTGGATCAAGGCACTGAAGATAACTTTCTAGTTGAACAACTAAAACCTGAAAGCTTAATTGAAGCCGCTAAAGCTCAGCAATACCCGCTGACCTTACGCATGCAGGAAGGCTATGATCACAGTTATTTCTTTATCAGTAGCTTTATTGAAGATCATTTACGTTTTCACGCAAAGCACTTAATAAAGTAATAAAACCTGAATTCGGTCATAAGCCACCTTGTATTATGACCGAACATAAAAATGGAGTGACTATATTCTCAGTAGTCACTCCATTTTTGTTATCTATTTTTTTAATTCAACTTGTTAGTTAATTTTAAGCCGCCAATTTAGCGAAGTACTTCTTAGAAGCATCTCGAACTTTAGGGGCTAATAAAATAGCTGAGGTCATGGTTGGAATCGCCATTAAAGCATAGGCAGCATCAATAATATTAACGATTTCTTGAATGGTTGCTGTTGCAGCAAACAGTATCGCCAGCAAGAAAAATAATTTATAAAGGCGTAATCTTTTGTGACCAAATAAAAATGCAAAGCACTGACCACCATAAAATGCTTGAGTAAAAATGGTGCTGATACTGAAAAATACCACGCAAAGGATCAGCAAATACGGACCCACGCCCGGCATAGTAACTTCAAAGGCTTGAGCCGATAAATTAACCCCCTCAGCTTCAGTTCCTTGCCACACCCCCGAAATTAAAATGATCATTGCCGTGGCAGTGCACACTAATAAGGTATCAATAGCAGGACCCAGCATGGCCACTAAGCCTTCTTTTACTGGTTCGTTGGTTTTGGCACTACCATGCGCCATTACTTCAGTGCCAATACCCGCTTCATTTGAAAAAGCCGCTCGGCGGATACCGATCAACATGGTGCCCAATATGCCACCACCAACCGAATTAAGTGAAAATGCTTCAGTGATAATAAGCTTAAAATAACTCGGTATATCAGCAATATTGGCAGCAATAACATAAAAAGCGCAGCCCATATAAATGACGATCATTAACGGCACGACTTTAGTGGCCACCGAAGCAATGCGTTTAATCCCGCCTAATATCACGCTGGCAACGATCAGCATAACCACAATCCCTAAGCTTAAATCCACCCAAAAGGTGGATTGATCACTGGGAAAATAGCCAGGTTTAACAATCAACCACTCACGAATAATCTGTACTAATTGATTGGCATTAAACAACGGAAAATTACCAACAAGGCCAACAACACAAAAAAATACCGCTAAAAAGTGCCATTTTTTGCTTAAACCTTGAGTGATTATGTACATGGGCCCCCCCTGCACATCACCATTTTCATCCTTGCCGCGATACATAATAGCTAAGGTACAGGTGAAAAATTTAGTCGCCATTCCCACATTAGCGCTAATCCACATCCAAAAGATGGCCCCCGGTCCACCCACCATAATAGCCACTGCAACACTACCAATATTACCCATACCAACGGTGCCGGCCATGGCACTGGATAACGCCCCTGCGTGGCTAATATGCCCCACAGCGCCTTTATCAGGATATTTACCACGGACAATATTTATAGCGTGGCCAATGTAGCGAAAAGGAATAAAACGTGAATAAATCAGGAAGAAAAGCCCACCACCTACCAGTAAAACCAGCATGTGAGGCCCCCATGCTAAATCAGCCATTTGAGCCGTAATTGAAACCAGAGACATAATAAAAGTTAATTTTTTGTAAATTGTAATTATTGAAAATACGGATAAAAACCACTTTGTGCAATGCTAAATAGGCGTAAACTAACCCTATAAGTAGTGTTTAACAGTAATCATCTAGGATAAAACATGGCAAAAATAGATATTTTAGTGGGCTCAACTCAAGGCGGAACCGAATATGTGGCCGACGATATGGCGGCTCAGCTTAACGAAATAGGCCACCAAACCTGCATTCATTTAGCCGCAAACTTGGATGATCTTGACCCTAAATCACTGTGGATCATTGTCAGTTCAACTCATGGCGCAGGCGATCTTCCAGACAATTTAGCCCCCTTTTATCAGCAATTATTGACCTCAAATAGCGATCTAAGCGAGTTAAAATTTGCTTTGTGCGCAATTGGCGACTCAAGTTACGACACTTTTTGTCTTGGGCCTGAAAAATTAATTTCAAGACTCGATCAGCTCGGTGCAAAACCGTTTGTGAATAAGATCCAAATTGATGTTCAAAAGGATCCTGTCCCAGAAGATCCGGCACTAGCTTGGCTTTCAGAGTGGCAATCCTCCATTTAGATCCCCAAAAAGCCAGAGAGCTTGGTTAACATCTTTATTTATACCCACAATAACAACCTATCTTATCCACAAAAAGCAAAATACGATCATAACTTTGTGGATAAGCTATTATTTTTACCGATCATAACGCTGTACAGATCTTAAGGTGATCTGCTCGAAGATCACCCCTGTGGATAACTAGCCGATCTATCCCCAAGTTATATTGAGTTTGATCCTTCATTGATCACAGGATCGTTTTGTCGTTAACCTATGAAAATAAACAAATAAATGAGTTACCCACAGAAAAGTGCGATCCTAATAGTAATAGTAATAAAAAGATCTATTTAAAGATCTTAAGATCTATTAAGCGAAGCCCGTTAGATCGAAACTAGAAAATTGATCATTCCCGAAAAGCAAACCAAGTGCTAAAATACTCGGCTCAAGCAAGCCCTAGATTTGAAATCTAGTTAAATTTTGCAATATCGAATTTACTTTTATCCAAGGTCACAAAATGCATTTTCATGAACGGTTTGATGTAATTGTTGTTGGTGGTGGTCATGCCGGAACTGAAGCTGCCCTAGCAGCCGCAAGAATGGGGTCAAAAACATTATTGTTAACACATAACATTGATACTTTAGGTCAAATGTCTTGTAACCCTGCCATCGGTGGTATTGGAAAAGGTCATTTAGTTAAAGAAATTGATGCTCTTGGTGGTGCAATGGCTACTGCAACAGATTTTGCAGGTATCCAATTTCGAACATTAAATTCCAGTAAGGGCCCAGCAGTCAGAGCGACTCGAGCTCAAGCTGACAGAGCGCTTTACCGTCAAAAAATCCAACAGATTTTACAACACCAGCCTAATTTACGCATTTTCCAACAAGCAGTAGATGACTTAGTTGTTGAAAATAATACAGTAATTGGTGTAGTCACTCAGATGGGACTCGCTTTTGAAGCGCCAAGCGTAGTGTTAACTACAGGCACATTCCTTAGTGGTAAAATCCATATTGGTTTAGAAAATTACAGTGGTGGCCGAGCAGGTGATCCGCCAGCGATTGCCTTAGCAAATCGACTAAAAGAATTGCCAATTCGTGTTGGCCGCTTAAAAACCGGTACCCCACCACGAATTGACGCTAATAGCATTGATTTTTCCAAGATGGCTGAGCAAAAAGGTGATTCACCTTTGCCAGTTATGTCGTTTATTGGTGATGTTAGTCAACACCCTGAGCAAGTATCTTGTTATATCACTCATACCAATGAAAAAACTCACGATATTATTCGTGGAGGTATGGATCGTAGCCCAATGTATTCAGGGGTGATCGAAGGTATTGGACCACGTTATTGTCCATCGATCGAAGATAAAATAAATCGCTTTGCAGATAAATCATCGCATCAGATCTTTATTGAGCCTGAAGGCTTAACCACCAATGAGATCTATCCAAATGGGATCTCAACCAGTTTGCCATTTGATGTGCAATTGAATTTGGTGCGATCGATTCAAGGCATGGAAAATGCTGAAATCATTCGTCCTGGTTACGCTATTGAATATGATTATTTTGATCCAAGAGATTTAAAAAATTCACTTGAAACTAAAAATATCAATGGTTTGTTCTTTGCTGGACAAATTAACGGTACTACCGGTTATGAAGAAGCCGGTGCTCAAGGATTGCTAGCTGGTATGAATGCGTCATTGCAAGTTCAAGGCAAAGAGGCTTGGTGCCCACGCCGTGATCAAGCTTACCTAGGGGTGTTAGTTGATGACTTATCAACCTTAGGTACCAAAGAGCCATACCGTATGTTCACCAGTCGTGCTGAATATCGTTTGCTACTACGTGAAGACAATGCTGATTTGCGCTTGACAGAAAAAGGTCGTGAATTAGGTTTAGTTGATGATCATCGCTGGGCATTATTCAGTGAAAAAATGGAATCGATTGAAACTGAGTTGCAACGTTTACGCAGTAATTGGGTTCATAATAATTCACCTTTGCTTGATGTATTAAACCCAGAGCTTAATACCCCAATTTCTCGTGAAGCATCATTTGAAGATCTACTTCGTCGTCCAGAAATGGATTATAAGAAATTAATGAGTTTAGAAGGTTTTGGACCGGGGATTGAAGATCCACGTGCTGCAGAGCAAGTTCAAATTCAAGTGAAGTACTCTGGTTATATTCAAAGACAGCAAGGTGAAATTGATAAAGCGATTCGTAATGAAACCACAATCTTGCCGCTTGATCTTGATTATCAAGAAGTTCCAGGCCTTTCAAATGAAGTGATCGCTAAGATGAATGAGCATAAACCTGAAACCATTGGTCAAGCATCAAGAATTTCAGGAATGACGCCGGCAGCGATCTCAATCTTGCTGGTTCATCTTAAAAAGCGTGGTTTATTGCGTAAAAGCGCATAAATCCCAGCAAAAAGTTGTCTTTTGACCAATAAGGGAAGCTTTGAGGCTTCCCTTAGTCATTTTCGCCATTCATAATACCCGATGATTTTATTATTCCCATTGCTTTTCGAGGTCACCCAGCGTGCTAGCAACTCAACTTAAAACCTATTTAGCTGAAACAAATATTTCAGCCACAGATACACAGCAAAAACAACTGGTTGATTTTGTTGCCATGCTGAATAAGTGGAATAAAGCCTATAACTTGACCTCGGTTAGAGATCCTGAACAGATGTTAATCCGACATGTGATGGACAGTTTGGTGGTTTCTCCTTATCTTAAGGGGCAACGCTTTATTGATGTCGGAACTGGACCTGGTTTACCAGGGATCCCATTAGCCATTTTAAATCCGGATAAAGAGTTTGTATTACTCGATAGTTTAGGCAAACGGATCCGTTTTCAAAAACAGGTTCAATTTGAATTAAAAATAAATAACATCACTTCAATTGAAAGTCGTGTAGAAGCGTATGAGCCTGAGCAAAAATTTGATGGTGTCATCAGTCGCGCTTTTGCATCAATCGAAGATATGCTCAGCTGGTGCCATCACCTTCCTGCTGCAGATGGTATTTTTTACGCCCTAAAAGGTCAGCTTAGTGATACGGAGTTAGCGACAATTCCTCAGGGTTTTGAAATAGCAGAAACGATAGTGCTTAATGTGCCAAAGTTAGATGAACAAAGACATCTATTAAAGCTGGTTAATAAAAAATAACCATAGCTAATAATTTATATTATCGGACATCGTAAATCAGTCATTAGGGTGAACTTGTGGGTAAAGTAATTGCCGTTGCCAATCAAAAAGGTGGCGTAGGAAAAACAACAACTTGTGTAAATTTAGCAGCATCACTTGCAGCCACAAAGCGCAAAGTGTTGTTAATTGATCTTGATCCACAAGGTAATGCCACTATGGGAAGTGGCGTCGATAAATACGACGTTGAAAACACCGCTTATGAATTATTAGTCGAAGAAAAGCCCTTCGATGACATAGTGATCAAAAATACCTCAGGTAAATACGATCTGATCGCAGCCAATGGTGATGTTACTGCTGCCGAAATTAAATTAATGGAGTTTTTTGCCCGAGAAATTCGTTTAAAAAATGCCATTGCAGCTGTTAAAGATGATTACGATTACATTTTTATTGATTGCCCGCCTTCATTAAATATGTTGACCGTCAATGCTATGTCAGCTGCTGACTCGGTACTGGTACCAATGCAATGTGAGTATTATGCATTGGAAGGCTTGACCGCCTTAATTGATACCATCACTAAACTGGGGGCTATGGTTAATCCTAGCCTTAGCATCGAAGGGATTTTACGCACCATGTACGATCCGCGAAATCGTTTATCCAATGACGTGTCTGATCAATTAAAACAACATTTTGGTGAAAAAGTGTATCGCACCGTGATCCCCCGTAATATCCGTTTAGCTGAAGCGCCAAGTTTTGGGGCGCCAGCAATGTATTACGATAAATCCAGTGCAGGGGCGAAAGCTTATTTAGCACTGGCTGGTGAAATCATTCGCCGTGCTGAGCAACAAACAGAATCTAAGTAAGTATTAAGTGTAAGGGAATAAAATGACGTTAAAAAAACGCGGTTTAGGAAAAGGCTTAGATGCATTATTGAGTAACAGTAGTGCTGCGAGTCGCAAAGCTGAACTTACACAACCCAAAGCTGAAATCAGTGAGCCACAAGTGGTTACTGAAGATGGTTTACTGATGCTTGATCTCGACTTACTGCAATCAGGTAAATATCAACCTCGTAAAGATATGTCACCTGAAGCACTTGATGAACTGGCTGAGTCGATTCGCTCACAAGGGGTTATTCAACCGATTGTTGTGCGTAAGGTTGATGATACCAAGTATGAGATTATTGCCGGTGAACGCCGCTGGAGAGCCGCTCAAATTGCTCAATTAAACAAAGTACCTTGTATCGTTAAACAGGTTACTGATGAAGCTGCCGTTGCCATCGCTTTGATTGAGAACATTCAACGTGAAGACTTAAATGCCATGGAAGAAGCCATTGCATTACAACGTTTACTCGAAGAGTTTGAACTGACTCATCAACAAACGGCTGATGCCGTCGGAAAGTCGAGAGCAAGTGTGTCTAATTTATTACGCTTAAACAGTTTAAATGAGCCTGTAAAACGTTTACTGGAATATGGCGATATTGATATGGGTCATGCCAGAGCCTTGCTTGCCATTGAAGGTGAGGAGCAAACTAGCTTAGCTAGATTGGTCGCATCTAAAGAAATGACAGTTCGTGAAACTGAACGATTAGTCAATAAAGCGCTAAATCCGGCTAAAGAGCCTGAAAAAGTAACTCAAGACCATGATGTAAGCCGCTTAGAGCAACAGTTAATTGAACGATTAGGCGCAAAAGTTGCCATTAATCATGGCAGTAAAGGCAAAGGTAAGATTGTAATAAACTACCAAGATCTTGCTGAATTAGATGGTATTCTCAGTAAAATTCACTAAATTCCTCAACAAAATCATTTCAAAGGTAACTTAGTAACAAGGCGTTATTTTAACTTTTAGAATATTTAACGTTAAATCTCGCCTTATATCACTGATTAACCTCTTATCAAAGTTGCAAACAAGGTGTGAAAAGGTATACTTTGCATGCTTTTTTTTCACAACGGATTTATTAATAAACACGTTAATAAATTAGTTGGAAATTAAGCGTTAATGCGGAGATAAAAAATTGAGTAAGGTTTTAGCGCGTCGTGGCCGTTGGTCAGCCTATCGGATAGTGTTGCTACAGGCGGCGATAGCTGGGGGAACTTCAATTTTCTTTTTCGCTCTGTGGGGAGCTCAGTACGGATTTTCTGCTTTAGCAGGAGGTCTCATTGCTGTACTCCCTAATTTTGTATTCGCAACCCTAGCTTTCTCTCATGCGGGAGCTAAAGCATCAAGAAAAGTCGTTTTGTCTTTTTTCTTGGGGGAAGCGGTAAAGTTGCTGCTAACCATTGTATTGTTTTCCATCGCATTTGGTCTGTTGAAAACGTCATTTATGCCGTTATTCATCAGCTATCTGTTGGCATTATTAATACCTTGGACGGCCCCTTTATACTTCAAGCAAAATTAAGTGAGATTAATCATGGCGACAACTGGTGAAGCATTAAATGCTTCCGAGTATATCCAGCATCACCTGACTAATGCGAAAATGTGTTCTGCCGATGGCGGAATCGCTTTTAACTATGCATGTCAAGATGCCGGGTTTTGGACTTGGCACATTGACTCACTTTTGTTTTCAGTAGGTCTTGGGGTTCTATTTTTGTGGGCTTTCTACAAAGTAGGACGAAAAGCAACAACTGGCGTTCCAGGCAAATTTCAATGTTTCGTTGAAATGTGCGTGGAAGGTGTTGATAAAATCGTTAAAGACTCATTCCATGGGCGTAACGCAGTTATCGCACCATTAGGTCTGACTATTTTTGTCTGGGTTTTCCTGATGAATTTAATGGACTTAATTCCGGTTGACTTTGTACCTGAAGCCGCAAACAGATTATTAGGTGTTCCTTACCTTAAAATTGTACCAACAACTGACTTAAACGTAACTCTTGGCTTAGCTTTGAGCGTGTTTGCGTTGATTGTTTTTTACAGTATTAAAGTTAAAGGATTTGGTGGTTTCACAAAAGAAATGACCTTACAACCTTTCAATCATTGGGCACTAATTCCAGTAAACTTAGTATTGGAAACAGTAACCTTGGTTGCGAAGCCGATTTCATTATCGCTTCGTCTGTTTGGTAACCTGTATGCAGGTGAGTTGATCTTTATTCTGATAGCACTGATGCCTTGGTGGGCTCAGTTTGCACTATCAGTGCCTTGGGCTATTTTCCATATTTTGGTTATTGTGCTGCAGGCGTTTATCTTCATGATGCTTACGATTGTATATCTAAGCATGGCACATGAAGAACATTAATTTATTTAAAATTAGTTATTTATCGGAGATAAAATGGAAACTGTAATTAGCTTTACAGCAATAGCTGTTGCGATCATGATTGGCTTAGCAGCGCTAGGTACTGGTATTGGTTTTGCTATCTTAGGTGGTAAATTCTTAGAAGCTTCAGCTCGTCAACCAGAACTAGCTCCAGCATTACAAACTAAGATGTTCATCGTAGCTGGTCTACTTGATGCGATCTCAATGATTGCAGTTGGTGTTGCATTATTCTTCGTATTCGCTAACCCGTTTGTGGGTCAATTAAGTGATGTTCTAGCTGGCTAATCGTCCCCCTTAGAAGGAGTTGTCGTTATGAGTATTAACGCTACCCTGCTAGGCCAAGCGATTTCTTTTGCACTCTTCGTGTGGTTTTGCATGAAGTTTGTATGGCCGCCATTGATGAACGCTATCGAAGAACGCCAGAAGAAAATTGCCGATGGGCTAGCTGATGCAGGACGTGCTGCAAAAGATCTAGAGTTGGCTCAAGCGAAAGCAAATGAGCAACTAAAAGAAGCGAAGGCGACTGCTAACGAAATTATTGAGCAAGCTAATAAGCGCAAAGCTCAAATAGTTGAAGAAGCAAAAATGGAAGCTGATACAGAGCGTGCGAAAATCATTGCTCAAGGTCAAGCTGAAATTGAAAACGAACGTAATCGCGTTAAAGATGACTTGCGTAAGCAAGTTGCTACTCTTGCCATCACTGGTGCAGAGAAGATTCTTCAACGTTCGATTGACCCAGAAGCTCACAGTGACATAGTTAATAAACTTGTTGCTGAAATTTAATTAAGGAAGCGGAGTTATGGCTGAAATAAGCACCATTGCTCGTCCTTATGCAAAGGCAGCTTTTGATTTCGCTGTTGAGCACAAAGCAATTGAAGCTTGGGCAGAAATGCTTAACTTCGCGGCATTGGTAAGTGAAAACGAATCAATTAAGCCGTTGCTAGGTGGCTCATTAGCGAGTGCCAAGCTTGCATCATTATTCATAGAAATATGTGGTGATCAAGTGAACGCGCAAGGTCAAAACCTTTTGAAGGTTATGGCCGAAAACGGTCGTTTAGAGATACTACCTACAGTATCGCTACTTTTTGCTGAATATCGCAATGAGTGGGCAAAAGAAGTTGAAGCCGATGTTGTTTCAGCGACTGAGCTAAGCTCTGAGCAACAAACGCAAATTAGTGTTTCTCTTGAGAAACGTCTCGCACGCAAAGTAAAGCTGAATTGTAGCGTAGATGCATCACTGATTGGTGGTGTAATTATTAAATCAGGCGACTTAGTCATTGACGGCTCTGTTAGCGGTAATTTATCGCGCTTGTCTGATAAGCTACAATCGTAATTGGGAGTTTGAGCATGCAACTGAATTCCACTGAAATCAGCGATCTGATTAAGCAGCGGATCGAGCAGTTCGACGTCGTTAGTGAAGCTCGCAACGAAGGTACAATCGTTGCAGTAAGTGACGGCATCATTCGCATTCATGGCCTAGCCGATGTAATGCAAGGTGAAATGATCGAACTGCCTGGTGGCCGTTTTGCAATCGCGTTGAACTTAGAACGTGATTCTGTCGGTGCCGTAGTAATGGGTCCTTATGCTAATTTAGCAGAAGGCGCAAAAGTTAAGACCACTGGTCGTATTCTTGAAGTACCAGTAGGTCGTGGTTTATTAGGCCGCGTTGTTAACACTCTTGGTGAGCCAATTGACGGAAAAGGACCTATCGACAACGATGGTTTCTCTCCTGTTGAAGTAATTGCTCCTGGTGTTATTGAACGTCAGTCAGTAGATCAACCTATCCAAACTGGTTATAAAGCCGTTGATTCAATGATCCCAATCGGTCGTGGACAACGTGAATTGATCATTGGTGACCGTCAGACTGGTAAAACAGCGATGGCTATTGATGCAATTATCAACCAGAAAGATTCAGGCATTAAATGTGTATACGTAGCAGTAGGGCAAAAAGCTTCTACAATCGCTAACGTGGTACGTAAGCTTGAAGAGCACGGTGCATTAGCTAACACTATCGTTGTAGTTGCAACAGCTTCTGAAGCTGCAGCATTACAATACTTAGCACCTTACTCAGGTTGTTCTATGGGTGAATACTTCCGTGACCGCGGTGAAGATTCTTTAATCGTATATGATGATCTATCTAAGCAAGCAGTTGCTTACCGTCAGATCTCGCTACTATTGAAGCGTCCACCAGGACGTGAAGCATACCCAGGTGATGTATTCTATCTACATTCTCGTTTATTAGAGCGTGCTTCACGTGTAAACGAGCACTATGTAGAAAAGTTCACTAACGGTGAAGTAAAAGGTCAAACCGGTTCTTTAACTGCGTTACCTATTATTGAAACCCAAGCTGGTGACGTATCTGCATTCGTACCGACCAACGTAATTTCTATTACAGATGGTCAGATCTTCCTTGAGACTGACTTGTTTAACTCAGGACTACGTCCTGCTGTTAACCCAGGTATTTCTGTTTCTCGTGTTGGTGGTGCGGCTCAGACTAAGATCATCAAGAAACTGTCTGGTGGTATTCGTACCGCGTTAGCACAGTATCGAGAGCTTGCTGCGTTCTCACAATTTGCATCTGACTTAGATGATGCAACTCGTGCTCAACTTGAGCATGGTGAGCGTGTTACCGAACTTATGAAGCAAAAGCAATATGCTCCAATGAGCGTTGCTGATCAAGCTATCTCAATCTTCTCTGCTGAAAAAGGCTACTTGAAGACTGTAGAATTAAGTAAAATCGGTAGCTTTGAAGCCGCTCTGCTTTCATATATGAACAGCGAACATGCTGAGCTTATTAAAACTATCAATGCAACTGGCAACTACAATGCAGACATTGAAAGTGAATTAAAAGCGGGCATGGACAAGTTCATTGAAACCCAAACCTGGTAATGAATAGAGGTGTCGTAAGACACCTCCGGTCCAGAATTGGAGAGTAAAGATGGCCAACGCTAAAGAGATTAAAACCAAGATCGCGAGTGTTAAAAACACTCAGAAGATCACTTCTGCTATGGAAATGGTTGCAGCCAGCAAAATGCGTAAAGCGCAGGAACGCATGGCTTCAAGTCGTCCATATGCAGAGCATATGCGTCAGGTGATCGGTCACGTTGCGCAAGGTACTCTTGAATATAAACATCCATATTTGGAAGTGAGAGATGCCAAGCGGGTTGGTTACATTGTTGTGTCAACCGACCGTGGCCTTTGTGGTGGTTTGAACGTTAACCTTTTCAAAAAGGTTGTGTCAGACGTGAAGAGCTGGAAAGACCAAGGGGCAGATGTTGAATTTTGTCCTATTGGTGCACGAAGTGTGCAGTTCTTCAAAAGCTTTGGTGGAGAAATCTCTGCCCATGCATCTGGTTTAGGCGATGCGCCTAAATTAGCCGATTTAATCGGTACCGTACGTGTGATGCTACAAGCTTACAACGAAGGTAAATTGGATCGTTTGTTTATTGTGTTCAACAAATTCGTTAACACAATGACTCAAACTCCTGTGATCGAGCAGCTGCTACCTTTGCCTAAGTCAGAAGAAGAAGTAGCTAAGTATCCTTGGGATTATATTTACGAGCCAGATCCAAAAGAAATTTTGGAAGTATTACTGACTCGTTATGTAGAGTCTCAAGTTTATCAAGGTGTTGTTGAGAATATTGCCTCTGAGCAAGCTGCCAGAATGGTAGCGATGAAGGCGGCAACAGACAACGCTGGCGAACTGATCAATGATCTGCAATTAGTCTACAACAAGGCACGACAAGCTGCGATTACGCAAGAATTGTCGGAAATTGTTGCAGGTGCTGCAGCGGTTTAGGTTAGGTAACGAAAACAAGTTTAGAGGATTAATCATGAGCACAGGTACTGTTGTCCAAGTAATTGGCGCGGTTGTGGACGTAGAGTTTCCACAAGATGCTGTACCTCAGGTATATGACGCTCTGAAGATCACAGGTGAAGGCGACTGTAATGGTTTGGTGCTGGAAGTTCAGCAACAACTAGGTGGTGGTGTTGTTCGTGCCATCGCTATGGGTTCTTCTGATGGTCTGCGTCGTGGTCTAGAGGTAGCAAACTCAGGTTCACCAATTTCTGTTCCGGTAGGGGTTGCAACCCTTGGCCGTATCATGAATGTATTGGGCGAGCCTATTGATGAATGTGGCGAAATTGGTGAAGAAGAGCGTTATGAAATTCACCGTGAAGCTCCTTCATATGAAGATCAATCAAGCTCAACTGAACTTTTAGAGACTGGTATCAAGGTTATTGACCTTGTATGTCCATTCGCTAAGGGTGGTAAAGTTGGTTTATTTGGTGGTGCTGGTGTTGGTAAAACCGTCAACATGATGGAATTAATCAACAACATCGCAAAAGCACACTCAGGTCTTTCTGTATTCGCTGGTGTTGGTGAGCGTACTCGTGAGGGTAACGACTTCTACTACGAAATGAAAGATTCTGGCGTACTCGACAAAGTAGCCATGGTTTATGGCCAAATGAACGAGCCTCCAGGTAACCGTTTACGTGTTGCATTGTCTGGTTTGACAATGGCTGAGAAATTCCGTGACGAAGGTCGTGACGTACTGTTATTTGTTGATAACATCTACCGTTATACCTTAGCCGGTACTGAAGTATCTGCACTGTTAGGTCGTATGCCTTCTGCAGTAGGTTACCAACCAACACTAGCTGAAGAAATGGGTGTTCTACAAGAACGTATTACTTCAACTAAGTCTGGTTCTATTACCTCTGTACAAGCGGTATATGTACCTGCGGATGACTTAACCGATCCGTCACCAGCAACAACCTTCGCTCACTTAGATGCGACTGTTGTACTGTCTCGTAACATTGCATCGCTAGGTATTTACCCTGCGGTTGACCCATTGGATTCGACTTCACGTCAATTAGATCCATTGGTAGTTGGTCAAGAGCATTATGATGTTGCGAACGGCGTTCAAACTGTACTTCAGCGCTACAAAGAGCTGAAAGATATTATTGCGATCCTAGGTATGGATGAATTATCTGATGAAGATAAAACAACTGTATTCCGTGCTCGTAAGATTGAAAAATATCTTTCACAGCCTTTCTTCGTTGCTGAAGTATTTACAGGTTCTCCAGGTAAATACGTTTCTCTTAAAGACACCATCCGTGGCTTTAAGGGTATCTTGAATGGTGAGTTCGATCACATTCCTGAGCAAGCGTTCTACATGGTTGGTTCAATCGACGAAGCTGTCGAGAAAGCTAACAAAGCAAAATAACTGAGCATTAGCTTAGTATTTTAGGAGAACTTGATGGCAGCCATGACAGTCCAACTTGATATAGTAAGTGCTGAAAACAGCATGTTCAGCGGTGAAGTAAGCTTCTTAGAAGTGAGCGGCACCGAGGGTGAGTTAGGCATTATGCCTAACCATGCTCCATTACTTACTAGAATCAAACCTGGCATGGCGCGCATGATCAAGCAAGATGGTAGTGAAGAAGTGATGTATCTTTCAGGTGGAATCCTGGAAGTACAACCTGCTTCAATCTCTGTTCTTGCTGACGTCGCTTTGCGTGCCGATGATATTGATGAGCAAGCTGCATTAGAAGCTAAGCAAAAGGCTGAAGCGAATATCGCTAATGCTGGTGCTGACTTTGATTATGAAGCTGCAACAATTGAATTAGCTAAATCATTAGCTCAACTTCGTGTTGTTGAAACCATCAAAAAGAACATTGCCAGATAAAGGTTATTGTTTTGAAAAGGCGACCCTAGGGTCGCCTTTTTTGTATCTAGAATTTGAATCAATTGCATCATAATAGTCGTGCTTATACGCCAATTTTTGACTAATAGTGTAATAATTTCCATGCTGATTTCCCGTCCCCCACAATCTAGGTTAAAATCAGCGTCAATAAACTGCATTAGCCAAAATTGAATACTTGTATAAAGGAATCCCGATGTCATTAAATGTTGTAATTTTAGCTGCTGGTAAAGGAACACGGATGCGTTCAGACTTGCCAAAGGTACTGCACCCTATTGCCCACAAAAGCATGGTGCAACATGTTATTGATACTGCAAACTCATTAGGCTCAAACGCTATTCAATTGGTTTATGGCTATGGCGCAGGCAAGCTACAAGCTTCTTTAGGTGAGCAAGCGGTTAATTGGGTATTGCAAGCTGAGCAATTAGGTACAGGCCACGCCGTCGCGCAAGCCAATCCAAACATTAACGATGATGACACTGTGCTGATTTTATATGGGGATGTGCCGTTAATTCAGCAGTCTACCTTAGAAAGCCTACTTGCTGCTCGCCCTGAAAATGGTTTAGCAATATTAACAGTTAATTTAGCTAACCCAAGCGGTTATGGCCGTATCGTGCGCGAAGGTGGCAAGGTTGTTGGTATTATCGAGCAAAAAGATGCTAATGCTGAGCAACTACTTATCAATGAAGTGAATACCGGCATTATGGCGGTACCTGGTAAGCAATTAAAAGCGTGGCTAGGGCGT
Source organism: Shewanella sp. 6_MG-2023 (assembly GCF_030547195.1). Lineage (NCBI taxonomy): Bacteria > Pseudomonadati > Pseudomonadota > Gammaproteobacteria > Alteromonadales > Shewanellaceae > Shewanella > Shewanella sp. 6_MG-2023. The sequence continues at coordinate 50,407 of NZ_JAUOQU010000011.1, read as the reverse complement.
CTTTCAAACAGTAATGCCCAAGGTGAGTATTACCTAACCGATATTATTGCTATGGCCCACGAAGATGGAGTGGCAATTGATACCGCGCAGCCACAATCAGCAGTGGAAGTTGAAGGCGCTAATAACCGCGTTCAGTTAGCGCAATTAGAACGTGCTTATCAAGCCCGTGAAGCTGAAGCGTTAATGCTGGCTGGCGCAAATTTACGTGATCCTAGCCGTATCGATATCCGCGGTGATGTGACCGTGGGTATGGACGTGATGATTGATGTGAATGTCATCTTTAATGGCAAAGTGACTTTAGGTAACAATGTCACTATTGGCGCAGGCGCGATATTAACTGACTGCGTTATCGCTGATAATGCTGAAATTAAGCCTTACTCAATCGTTGAAGGGGCAAAGCTTGGAGTTGCAGCCAGTGCTGGACCATTTGCTCGTTTACGTACAGGCGCTGAGCTAAAAGATAATGCCCATATTGGCAACTTTGTTGAAATGAAAAAGGCAGTGTTAGGTGAAGGTTCTAAAGCTGGCCATTTGGCTTATTTAGGCGATGCCAATATTGGCGCAGGGGTTAACATTGGTGCAGGTACTATTACCTGTAACTATGATGGTGCGAATAAATTCTTAACCACCATAGAAGATGGCGTATTTGTGGGGAGTGATACTCAATTAATTGCCCCAGTGACCATAGGTAAAAATGCCACTTTGGGTGCTGGTTCAACAATTGCTAAAGATGTCGCTGAAGGCGAGTTAGTTATTACTCGTGTTAAACAGCGCCATATCAGTGGTTGGGCAAGACCAGTTAAAAAAGCCAAATAGACTAAAAAACGATTAAATATCAAACGACAAGCATAGTTGCTTGTCGTTTTTTTTTACATAAAAAACACAAAGGTAAAGGCAATGTAAATAAACTTTAATAATAATCATTCTCATTTATAGTTGCGCCACATAAATACACAATTGCGAAACTTTAGAGGGTGAAGATGTTAACAAAGCTATCTTGTTTGTCACTTGCGGTAACGAGTGCAATTTTATCAATGTCTGTTATAGCAGAAGAGCAGAGCCATACCAATCAAGCCAGCTCTCCAGGTATCGAGCATATTGAAGTCACAGGTAGACAATTCAATGACTATAAAGTCGGTACGGCATCTGGCGCAATGCGCGGTGATATTAGCATTTTAGATACCCCTCAATCAGTTACCGTCATTCCTGATTTTATTACCGACGAGCAATTAGCCACGAATTTATCAGAAGTGCTAGTTAATGACTCCAGTGTGACTGGCGGCAGTGAAAAGTGGAATCGTCAGGTATTTAACCTTCGCGGTTTTGAGCTATCTTCAGGCTCAGGTTTCTTGATTAATGGTCAGCAGCAGTGGTCTCACTATGTACAGCCAATCGAAACATTACAGCAAGTTGAAGTGTTAAAAGGGCCTTCAAGCATGTTGTACGGTCAGTCAGGTCCCGGTGGACTGATTAATATGGTTACCAAAAAATCGACTTATGATTCAATGATCGATATCGGTTTTGACATTGATGAGCATGGTTCTACTCGTTTGCAACTTGATGCGGGTGGCAGTTTGAATGAAGCGCAAACGCTGCGCTATCGCACCGTGCTGGTGAAACAAGATACCCAGTATTGGCGAGAGTACCGCGATGACTCTAATCAAGAACGAGATCGTTGGTTAGGCTATTTAAATGTAGAGTTTGATGTCACTGATGATTTGTTGTTGTCGGTTAAATATGACCATACCCAAGACAAAACCGGAATCGATCGTGGTGGTTGGTTAGATGCTGATGGAGAACTTATTGGTGGACGTGACACGATTTGGGATATGCCTTGGGCATTTACCGATAACACCATTAGTAATTTAGGTGCTGAATTAACTTATCATTTAACTGATGATTGGAAAATTAAAGCTGGTTATAACGACCAACAATTTAACCGTCAGCGTTTAGATTCATCGCCAAGCCTATGTACTGCATGTGGTGATGATCCGCTAACAGATGGCTACTATATCAGTCCATTTGATCGTTATGATGATTGGCAGCATAAGACTGGCTTTGTTGATTTAACGGGTAATTTTCAAACTGGTAATTTAGGTCATCAATTGTTAATTGGCGCCAATATGCTTGATTATTATTACGGTCAGCTCAAAGAATCTGGCGACAAATATCAAGTTGTGATGCCTGGGCTGCCCATGCCTAACCCTCAACTTGATTATCGTAATGATGACACTAAATCTGAAAGTGAATACAAGCATTACGGCTTTTATATTCAAGATTTAATAACAATCAATGACTCATGGAAAGCGCTGGCTGGTATGCGTTATGACGAGCAAAAGAAAGAAGGTGCTGGTAACAATAGCTATGCAGTGTCACCTAAGTTTGGGCTTATTTACTCGCCAGTAGAAAGCGCAAGCATTTACCTTAATTATTCAAAAAGCTTCACACCACAAGGTATGGTTAACGATATTAATGATCTTAATGACCAAATGAACCTTGATCCTGAATACGGCGAACAGTATGAACTTGGTGCCAAGTGGGAGCTATTTGACGGCAGTTTATTGCTGACTGGCGCTGTATTTGATATCACAGTGAATAATGTCACAGTAAAAGAGCAGATTGAAAACTCTGAGCAAACCATTACCACTCAATCAGGTGAGCAGCGCCATCGAGGTTTTGAAATAGGTTCACAAGGCCAGATAAGCGATAAATGGTTTATGACCGGTTCAATGATGTATTTAGATGCAGAGTATATCCGCCCAGATCAAGATAGCTTGAATGGCAAAACCCCAGTAGATGCGCCTGAATTATCGGCGAATATCTGGACTCGTTACGAAATGACCCAAGACTTAGCCTTTAATTTCGGGGCAATATATGTTGGCGAACGTTTTGCTAATACCAGTAATGCCATTGTAAAAGACGACTATGTTCGTTTTGACTTAGGTGCTGCCTATTCAATGCCGGTAATGGGAAGCGATATTAGCGTACGCATGAATATCAAAAACCTATTTGATACCGACTATCTTGATGGTGGTTCAGAAACTGATGTCACCGTTGGAGAGGGACGGAACTTTAGCTTAGCATTTGAAGCAAAATTCTAAGTATTAATAAGGCATTAAGTAAATTACTGCCACAATTGTTACAGTGACACTGCTAGCTTACTTTAACTTTTGATTATCAATATCAAGCCCCTATATCAATGATAGGGGCTTTTTGTTGGGCTAAATTTGAAATAGCTAACTTTCAAAGGCTAGTAAAAAAGTTTCGTTTAGTTATAATATGCCTTTCGAACCGAAACTTAAGCTACTGAACATGAATAAAAGAAACACACAGCAGCGACGCCATAGCATTATTAGCCTGTTGAATAGCCAAGGTGAAGTCAGTGTTGATGAGTTATCCTTACGGTTCGAAACTTCTGAAGTCACCATTCGTAAAGACTTAGCCACTTTAGAAAAAACCGGACTGTTATTACGCCGCTATGGTGGCGCAGTTGCTATACCTGATGAAGTCACTCAGGCATTTAGCAGCAAAATAGCCCCTAATAAATTATCAATCGCCAAAGCTGCGGCTGAATTAATTAACGATCACAACCGCATTATCATTGATAGCGGCAGTACCACCTCAGGGTTAATTCAACAGCTCAATCATAAGCGCGGTTTGTTAGTGATGACGAACTCATTGCAACTGGCAAACGCCATCCATGAGTTAGAAAATGAGCCGACATTATTGATGACCGGCGGCACTTGGGATCCGCATTCAGAGTCGTTTCAAGGTCAAATAGCGGAACAAGTACTACGCTCATATAACTTTGACCAGCTATTTATTGGCGCAGATGGCATTGATTTAGCCCGTGGCACCACCACCTTTAACGAATTAACTGGCTTAAGCAAAGTGATGGCAGAGGTCTCAAGAGACGTTATCGTGATGCTTGAATCGGACAAGTTTGGCCGCAGGATCCCCAACCTCGAATTACCTTGGAGCAATATCAGTGTATTAGTCACTGATGACAAGCTACCTGCAGAGACTGTGGCCACAATTACAGAATATGGTGTGAGAGTCATTTTGGCTCCTCACAAAGAATAGTTTTTCATTTTTACTAAATTAAATAATTGGACATAAATTATGTGTGGAATCGTAGGCGCAGTAGCGCAAAGAGATGTGGCTGAAATTTTAGTAGAAGGCCTTAAGCGCCTTGAATACCGTGGTTATGACTCTGCAGGTGTTGCCATCATCAATAATGATCAACTTGGCCGTACTCGCCGCGTCGGTAAAGTACAAGAGTTATCAGATGCGTTAGCCGCAGCACCACTGGCTGGCGGCACAGGTATTGCGCACACCCGTTGGGCAACCCACGGTGAGCCAAGCGAGCGTAATGCTCATCCACATGTGTCTGAAGGCGATATTGCCGTAGTGCATAACGGTATTATTGAAAACCATAATAAACTGCGCGAAATGCTAAAAGGTTTGGGTTACAGCTTTGCATCAGATACTGACACCGAAGTGATTTGTCACCTTGTTCATCACGAGTTGAAAACACATGACACCCTAGTTGCCGCTGTGCAAACTGCTGTTAAACAACTAGAAGGTGCTTACGGAACTGTAGTTGTCGATCGCCGTGATAACTCTCGCATGGTTGTTGCCCGTAGTGGTAGCCCGTTAGTTGTGGGTTACGGTTTAGGTGAAAACTTTATCGCTTCAGATCAGCTGGCTTTATTACCTGTTACCCGTTCATTTGCCTTTTTAGAAGAAGGTGATGTAGCAGAAGTGACTCGCCGCGAAGTCAATATTTTTGATGTTGATGGCAATGCAGTAGAGCGTGAAGTGAAAGAGTCAGAAGTCACCCACGATGCCGGTGATAAAGGTGAATACCGTCACTACATGCTTAAAGAAATTTATGAGCAACCAACGGCGATAGCCCACACCTTAGAAGGTCGTATTGCTGGTGGTAAAGTATTGGATTCAGCTTTTGGTGACAACGCAGCCGAGTTCTTAAAAGACATCAAACACGTACAAATCATTGCCTGTGGTACCAGTTACCATGCGGGGATGGCGGCGCGTTACTGGTTAGAAGACTGGGCAGGCGTATCCTGTAATGTCGAAATTGCATCAGAGTTTCGCTACCGTAAGTCACACCTGTTCCCGAACAGCTTGCTGGTCACCATCTCTCAATCTGGTGAAACTGCAGATACCTTAGCGGCAATGCGCCTAGCAAAAGAAATGGGCTATAAAGCCACCTTAACCATCTGTAATGCACCTGGTTCATCATTAGTGCGTGAATCTGATATGGCTTACATGATGAAAGCCGGCGTTGAAATTGGTGTGGCTTCAACTAAAGCCTTTACCGTGCAATTGGCTGGTTTATTAATGCTAACCACAGCAATTGGTCGTCACAATGGCATGAGTGAAGAAATGCAAGCCGCTATCACCCAAAGCCTACAATCTATGCCTGCGAAAGTTGAGCAAGCCCTTGGTTTAGATGATGCCATTGCTGAGCTAGCCGAAGACTTTGCCGACAAGCACCATGCACTATTTTTAGGCCGAGGTGATCAATACCCAATCGCAATGGAAGGCGCACTAAAGCTGAAAGAAATTTCATACATTCATGCAGAAGCCTATGCCTCTGGTGAACTAAAGCACGGCCCATTAGCACTTATTGATGCTGACATGCCGGTTATTGTTGTCGCACCCAACAACGAGCTGCTTGAAAAGCTTAAATCAAACGTAGAGGAAGTGCGTGCTCGTGGTGGCTTAATGTATGTGTTTGCCGATAAAGATGCCGAGTTTGAGTCTGATGACACCATGAAGGTTATCCCAGTACCACATTGTGATGAGTTTATGGCGCCGCTGATTTATACCATTCCATTACAGTTATTGTCATACCATGTGGCATTAATTAAAGGGACAGATGTTGATCAGCCTCGTAACTTGGCTAAATCCGTTACCGTAGAGTAGTAAGTTGAGAGATAAGCATTTGTGGAAGTTAAATAAAGTTCGAAACTAGCAATAAAGATAGCGACTAACTCATAGAGTAGTCGCTTTTTTATATTTATTTCTAGCTGTTTTAAGCTATTTTATCACCTGCGTATTCATGTTGCTGTCGTTGACAGCGCTCGCAGCTATTTCTATCTGATTTATTTTTTTGATAATAAATATGTACCTTCATACCTATCCGTTCAAACTGATTGAAAGTAAGTGGGGTTATCCAGTTATAGTGATCAAATAATAACTCTAAATGACGAAACATCGTTAAGCGTGCTTCTTTTAAAAACTCCCCTTGGATCAATTGAGACTGGAAAGCATTAAGCGCACCAGTAAGGTAAAAGGTGATCCCTTGAGTCAACTCAAATACTTGGCTTTCATCAGCGATTAAATCATTGCTTGCAGCCGCATCTTCAATGAACTTGTGGACCCACTGCCAAAAAATATTAACTCTGTGCTCGATGAGTTTTCCCTTTTCTGGACTTGCTAATGCCCATACTAAACGGTTTACAGCAACTTGCCTGATAATGTTAAACACGGGTGAAAAATGAAGAGTCTCAAAAGTGAACATTATAGGTAATAAGATTTTATCTAGGCTGGAAAGGTTAGGATTAGCATCCATAAAATCCTGAAAATGATTGCTGGTAGCATTGCGTAAAAAACAACAAATAATTAAATCTTCTTTGCTTTCAAATAACTTATAGAAACTGGCATTAGCGCAGCCTGACTCACTAATAACTTGAGATACTTTGAAGGAAACAATGCCCTGATCTTCTACTAGACGTTCAGTAGCATCTAAGATGAGGTTCGTTCGCATTAAAGCGCTATCGTTCTGCGGGCATTGCATAAACTCTACCTAAAAATAATATTAAAGCAAAAAAAAAACATGATCTTAATTAACGACTGTACCATCGATGCCTTTGCTGTGTTGTGACCTAGTAGTAAATTTCTACTTATGTGTAACAAGTGAAAAAACTTTCTAGATCTTCGTCTCACTCTTTAGTTCAATAATATTGGTTTAATTGTGACTTGACTCATTAAATATCGCTTTAGATTATAAAAAAAGAGGTGTTTATTTTGTGAGTTTGATTAAAGGTACTTTTTTAGAAAACATTTTCTTTACTCCCTTCACCGTTATAAAAAATTAGGCTTGGTAAATTAAAAACCATAAGGCGAACCATATTAAATGGGTACAAAATTCATCGATTGCTCCGCCTTTTTAGTTTTAGTGAACTAATCAAATTTAAGTCTTTAGGGAGTGTGAAATGTTTAAAATTTCTATTATTGCGGCTAGCTTGTCAGTAGTGATGGTTTCAACAGCTTTTGCCGAAGAGTCTCCAGCTACTTGGGATATTTATGGTGATATTCAAGGCCAAGCTATTTGGCAATCTGGTGAGGGCAGTACCTTTCATGCTGAAGCCAAACAGGTAAATTTAGGTGCTAAAGGTAAGTATGCTGTCGACAGTATTACCACTTATTACAATGTTTCTGCTCAATATAGTGATAATTTCGATGATATAGAAGTTCGCAATGCCAGCTTGTATTTTGCCACTGAATACGGTGGATTGTATGTCGGTAAAGGTGCTTCTGGTAGCTATGCAGACGTATATGCTCGTACCGATATTCACGCCAACAATACTAATGACCCATCTGGTAAGAACAAGATGCTGTATGAGCAAGGCCAATACACAGATAACGTGTTGTGCTACGTATCACCTAAATGGGCGACAGATCTTGGTACTTGGCAGATGAAAACAGCCATTGTGACTTATAACGAAGCTAACAAAGCTAGTGATGATGCGCTAATGGGCCGTTTATTGTATTCAAACGGTAACTTTAATGCCGTCTTTAACTACTTACGTTTTGATGAATATGCTGGCCCTGATGGAACAGTAGACGCCTATGACCGTTTTTCATTCGGTACAGATTACACAGTGGGTAATTTAAAGCTGGCGGCAACCGCAGAAGTTACCGAAAACAGCTTTAACGGCGCTGATAATACTTACGTCGGTGCTGCTTCATATAGCCTAGATAAGATTGACTTTGGTGTGAGTTATCAACATAAAACTTTCGAGAGTGATTTTGAGGACCTTGGGTTAATTATCGCTAGCGTTAAATATCATTACGGTAAGCAACTTACTTTTTATGTTGAAGCAGCAAAATACACTGAAGATACAGCTGATTACGCTGACTTTGATGGAGACCGTTTTGCCAACAGCGATGACAACTTTTCAATTGGTGGCATTTTCAAATTCTAGTATTACTTAGGGGAAATAACGATGTCTGATAGACGCTCATTTTTAAAGAAGACTGCAGGTTTTGCTGCAGCAGCGGCAGGGTTGACCACGTGTTTGCCTGCTCAAGCAAATGACCTTAGTGCCACTAAGTGGGACGAAGAAGTTGATTTGTTAGTTATAGGCTCTGGCTTTGCTGGTCAATCAGTGGCTGTAAACGCAAATCGTGCCGGTATTAAAGTTACCGTGCTAGAAAAGATGCAAGTCATTGGTGGCAATTCTGCCATTAATGGCGGTTGGTTTGCTGTACCACGTAACCCTGTTCAACTCGCTCAAGGTGTTACTGATGACAGTCCTGCTGAGCTAGTTAAAGATCAGATGATAGCTGCTCGCGGTATGGGTAACGAAGCAATGCTTACTCGGTTAGCTGAGATGGCGCTTCCTGCTTATAACATGTGTCTTGATGCAGGGGTTAAATTCAAAAAAGACTTTAATATCCAAGTCGGTGGTCATAATAAGGCCCGTGCTGTTCGACTAGAGTCTGGCACTGGTGGCGGTATTATCACTAAGTTGTATGAAGCTGGTGTGCGCGAAGGCGTTGATTACCGTCTACAGCATAAAGTTGAAGACTTCATTATGGATGGAGATGAGATCTTAGGCGTTGTGGTCCGTAAAGGCTATCGCTTCCCTGAAGAAGATACTGGTCACTTGGTCAATATCCGAGCACGTAAAGGTGTGGTGATGGCTTCTGGCGGATTCTCTCGCAACATGAAGTTGCGATCGATTGTTGATCCATCTCTTGATCCGTCTTTAGATTGTACTAACCACCTTGGCGCAACGGGTGAAGCAACTTTAGCTGCCATGACTCACGGAGCGTTACCGGTTCATATGAATATGATCCAAACGGGTCATTGGGGTTCGCCTGATGAAGGTGGTTTTGGTTGGTCTAATGCCTTGTTATCCATTGGTTGGCATAAAGGTATTGCCGTTAATCCAACGACGGGTACACGGATCATGGACGAACGTGCTGATAGACTGACTTGTTCTACGGCTATTATGGCTTGTCGTCATAAAGATGGTTCTCCTGCTTATCCACTGGTCTTTTTTAATAAAAATGACCATCTAGGTGATAGCCGCGTGACGCGTGCTGTTCGCGATGAAATGGCTTGGGAATTTGATTCTCTTGAGCTAATGGCGAAAAAGTTTAATGTGCCATTAAAGCAATTAGAGGCGACTGTTAAGCAATGGAATGGTTACGTTGCTGATAAAAATGACCCTGATTTTAGCCGTAAGATGGATACAGCCGTTAAATTAGCTGCACCTTTTGTTGTATCAAGAGTTTGGCCTAAAGTTCACTATTGTATGGGCGGCTTAAAAACTGACCTTGATGGTCGTGTTATCAATGCCAAGACGCTAGCGCCAATGAAGAAGTTTTATGCTGCAGGTGAAGCTACTGGTGGTGTTCATGGTCATGCTCGTTTGAGTTCGTGTGCATGTCTTGAAGGCTTAGCTATCGGTTTTATCATTCCAAATACCATTAAAGCAGACGCTTAATAGGAGAATATCCAATGAAAAAGATTATTTTTATCATCAGTATTGCTCTGATTATGGCAGGTAGTGCCACTGCGGGCGATTTGACTGAGATGAACAAAGGTATGCAAGGTCGTGTTAATCACGAAGCTTTGTATGATGACAACAACTGTGATGTATGCCATACCGGTTCTGCCAAAGAGTTTGTGGATGATAGTGCCTGTCAGGACTGTCATGGCTCAATTAGTGAGATTGAAATTGATGTATCTCAATTGAAAATGCCAGAAGCGAACCCACATAAAAGCGTACATTATGAGCAAGGTGCGAGTTGTCTAGCTTGCCACGCAGAGCATAAAACCAAAAAGCCAGTATGTTCAGAGTGTCATCGTACTTGGTTTGAAGAGATGTAATCTGTGTTTTTAACAAATTGTCGGTCATAGAATCTAGTTTCTGGAGAGGCTAAGCACTGATAAGTAAGTTGGCGTAGCGGGACATAACCGTTACGCCTTTTTTTGTTTCGTATGGACATGACGAGCCTAAATAAGAACTCACCTGCCGATTCGCGAATTTCTACATTTCATGGCTTAGTAAGCCGCACTGAATAATCCTTATTGTGCGCGTTATCTCTATTCAATAAGGGCTTTTACTATATATTCCAATTTTATAACTCTTAATGCTGTGAAGAGTAAATAACACTTGGTTCCAGAGTACTAAATTTTCAGTATGAAACTATTTTAAGCGGCATGTGTGGTACTAGCACTAGCACCAAATACAATCACAGTCAGTGCATCATCATGTTGGTATTAATTGATCCATTTTAATCTTCGTTACAGGAATAGCACCAATGATCACAGAGGATAAAATACCTGTTCGAGGCTGGTCAATTTTATGGATAGTATGGTTGGCATTTATGGTGGCCAATTTAACCAACTTTGCCTTTGGGGTGATCTTGCCTGATATGAGATCAGATATTGGCTTCGATCTGGAAACCGCTGGATACCTGAGTTGCATCGCTTGGGTTGGTCGGGGGCTGTTAACCATTCCAATTATCTGCTTAATTAGCAAAGGAAAGCCAAAGACGGTGTTGCTTAACATGCTTGTGCTTCTTGGCGTGGGTATGCTTTTACAAGGTTTTGCAACCAACACATTGATGCTGTTTGTGGGCCGATTGTTTGTTATGGGTATCGCTGCTGGCATTATTTCAGTGTTGGTTGTGTTTAAGATCCAATGGATCCCAAAACAGAAAATGGGTGTAGTAAACGGTATCGAGATGTTTACTGCTCCAGCAGGACAGCTATTGGGTACCGCGATATTTCCAATGTTTTTGGCGATGATGGCTGGCTGGCGCGAAGTCATGATCGTTATGGGACTATTTACTCTTTTACTTGCGTTAGTTTGGGCTCTCGTGGCTGAAGAGCGACATCAAGTGTTAAATTCAGTCGGTTATGAAAAAGTGGCTGTACTCCAGCCTCTGAAAGAAGCATTAGCTTATAAAAACACATGGCTGTTAGCCTTGGCGTGGCCTGCCACGTCGCTAACTTGGATAGCGATATATACATTCTGGGTTACCTATGCAGTTGAAACGCTTTCTTTTTCAATAACAGAAGCAGGCATGGTTCTTGGTTTTCTGCCTATAGGATCTGCCATTGCTTGCTTAGTTGCCCCTGTTTTGGCACAAAAGTGTGGCTATGATAAACCCTTTATCATAGCGTCTGGCGTCGTATTGCCGTTTGCTTATTACGGTTTGATGTTGTTCGACAATATCCTGGTATTGTCCTTGATCTCTTTTATTGCAGGGTATGCCGCATATAACTTTGTCCCTCTCGCTTTCAGCTCGCTTTATAAGACCGGCATGTCTCCCAGAGCAGTCTCAATGGGGACTGGGTTTATCCTTTCAATGGTTGGTTTTGGCGGTGCTTCAGGTGCTGCCCTGACAGGCTGGTTAGCTTCTCAATATGGTATTAAAGCTGCGTTATCATTGACATGTTTTGCGCCAATCATATTTGTTATGTTTACAGTGTTTTTGACTGACACAGGCTGGAAAATAAAAAAGTGAGCTTTAGAACGATCTAATAAGGCTTCCTCGGAAGCCTTTTTTATTTGATTAAATTAAAAAATCTAACGTTCAAAGCGCAGAATGAAACCCTTGAAGTGTTCTTGCAAATAATCAGTGTTAGCTGGTTTAATATGGTTATTAGTAAAACCATATTCAGTCATTTTGGTAGTCAGTTTATTCTTACGTCCTCTACCAGGATCCACAAGAATGACTTCGCATTTTTCATTAGCATGATTTTGGATGAAGCTTGCTAATAAAGCGATATGTTCATCTTCGTATAATAAGTCGCTACCAATAATTATATCAAACTTGCCTAACTAACTCTTATCATCAGCCCAGTCAGCTCGTTCAAATGGAATGGCTTGCCCATGATTAAGTTCAGTATTTCTTACTAAGAAAGGCTCAACTTCAGGATGGTAATCTGTTGCGGTAATATCAGCTTGGCGCTTATTGAGAACATGACTTGATAAAGCCATGCCGCAACCTACTTCAAGAATACGCTTACCTAGAATATCAAAATTCAACATATGGTTAGCCATGACGATACTTGAAGGCCAAACCACCCCCAAAATAGGCCAAGAGGCTGAAGATATTCCTAGGTTTTCTGCAATGTTTTCAGGATCGCTATACTGTTGTTTATCACGCAGAGTACATAAATGAATATCATGTTGACCAACATCAATCGTTTGGTAACGAACGCGTAAAGAGGGTGTCATTTTTACATCCTAGTGAGGTAGCGAAGCTAAGCCAAGTATCTAGAAATATAAATGACAAAACAAACGAAGAATCAGGGTATAGCAATTTGGTAATAGCGCAACAACTTTGTCAGTATTACCTTGTGCCAAAAGTCTTCTCTCAGTAATCAACAAATAATGTCGGCAATGCTTAAAAATATTGAATCAAATATAGATAACTAAAATTCTTTGCATATGGTATTTCATATATATAATATTTCAAATGTTCAGTTTGAGTTATTATATATATGACTATCGAAAAAAAGACCGTGTTATTCCTGTGTACGGGTAACTCAGCAAGATCCCAAATGGCTGAAGCTTTATTAAAGCATCGCGCGGGTGATAGGTTTGATGTTTTTAGTGCAGGTACACATCCTGAAAAAGTGGATGATCGTGCAATTGACGCGCTAAGTCGTTTCGGTATTGATACTCAAAACTTAGTGTCTAATCATATAACTGACTTTAAGCAAAGTTTTGATTACGTTATCACCTTATGTGACCGAGCGAATAATGAATGCCGGAGTTACCCTGGAGCTGGTAAGCAGTTTGCGTGGGATTTTTCCGATCCTAAAATGCGTGTAGACAGCAACGCTTTTTCTGCGACACTCACTGAAATCAATAATCGTCTATCGATGTTCATTCTCGTTGAAGATGAGTTAATCCAATCTACTACTGGACCAACTACAGGAACAGCTTCCGTAGAGTCAACTAGCAGCCCTGAGCTAGCTATTAGCCTTGAACCAACAGCTTTTTATAAGAGTCTTACTGATGATATCCGCTTAAAAACCTTAATGCTGACGCATTATCATGGTGAGTTATGCGTATGTGAGTTAATAGAAGCATTGGCAGAAGAAAGCCAACCTAAGGTTTCTCGCAACTTAGCGGTACTCAAAAAATCCAACATTATCACCGACAGAAAACATGGCCAATGGGTGTTCTACCGCATTAATCCAGACTTACCCATGTGGGCTAAGTGTGTTATTGCCCAAACTACTGAAAATAATATTCCATTGATTTCAGAAGACTTACAAAGATTGGCATTGATGCAATGTCGTCCGAATAAGGCCAGTTTTTGTAAGTAATGTTCACCTATTTCAAAATAACCTTAAAAGTAATTGATTAGTAATAGCAGAGGATTTTCACATGACGATTAAAATCGGAATTAATGGCTTTGGCCGTATGGGACGTTTAACAATGCGCGCCGCATTTGATTGGGATGACATTGAAATCGTGCATATCAATGATCCCGCGGGCGATGCCGCAACACTAGCGCACTTAATGACCTTTGATTCTGTTCATGGCCGTTGGCATCATGAAGCAAGCCATACTGAAGTGAATGGCACTCAAGCCATGGTCATTAATGGCAAAACCATCCCATGTACTCAAAATGTGGCAACCCAAGATACTGACTGGTCACAGTGTGATGTAGTGGTTGAGGCGTCGGGTAAAATTAAAACCAAAGCATTGCTGCAAGCTTATTTAGATCAAGGCGTAAAACGGGTCGTTGTTACTGCGCCGGTTAAAGAAGATGGCGTGCTGAATATCGTGATGGGTGTTAACGAAGGCTTATATGATAAAGCGCTTCACCCTATTGTGACCGCAGCCTCTTGTACCACTAACTGTTTAGCCCCTGTGGTAAAAGTTATTCATGAAAAAATTGGTATTAAGCATGGCTCGATGACCACTATTCATGACATTACTAACACCCAAACCATTATTGATGCACCGCATCAAGATTTACGTCGCGCCCGAGCGTGTGGCACTAGCTTAATTCCTACCACCACAGGTTCAGCAACGGCAATTACCCATATTTTCCCTGAGCTAAAAGGCAAGCTTAATGGTCACGCGATTCGAGTGCCATTAACCAATGCCTCTTTAACCGATTGCGTATTTGAAGTTGAGCGTAAAACCGATATTGCTGAGATTAACCAAGTACTAAAACAGGCTGCAGAAAACGAGCTTAAAGATATTTTAGGTTATGAGGAGCGTCCGCTGGTTTCAATCGATTATAAAACCGACCCGCGCTCAAGCATTATTGATGCCTTATCCACTATGGTGGTCAATGACACTCAAGTAAAACTGTATGTGTGGTACGACAATGAGTGGGGCTATGCAAATCGCACTGCGGAATTGGTACGCATGGTTGGTTTGGCTGACAAAAACTAGATATAGGTTATGAGTTAATGGGGCTTTTATCATTAAGCAATTTATCACCACAGATTAAGCAGTACTTGGTGATAACCGGTAATTATTGGGCGTTTACCTTAACCGATGGTGCACTGCGGATGCTGGTGGTGCTGTATTTTCACCACTTAGGTTATAGCCCGCTCAATATTGCCATGCTGTTTTTGTTTTATGAAATCTTTGGGGTGGTCACTAACTTAGTGGGCGGTTGGCTTGGGGCGCGTTTGGGGCTGAATAAAACCATGAATATTGGTTTAGGGCTGCAAATTATCGCCTTAGCCATGTTAGCGGTTCCAGCTAACATGCTTAGTATTGGCTATGTCATGTTGGCACAGGCATTGTCAGGTATTGCTAAAGATTTAAATAAAATGAGTGCTAAAAGCGCCATTAAGCTCTTGGTGCCAGCAGGGGCTGAGGGCAAATTATATCAGTGGGTCGCTATTCTTACCGGTTCTAAAAATGCCTTAAAAGGGGTGGGTTTCTTCTTAGGCGGCTTATTACTGACATTACTTGAGTTCAGAGGGGCGATTATCTTAATGGCGTCACTGTTGGCGCTGGTATGGCTATTTAGCTTAGTTACGCTTAAGCAGGATCTAGGTAAAGCCAAGAGTAAGCCTAAGTTTAAAGAGGTGTTTTCAAAAAGTCGTTCAATCAACATATTGTCTGCAGCGCGAATGTTTTTATTCGGCGCTCGTGATGTGTGGTTTGTGGTGGCCTTGCCAGTGTTTTTGGCGGTGACCTTTAATTGGGATCACTGGTGGGTGGGCGGCTTTATGGCAAGTTGGGTTATTGGTTACGGCATTGTGCAATCCTTCGCACCTTACATTACTGGTAAAAAGCATGGCCAAGTGCCTAGCGGCCGTGCAGCGGTATTGTGGGCCAGCTATTTATGCGTCATTCCTGCGGCTATCGCACTGGCGTTACAGATGGACTTTTATGTGCAAAGCAGCATTATCATTGGCTTACTGATATTTGGCGCTGTGTTTGCGGTGAACTCATCACTGCATAGCTATTTAATCGTGAGCTATGCCGACAGTGATGAAGTGTCCCTTGATGTGGGCTTTTACTATATGGCTAATGCCATGGGGCGATTAATCGGTACGGTATTATCTGGGCTAGTGTTTCAGTTTTATGGCCTAGAAGCCTGCTTGTGGATCTCGGCGGCTTTTGTTGCTATTGCAGCAGGGCTATCGACCAAGTTACCTGTGACCAAACTGAGCACGCACTAATTTACGCACTAATTAATAGTCACAATTATTGCCGACAGTGATGAAGTGTCCCTTGATGTGGGCTTTTACTATATGGCTAACGCCATGGGGCGATTAATCGGTACGGTATTATCTGGGCAGTGTTTCAGTTTTATGGTCTAGAAGCCTGCTTGTGGATCTCGGCGGCTTTTGTTGCCATCGCAGCAGGGCTATCGACCAAGTTACCAGTGACCAAACTGAATACGAACTGATTTATCGTTACAGTTACCGCAGTGCTATTTAATGGTCATTCTAAATAAAAAGCCCGTTTAACGGGCTTTTTCATCTTCATCTATCTTATTTGAATCATTGTTCTTGTTTGAGTACTTCGAAAGTGAAGCATTTTGGGGCTAATTTTTAACGTTTTTTAGTGTTGTAAAATTACTTAGTTGTAATAATTTGATCGGATAAAGTGACATTTTATTCTGTTTGAAATCACGCCTCTATTGATTCAGTTGGTCACCCTTGTGAGGTTGATGTTGGTGATGTTTTTAAGTTGTAATTTGATTGCTACCTGCCTGCCTGCTCCTTATGAAAGCGCCATTTAGGCTTTGTGTTGTTATTTATAAGGCGTTATCAGGCTTTTAATCGTCTAATAAAAATAATCATCCCGACTGGTATCTATTGCTTGAGTCCGTGCCATTGCTCGCTAAACTGCTCGTATCGTAGAGTTTAGTGAGTTAAAAATGTATGGATGTTTTCATCAGTTTACTAGGCATGTGTGCCTTGATTGGTTTAGCTGTTTTACTGTCAGAACGAAGAAAGGCTATTAACCTAAGAACGGTTATCGGTGCGTTAGCATTCCAAGTCGCCTTTGGTGCATTTGTAATGTACGTGCCAATGGGTCAAACCATATTGGATAGCGCTTCTAATGGCGTGATGCACGTAATTAGCTACGGCAATGAAGGCTTAAGCTTCGTGTTTGGTGACTTAGCCAAATTCAGTGTTGGATTCATCTTCTTAATTAACGTGTTATTTATTGTGGTATTTATTAGCTCGCTCATCGCCGTGCTGTATTACCTTGGCATCATGCAGCTGTTTATTGGCATTATTGGCGGCGCATTATCAAAAATACTTGGCACTAGCCGCGCTGAGTCCTTATCGGCAACCGCCAATATTTTTGTGGGACCGATTGAAGCCCCTTCAATGGTGCGTCCTTTTGTAAAACACATGACCCGCTCAGAGCTATTTGCAGTGATGACTGGCGGTTTAGCCTCTGTTGCTGGTGGCACCATGATTGGTTATATCCAAATGGGTGTTGATATTAAGTACGTGCTGACCGCTGCCTTTATGACTGCACCAGCAGGACTGTTGTTTGCCAAAATTATGTGGCCAGAAACTGAAACGCCTCGCAATGACATTGGTAAGGTCATGGATGAGCAAGAAGACAAACCGAGCAATGTACTTGATGCTGCCGCCAATGGCGCAGCGATGGGCATACAGCAGGTGATGATGGTTGCTGCGCTACTGATTGCATTTGTGGGACTGATTGCAATGGTTAACGGTCTTATCGGTGGCGTAGGTAGTTGGTTTGGTATTGCAGATCTAACGCTACAAGCCATCTTAGGTTACTTATTAGCGCCACTTGCATGGTTAATGGGTGTGCCTTGGTCTGAAGCGACCCAAGCGGCTTCATTTATCGGCCAAAAAATGGTGATTAATGAGTTTGTTGCCTATCTCGACTTCTTAAAAGTGGCTTCAGAGCTGTCGCCAAAAACCCAAATTATTATCAGTTTTGCCCTTTGTGGCTTCGCTAACATTGGCTCACTCGCCATGGTGATTGGCGGTTTAGCGGCATTGTGCCCAGAGCGTCGTCATGACCTAGGTGAAATTGGCATGAAAGCCTTAATTGCCGCTGCACTAGCAAACTTAATGAGCGGTACTATTGCCGGTTTATTATTTAGCTTAGCCGGCTAATAACCTTAATTTTTTACGCCTGCTTATCAGTAGCAGGCTTTTTATTGGAGTAACACATGACCCCACATATTAATGCCCCAGAAGGTGCTTTTGCTAAGACAGTTTTAATGCCTGGCGACCCTCTACGTGCTAAATATATTGCTGAAAACTTCCTTGATAACCCTAAGCTAGTGACTGATGTTCGTAACATGCTGGGTTATACCGGTGAGTTTCAAGGTAAGCCGATTTCAGTTATGGGTTCTGGTATGGGCATTCCGTCAATCTCTATCTATGCTAAAGAGTTGATCACCGAATACGGCGTTGAGAACATTATCCGTATCGGTTCTTGTGGCGCTGTGAGCGATAAAATTAAATTGATGGATGTGGTTATGGCAATGGGTGCAAGCACAGACTCAGCGGTTAACCGTTCGCGCTTTGCTAATACCGATTTTGCTATGATTGCTGACTTTAACATGTTGCGTTTAGCGGCTGATGCAGCTGAAAAACAAGGTGCAAGTTACCATGTCGGTAACCTATATTCTTCTGACTTATTTTATAGTGCAGATGAAGAACGTTACGACCTAATGGAAAAGTACGGCATCTTAGGCGTTGAAATGGAAGCGGCTGGGCTTTACGGCGTCGCTGCGGAATACGGCGCTAATGCATTAGCAATGATGACAGTGACCGATCATTTAAGACAAGGTTTACACTTGAGCGCTGAAGAGCGTCAACAGACCTTGAATGACATGATCAAGCTGACATTAGAAGCGGTAAGCCATTTAGACTAATGATGATAAGTGCTTACCTGGATGTAAACGCTAGGTGAGACTGCTTGTTAGTATGAAACCGTTATGCCACCCAATACCTTATGGTAATGGGCGGCATTTTTTATGGGCTTTATCAGCAGCGGGTCGATTAGCTTGTTAAGCGATGACTTGAATAACGCAGCGACTTAATAGACTTTATTTCATGGTTACCTTGCCGCCAATCATCTTAAAGGCAGGGGTACCACGAACCAAGGTGTCTCTGGCAAAAGTGCTTTCACATTGCGGACATATACATGGGCTGGTAGTGTAATCATTTACAATGCGCTCTTTAAAGCATTTTACTAATGCGCCTTTGCCCCCTTTGCGGTACTTAAAAAGTTGGGTTTTACATTTGCCACAGAAGATATCGACAGTGCGACTAGGGCCTTTAGGGTTGGGTTTTGCCATTAAAGTCTCATTCAGTAAGGTTAGCGACATCTTTTAAGCTGCTAATTGAGAAAGTGGGCAACGCACTTAGGTGCTATTTTAATGCTTGTTGCTGTCACTTACTATGAGTGCAGTGCTGTCAAACTTTTTGAATATTAATTAAGTGTATTTTACACACATAACAGCTTTTTGAGGTGGTTTGAAAGTGACTTTGTTTAATCTTCGTGAGTGAAATCTCTCTCTAAATGGTTAATAAATACTACAATTGGGTGGTTGTGGTGAAAGAGTAACTACTCTTAACTGTCATAATGTAATAATTATTTGTGTTTTTTCTTTAAGATAAAATGTGTGAACTCACTCACTTAAACTTGATATACTCCTGTTTTTTATCGTTTTATTTTATTTTTGGTTTTTGTTGAAAATGAATCTAAATCATAAAATGCGACTGCAAATAAAATAGCCGAATAACTATTATGTGTTTGATCACACATTTGCTATATTGTAGTACAATTAAATGGGGCTTTTAGATTATAGTCAACTCAAGCGTATTAGATTAAGGTTGAACAATGGAACTTAACACGATTGTTGTCGGAATATATTTCTTATTCCTGATTGGTATTGGTTGGATGTTTAGAACGTTCACTAACAATACAAGTGATTACTTCCGTGGCGGCGGAAACATGCTGTGGTGGATGGTTGGTGCATCGGCGTTTATGACGCAGTTTAGTGCTTGGACCTTTACCGGTGCTGCAGGTAAAGCGTACACCGACGGTTTTGCCGTCGCAATATTGTTCTTAGCCAATGCCTTTGGCTACCTGATGAACTACCTCTACTTCGCTCCTAAATTCCGCCAACTTCGCGTTGTTACCGTAATTGAAGCCATTAGAATGCGCTTCGGTAAAGTTAACGAGCAAGTGTTTACTTGGACTGGCATGCCAAACAGCGTTATTACCGCGGGTATTTGGTTAAATGGTTTGGCTATTATTGCCTCTGGCATCTTTGGCTTTGACATGACCACCACCATTATCCTAACGGGTCTTGTGGTATTAGTGATGTCAGTGACTGGTGGTTCTTGGGCGGTTATCGCCTCAGACTTCTTGCAAATGCTGGTGATTATGGCCGTAACCGTTACTTGTGCGGTAGTGGCAATTATTCAAGGTGGTGGTGTAAATAACATCATTGAAAACTTCCCAACTGAGTCATTCATTGTTGGTAACGACATGAACTACTTGAGCATCTTTGCTATGTGGGGTGTGTTTATCTTCTTAAAGCAGTTCAGTATTACCAATAACATGCTGAACTCATACCGTTACCTTGCTGCAAAAGACTCTAAAAATGCCCGTAAAGCAGCATTGTTAGCGTGTATTTTAATGACCATGGGCCCATTAATTTGGTTCATGCCAAGCTGGTTTATAGCTGGTGAAGGGGTTAACTTGGCACTGGCTTACCCAGATGCAGCTGGCAAAGCCTCTGATTTTGCTTACCTTTACTTTGTAGAAACTTACATGCCTGCAGGTATGGTTGGGTTATTGATTGCGGCCATGTTTGCAGCAACCATGTCTTCTATGGATTCTGGTCTGAATAAGAACTCAGGTATTTTTGTTAAAAACTTCTATGAGCCGATTGTTCGCCCAACAGCGAACGAGAAAGAGCTAGTGGTGGTTTCTAAGCTAACCTCTACTTTCTTTGGTGTTGCGATTATCTTGGTGGCATTGTTTATCAACTCGCTCAAAGGGTTAAGCTTATTCGATACCATGATGTACGTGGGCGCCTTGATTGGTTTCCCGATGACTATCCCTGCTTTCTGTGGCTTCTTTATTAAGAAAACGCCGGACTGGGCTGGTTGGGGTACCTTAGTTGTCGGTGGTTTTGTTTCATTCTTTGTGGGCTTTATTATTACCCCAGAAATGATAGAAACTGCGTTTAACTTAGACAATCAGTTAACCTCTCGTGAGTGGTCAGAGCTTGTGGTTGCCATTGGTTTAGTGGGTCACTTAGTGTTTACTGCTGGCTTCTTCGTGGCATCAACATTGTTCTACAAGCCATTAACTGCAGAGCGTCAAAAAGATGTAGATAAATTCTTCGAGAACCTTGATACACCGTTGATTTCAGAAGGTGAAGAGCAGCAGAAATTAGATAACAAGCAACGTAAAATGCTCGGTTCACTGATTTCGGTGGCAGGTATTGGGATCATGTCGATGTTCTTCATTCCTAACGAAATGACCGGACGCTTTATCTTTATCTTGTGTGGCGGCATTGTACTTACCGTGGGTCTAGTGTTGATTAAAGCGGTAGACGACAAGATTGAAGATGCAGCCCTTGAGGCAGAAGCAAGCAATAGCTAAGCTTTAAATATGGTTAGATTGAACCGTTAACTCAGTTCCCTACAAAATGTTGACCATGAAAACCACCTAGTTATCTAGGTGGTTTTTTTTTGGCTATTTGCCAATGGGAAATTGAGTATTTCAAACTTGGTTTGCTGATTTAAAAAGATTAACGTTGTAATTAGAAGTGAGTGTTGGCCATTAAGCCTACTCGTTATTTCGATTTCGATTTTGATTTGCTAGAGTACTTATTAATCAATAGCTTTGCTGAATGTACAGTCATTGGCTGGCTATAAACGTTATGTTCTAAAGGGATTTAGATGCAAAGAAATAATTTACTTATTGTTGCTGCGTACTTAAGCTTTTTCGCTGCGTTATTACACATCGGCTGTATTTTCGGCGGGCCGGATTGGTACCGTTTTTTCGGTGCTGGAGAGGGGATGGCGCAGATGGCTGCAGCTGGTGACTCATACCCAACGATAGTCACGCTTATCATCGCTGCTATTCTAGCGGGCTGGGGCTTTTACGCCCTATCTGGCGCTGGGGTTATCTTCAAGCTTCCTCTATTAAAAACCTGCTTAGTCTTAATCTCCGCAGTGTATTTAGTGCGCGGTATTGCAGGGTTAATTGTACCGTTTTTCACATCCGATCCCCTGGTGCACCAAAACTCGCTAACATTTTGGGTTGTCAGTTCTGTCATTTGTTGTATTTTCGGTGCTTATTACCTGCTGGGCACAATAAGGTTATGGCGATAGGTTTTTAGTTATCAAACTTCGTTTGCAGTTTAAAAAATCAAGATCTCAAGCTCGAAATTAACGATAAATGCTAGCTAATGAGTGTTATTTTTAGCCAAAAAAAGCCAGCTTGTAGCTGGCTTAGTTACTGACTTAAATGACCCACAACACTACTGTTTCAAGTTCAGCTTATAAAAACTCACTTGGGTGTAATCTCCTGCGGCGACGCCGTTGTTAGTGCATCCCGTGCCCCAAACTGGGTGCGCAGTACCTTGATTACATTGGTTATAAGCACCGGCTTTAAAGTACATGTTGTCGCTGCCATAACCTTGATCAATGGGGTGACCTGGGTAAGGCTGACTTAAATCGGTTTTAAATACCTTGGTTTGGGCGGCATCAGTACCGGGATTTTTGACAAAGGTTAGCGTCATCAAGCTGCCAACAACATTGACGTCATAGCTAAATAGCTCCCCTAGCTTGATGCCATCAACAGGGTCGTCACTTTGCTTGGTTAACGTATCGCTGCCCCAAATTGGAATAGGGATATCGTAGCGTTGGTCTATATCTGCTGGGTAAACTTCATAGTTCCAAAACAGTGAACCATATTCATGGTTTGGCATTTTGCGGTAGTAAATTTTAAGTGGTTCAACTTTACTTGATCCATGAATTTGGCCAACCACCACCGAGTGGGATGGGAATTTACTGTCATCGCCACTAACACTAACCCAATCAACCGCAACGGTGGCACTTAACTGGCCGCCGATAGCGCCATAAGCTTGCTTGTTAGGGTGAGTATCAATGACAAAGTTATTGCTTGGGTGCTTGGGGTTGACCTTGGTCCCTTCACCATTGAGCATGATCCGCAGTTCAGAGCGGGCATTGGCGCTGTTTTTAGTAGTGGGTGCTGTGTTAGGTGATGCCATTACCATGGCGCCAGTTTCAGGGTGGCTGTAAAACCAAAAGTGGTTAGTGTACGGGCGCACGCTATCGTTAAGTTCATCCACTTCAATTTCCATTACTTGACCTTGGCGCGCAGGGCGATGATCAGGAATAGGCAGATTGATTTTCATTTGCGATAAATCAAAATTTTGCGCAGGTGCCAGCGTCGGGCTTAATGCTTGGCTGAGTTTGGCTTTGTAGGCTTGCTGCTGAGTGGCTAAGTCTGTGGCGGCATAGGCGCTTGAACAAAGCCCTATTGTCATCGCTGTAGCAATGGTAGTTTTTATTAAACGGTGTGGCATCTTGCCTCCTGTTTGACACTATAAATAACACACCCAGTAGCGTTTGCGACTGGGTGTTAGGATTTTATTAATGATTATTGCTTGTGATAAAGCAGCTCAATGTCACGCTGCTCCCACACTTCGGCTAAGTTCTTTTTAACGCTGAACTGGCTAAAGTCGGTGTCTTTGGCAAGCTTTATCCACTCAGGTTTATTCAGTGACTCACCGGCTTTTAAGTAGATGCTAGTCATGCGCTCAACGCGGCGACGGTCATCTTTTTGTGAGTAAGGCCATTTCACTGCGGGATCATGGTAGTTGGCCATTAACTGGATACCTTGAGCCATCGAGCCGCCTTTGTCGTTTTCATAGTTCCACAAATCAACCCCGACTTTTTCACCGAGTTCAGCAATGCCCACTAATGGCACAATACTGAAATAGTGATAATGGTAGGCACGAGTACGCTCAATCTCATGGGGTTGTGAGCCGTCAGCTTCAAACTGGGTATCAACCCGCATTTTTCCTTTTTGCACCATCTGTTTAGTCAGGTGATCATTACCAATAAAGTAAGCGATGCTGGCCACTTGGAAGTCATACCAAGTGCCATGGTTATTAGCCGCTGCCGCCTCACCTTTAGGGCCGCCAGACAGATCATCAACAATTAGCCAATCTAAGTACTCGCTGTACCACTGCTTAATTTGCTGCTCATCTTGTTCAGTCCAATGCTTTGATTGCGACAAAATAGCAATGGCATCTAGCATTCTGTCGGCAAGGGTGCGGGTATCAATAATACCGCCTCGACGTCCTTCTGCTCTGCCGGGAACCCCTTGACCGTAATTGACGTTAGGGTTCATTTTAGTGGCTTCATTCAAGAACCATGTACGCACAAATTCGATGCCTTTTTTGGCATAGGCTTCATCTTGGCTAAAGTAATACGCTAAGGCGACCGCGCGGGTTGAGCGGGTAAAGTTACCAATGCGTCTAGAGTCAGTTTCTGTGGTTTTTGAGGCTGGGTTGGTTTTGCCATCGTGGCGGATCCACGGCAAACCATCAGCTTTGGTTTCATCTGGCCACCAATAAGGGCTGATACTCATGTAATCATGTTTGTCGCCACTTGGTGGAGTCATGCCTTTTTCAGCCACACTAAAAGGCGCTTGTTTCATGGCGATGTCGGCTTCTTCAAGCAAGCGTTCATAAGCTTGCTTCATTGAGGCGCTAGCATCTTTGCTTTGAAGGATGGTGCGATTTTGCTGCAAAACATCTTCATTTAAGAACACAAAATCGGCGGCTTGTACTTGGTGACTGAGTGCTAATGCACTTATAAGTAGTGCAATTGGGCGTAGGGTCATTTGGGTCACAATATCATCCTTCATAGAATTTGTTATAAAGATTAAATAATACAAATAGGGTAGTTGTCTAGCGGTTTCGATGCTGTGATCCAGATCTTATTGTATTGTGTTAATGGCAAACTATTGCGCCATTTGCTACTAGCTTAGGTTTATTT
Source organism: Shewanella sp. 6_MG-2023 (assembly GCF_030547195.1). NCBI lineage: Bacteria > Pseudomonadati > Pseudomonadota > Gammaproteobacteria > Alteromonadales > Shewanellaceae > Shewanella > Shewanella sp. 6_MG-2023. Next base: position 25,575 of record NZ_JAUOQU010000011.1, on the reverse strand, counting down.
GGTTTTTTAATTAATGGTTTGAGTGTAATCTTATATGGCGTCAGCCACTGCTTATATAAGGTTTATAGTAAATAGTGCTGCTAACCCTTATTGTAAATTTGTCATACATTAATGCGGCGTTTGGGTTGAATGGAATTAACGCTTATAAGTTAATGGCAGCCTTATATTACGGCTGCCATTTACGTTTAACGCTACTGGTGCTGGATTGTGATCTTGTCAAATGACACTTCAAAAATCTGATTTTGGTAGTCTTCGTCAGGTTGGATTTGCGGATAAATTCCAGCTTTGAAGTAGTAAGTCTCCTCTAACCAAGCTTCTGTTAAGCTGTAATACTTACCGTCTTTTGCCAGTACAGGCTCGCCCCAAGCTAGGGTTCTTGCTGTGGTGGTATTATTGATCTCAGTGGTGATTGTTAATCCTTGCTGGTTGGCCACAATGTCATAGTGCCACTGAGTACCGGCATCCACTGTGCCTAGTTCAACACTGAACGACTGGCAGCTATCACAGCTGTCGTTATTAGGGGCAAAGCTATCGTTCAAAATGGCGCGGATTGGTTTGTTTGGTCCATCCCATTGCAGTTTAACCAGTGCTTGTTTTATTTGATAAGCGTGGATTTGGCCGACAATCACTTTAGGATCTTGGCCATTTATCTGTGGGTATTGCTCTATGCGCAGGCTGCTTGATAGTTGATGTTGTTGATTTATAGCCCAGTTTTGATTGCTGCTACTGCAAGGGTCTTGGGTTTGATAGTGATATAGCTCTCTTAATTCTGAACGTACATAAGATGAATTGATGGTAGTCGCGCCACTATCACCTAAGTTGACCTGAAAATACATGCGCTCATCACTGTCATCAACCCAGAAGTAGGGTTCGTTGGTGTCGTTTGATAGTCGAGTTTTACCGCTACAATCAGCTGGAATTAGCTCTGCGGCAGAGTCGCCACCCGTGCCGTAGTAATCATCTTTACTCACAGGTAGGGTGAGTTTCCATTGATCTATGTTCCAGCTGCAACTTTCACATTCTTCGGGCGGAACCGTTTCTTCAGGCGGAACCGTTTCTGAACTGCCACCTCCGCAAGCAATTAGCATAAAAATAACACTGGTTAAAAGCGGCACTGATGTCTTTTTAGTCATTTTTTATCCAAATCCCCTCTAATTAATAAATAATACAATAGATCCAGTGCTTTTTGATTGCTATTATCCGAACCATAAATGTGACCCGCGTCAAAAAACAAGATTAACGTTTTTTGACTTAAATGGTCAAGTTTTTTAAGTTGCTGTTTTTTATGGTTTATATTGTTTAATTTTGATTGTTGCACTTTTGATAATAAAAAAGTTTAAAAAAGTTTGCGCAATATCACAGATATGATACGACAAAAATAAAACAATAACATAATACAAATAAGGGGACGGTTTAATGAAGATTAGCTTAATTGCAGGTTTAGTTACGTTAAGTTTACTGGGCGGATGTGCCACCGAAAACTATTCAAAAGTTGATGAGGGTACACAGACTAATAAGGTCGCAATAGACAATATTGTTGCTCACGAAAAAGCAGTGATTACTTCAGGCTCAATCAAGGCCATTGATAGCGCAGCGTTAAAAAGCAAGCTGGCTTCACTTGCTGATGGGGAAGAGTTAATTCTTGAACCGGGCAAATATGCTGATTTAGGTCGTCTCGATATCACCGCGAGTAACGTTGTTATTAAAGCAAAAGTACCAGGGCAAACTTGGTTTACCGGCTTAGTGCAGCTAAACCTTGTGGGTAACAATATTACCCTCGATGGTGTGGTCTTTACCGAAGGTGGCCCTGCTGAGCGTATGGGCGGCATCACTTTCCGCGGTAATAACAACACTCTACAAAACTCGATGTTTTACTTCTTCAATGATAAATACGCTTATCAGCCAGATTCTAAGCGTGATGAATATCCAAAGTATTTATGGTTATCGCTTTACGGCAAAAACAATCAATTATTGAACAACACCTTCGAAGGTAAGCATAAACGCGGCACCTTGATAGGTATTCAGAAAGCTAAAGGTGACGAAACTGCAGATAACCATGTCATTAAAGGTAATTTGTTTTATGACCAAAAGCATAACCAGTATGAAGAGTTCGATATTAGCGATGCGATCCGTTACAACTCAAATAGCTGGGAAGCCATTCGTGTCGGCGATTCAAAAAGCTCAATCTATCCATCAAAAACCACCATTGAAGGTAACCTATTTTACGAGTGTGATGGTGAAACAGAGTTAGTGTCATTTAAGTCAGCTGGCAACGTGCTACGTGGTAACACCATTATTAACAGCGCTTCAATGGTGTCATTGCGTCACGGTATCAATAATGTGGTTGAAGACAATGTCATCCTTGGTAATGGCAAACGTTACTCAGGTGGTATTCGTTTATATGATGAAGGCCATACCATTCGTAACAACTATATTGAGCGAGTCATGGGTACCGGCAATGTCCGTGGTGGCATCGCCATTAATACCGGCATTACCGATGTGCAACAAGGTGAGCGATTAAGCCAAGACGTCAAAGGTAAAGGCTTAAACAAACAAGCGACGCCAAACAAGGTGTTAATCGAAAACAACACTGTTATTAACTCGCGTCAAAACGTCTTATATTCAGACAAAAAACACCGCGTAAGCCTCTATGACAATCAAAAAGTATCGACGGTATTTGCTGGTGTCGATATGACCTTTAATAACAACTTATCTTACGCCGCAGTGAAAAAGTCTTTAGCCCTAAAAGGTAATGATGAAGTAGCTAAGCTGGTTAACCCTACCTATAACAACGAAGTCTATTTTGGTCCTATCCAAGCGGTAGATTTACCAGCAGAAGGTATTAGCACTGCTGAGCCAAAGCTTATTGTTGCACCGAATGGTTTGCTTGAAGCGGCAGATTTAGATGTGGGCGCGAAGGGCTTAAAAGTACTGACCATGGCAGATGTTGGTGCCAGTTACACAATCCAAAAGTAATGCAAAAAAGAATTCGATTAAAATAATAAACTTAGAAAAAAGGAAGTTGTATGAAACTTAATAAATTATCGTTATTTATTAGTGCTGTTTTCGCTGTAACAACGCTATCTGCCTGTGATTTTTATGATAAGCCGATAACTGAAGATCCAACAGACCCTACAGATCCAACAGATCCAACCGACCCAATTGAACCGGTAGGCGATTTAGTCCCTGATTTGGTATTTAGTGATGCTGATTTGAGCACTCTTAAAGCGGCTATTGACGGCGCGACTGACGTTAATGAAGATGGTCAAATCGTTATCTTATTAGATAATACTGCCAGCTTTAGCGGTTTAAGCAATTTAGTCTTAGACAGTGAAACCCCATTAGTATTATTAGGTGGTGAACCGACTTATGATGGCCTAGAAGGCTCTGAATATGGCGCGGCGGCACAAATTACAGGTGGCGAAGGTTGTGTGGTTATCTCTGCTGATAACATTCAGTTACGTAACATTACTTTTAAAGACGTTACTCCAATCTGTAAAGACAGTTCAACCACCACCCTAATCAACGTAGGTACTTCATCATCAATGGGTGAGGCTTATGAAACCGTTGAGAGTAAGCCTGCTGGCGTGGTGTTATCACAACTGACCATTGATGGTGAAAACCTTGCATCAAATGGCCAGGATGATCCATTAGATTGGATTATGGTGCGCGGTGAAGGCACTCAAATCATCTATAACGCCTTTACTAACAAACCGACAGAAGAAGGCTCTTTCATTACTGTTCAAGGTACGAGTTCATCACATAAAGATGTGGTTATTAGTCACAACCATTTCAGCAACTTAGCCCTTGATAACCCTTTTAGCGGCACCAATGACGTGTTTGCGATTCGTTTAGGCACTTCAAGCTCATCTAAAACAGACTATGTGACCAATACACTCATCAGCGACAATCTATTTACTGACGTAAATGCATCACGCCGGATGATCTATGTGCGTTTAAGTAGTAACACTATTGAAAATAACACTTTTATTAGCAGCAATGGCTTTGTGTCATTAGAAGGTGGTGAAAACAACACTGTAGCTAGCAATATTATGATCAACGATGGCTCAGGTGAAGATGATGGTAAGTACGAAGCGGGTATTCGTATTATCTCTAAAGGCCACACAGTGACTAATAACTATGTCTACAACAATAGCCGTTCTAAAACCGGTAATGAAGTGGGCGCTATTTCAGTACTAGATGAAGAAATCGATTCTGGCGTAACGCTCAAAGCCCCATCAACAGTTGCTAACAACACGATTGTGAGTGCCAAACAAGGTTTCATCTTTGGTAAATCTGGTGCATGTACCGATGACTCAGTGGTTAATCTTACCGACAACCTAGTGGCAAACGGTGTTGACGGTGTTGATTCTAGTGACAAGGGTGTACGTGATGACTGCTTACTTGGTGAAGGTTCTACTTGGTCTGGCAACATGTTTGCGGTAACCACGTTATCAAGCAATGGTAACTACGAAGAAGTGACAGGAGAGCGTGAAAACTTAGGTAATGGCACTGCTGAATTAACAGAATCTGCTGAAGATTCAAAATTATTCCTTGCAACTCCAGAAGGTAATGTTGCTGGTAAAGGCGCAACAGGCTTAGTGATCCTTACTGAAGCAGAGGTTGGCCCAGAGTCAGCTGAATAAGCTCGCGTTATTAACTGGATTTGATTAAAAAAATAATTAGGAATATCAGAATGAAAAAGTATTTAGCAATTGCTGTTTTAGGTGCCTTAAGCTTTAACGCTGCAGCAGAAGATGATGATAATCTACGCCCTGGTAAAAGTACCATTGCCATTAAATGGGAACATAAACTGCTTGATGGTCGTACCGACCGCCCTAAAGTCGAGTTTGGCCATCGTATGCGCAACGGCTTTAAGTTTGGTGTTGAACAAGCGTGGCAATATGATCGCAGCAAGTCTGAAAAAGAAGTGGGTTTTGCCCCTGAGCAGTACGAGTTGACATTCAAAACAGATTATCAAACGCGTTGGGGCGATAATAACGAGCACCAGGCGGGCCCAGTATTAGATTATCAAACCAAAGAAACTGCCAACAGTATCCGATTTGGTGGTTACTATGGTTATAAAATTAATAGCGATTGGCAGGTAAAAGTGCGTGCACGTTATAGTCAGCACCTTGACCGTATCTCACTAAAAGATGATCCGGCCGATAGCTACTACCGCGATGACAAAAACAAAGAAATGCGTTACGACATGTGGCTGACGTACCGTTGGGATAACTTCCGCTTTGTTTATAACTTGATCCACTATAGCAAAATCTCATCATACAAGAACGACAGTGGTGTAGAGCAGCATGTATACAGTAATGGTGATCGCAGTTTATTTGAGCACGAGTTTACCGCGAACTACCGTTTCCCACATGCGAAAAAGCACACAGTATACGGTAAATTTAAGCTGAAAACTGAGATGCTTAAAGACAGCCATATGGTAGAAAACAGTGGTTACGATTGGTACGGTAAGCGTGATAACGCTATCGAGCTTGGTTATAAATACAGCTTCTAATGTTTAGCTGTTAATTTAATGAATAAATAACTATTGGGATTTTATCTAATTCCTTGGTTTTTAGTGATTAATTAACAAGAAGTCTGACTTGAAATGCTGCTTTGTCCTTGGTGACAGGCAGCATTTTTTTTACCCTTAACACTGAAATAAAGATTATTTTTGATTTTTGTGAGCTTGTCAGTATTAACTATGAACAAGGATTAAGTATTAATCTTCAATTAAGGTTATTATAATTACATTAATATTATTACTGGTCTAAAACTGGTGAATGTTAAACGATGCCAAATACTAGTTAAAAGAGTATCAGTCGGCGTTATAGTTCATTGTAAAAGACATAGTTTAACAAACTTTATTAGCTGACAAGTATAATAGATTTCACTGTTATTACTTGCTAATCATCTAATATATAATGTAAAAATATTTTATACTGCTGACTTTAATATTTGCGTCAAGGCCTAACTTAGCTAAAATGTTGTGGTTATCAATTGCCATTGTTAAACCTCTGCTTATCAGCAAGGCTCCTTTGCTTTGTATCTTTGTGATACAAGTTATTATGTCTTTTGTATTAATTAATGTGTAAATCATAGGTGGGTATTACTACATGAGCACAAAATTTACACCAATTGGTGGCGAAAAACGCAGCTTACATGTGCAAGTGGCATGTGAAATGGCTCGTAGTATTATTTCTGGTGATTTGCCACAGGGTGAGATTATCCCTGGGGAAATGGACCTTTGTACTCAGTTTGGTGTCAGCCGTACCGCATTGCGAGAAGCGATTAAGCTATTGACCTCTAAAGGTTTGTTGGAGTCTAAGCCCAAAGTCGGTACCCGAGTGCGAATGCAAGAGTATTGGAATTATCTTGATTCTCAATTACTTGACTGGCTCATTGACATGGAAAAAACCGAGCATCTCTATCAAGAGTTTTTATCGCTGCGTAAAGCGATAGAGCCTGAAGCCTGTGCTTGCGCCGCCCGCAATGCCACGGTTGAGCAGCGGATGCAGTTATCCGCACTATTTCAAGAAATGGATCGAATTTCTAAAGGGTTTGACCATGAAGGTTGGGTCGATGCCGATTTAGAGTTTCATCGGTTAATCTTTATTTCGACTGGTAACAGCTTCTTTTTACCGTTTGCCAATGTGTTGACCACCATGTTTAAGAGTTTCTTCCACCATGCCTCAAAGCGTGGCACTACCTGTATTGAAGAGCATCGTTTAATTTACGAAGCGATTATGGCGGGTAATGCAGAAAAGGCTCGTCAAGCCAGTGAAGAGTTGCTAAATCAAAGTGACCAAGAATTAGAAGCGATTCAGCAGTAAGCTTTAATCGCTAAAAAAGGCCAACTTGTTACTGACAGGTTGGCCTTTTTTTGTGAGCTGTTCTATAAGTTAAAAAGTAGCAGTTTTTCGCAGAAGATTGCTGTCTGGTTAACGTTTTATTCCTCAAAATGCGTTAATATTAAATCATACAAATGCCAAGGTTTTTGACCTTGGTATCTACCCGTCGCTGATTGAGAGAAGATAATGGATGAATCGCTAATTCCTAATATTGTTGATTTTATTGGGCAAATTGACCCGTTTGATCAACTGTCAGGGGACGTTTTAAAAGATGTTGCCAGCTGCATTAGTATTACCTACCTTGGCCGTGGTGAGCAGATCCAATTCAGCGACGGTTCGAATGAAAAATATTTATATATTATTCGTACCGGCTCCATGGAGCAGCGTAAGCCTGACGGGGTGTTGCGTTCAAAAATGGGCCCTGAAGACTTATTCGGGTTTACCTTTTTAGAGCCCCTAAAGAATATCCTCGATGGTTATACCGCGACCGCCATCGAAAACACCTTGCTGTATTTAATTCCTCATTCAAAACTGCTTAAACTGACCGCCCAACATCAACAGTTTAGTGAAAGTATCTCCTCAGCGGCGCAACTGCGCTTACGTTCGGCCTTAAATGTGGTGTGGTCCAATAAAGAGAAAGGCCTATTTTTAAAGAAAGTTTCTGAAGTGGCCAGTGGTCATGCTGCAGTGGTTGATATTGATATGAGCATTCAAGATGTCGCCAAAGAAATGCGTGATACCTGCCGCACCTCAACCGCAGTTATCAAAAAAGACGCTAACATTGTTGGCCTTATTACCGACCGAGATATGACCAAGCGAGTCATTGCAGATGGCCTTGATATTAGTTTGCCTATTCATACGGTAATGACTACGCCTGCTATTACCATTGGCCCTGATGATTTAATTTTAAAAGCGGCATCTTTAATGATGCAGTCGGGTATTCGCAGCTTACCTGTGGTACGTGGCAATGAAGTTTTGGGGTTACTAACCTCGTCGCACTTGGTGCAAAAACATCGGATGCAGGCGATTTTCTTAATTGAGAAAATCAAATACACCGAGACTACAGCAGGGTTGGCAGAGTTAACTTCAGAGCGGCAAGCGATTTTTGAGGCCCTAGTTGATGGCAAGGTAAGCGCCGAAATTATCGGCCAAGTGATGTCGATGATCATGGATGCCTATAATCGCCGCTTAATTCAAATGGCCGAAGAGCAATTTGGCGCACCACCTTGTGATTACAATTGGGTGGTTGCAGGCTCCCACGCCCGCAATGAAATTCATATGCTGTCAGATCAAGATAGCGCCATTATTATGGATGACAGTGCGACAGAAGAAGATAAAGTTTACTTTATTAAGCTTAGTGAATTCGTTAATCAAGGCTTGGATGGTTGCGGCTATCCCACCTGTACCGGTCATTACATGGCATCGAACCCTAAATGGTGTCAGACCTTATCTGTATGGAAACAGTTTTACCGCAAGTGGGTCAGCAATCCCCAATATGGCATGCTGATGAATGTCAGCGTATTTTTAGAGGTGCGAAGCTTACATGGCAATGCTAATTTTTCCGCTGAACTGCAGCAGCACTTACATCAATTAATTGCCCAAGATCATCAGTTTTTGCATTCGCTGGTTACTGATGCCGTTCGAGTGCAGCCACCTTTAGGGATTTTTAATAAATTGGTGGTAGAAAAAAGCGGTAATAACACTAAGGTGCTTAATATTAAAAAGTATGCCTTGAATTTAATTGTCGATTTAGCACGTATTTATGGGTTAGCTGTGGGGTGTTCAGAGTCAGGGACTCGACATCGTTTTGAGTATGCCGTGAATCAAAAGCTACTCCATGAAGATGACTTTAAAGATATTATTGAGGCCTTCTATTTTGTGACTCAAGTGCGTTATAACCATCAACTATCGGCATTGCGTCAGGGGCAAAAACCCAATAATCACATGGAGCCGAGCTCGATCAGCTCATTTGAGCGTAAACATTTAAAAGATGCTTTTAGAATTATCAGTAACCTTCAGGATGCGGCCAAGCTTCGCTTTAGTGGTAATTAAATGATAAAAAAATGGCTAAACCACTTTCACCCACTAACGCGACTCAATAAAGCCAGGCAGGATTATATTGCTGCGCATCCGCAATTACCGGATTTTTTATTGGCGTTATTAACCCAGCCGTTGCCAGAGCTTGGAGCTAAGGTCACTGAACTCACCTATTTATCGCTAGACATTGAAACCAGTGGTTTGGATGCTAAGCAAGATCATATTTTGAGTGTTGGTTACGTTACTATGCGTGGCAAGCGAATTGACTTAGCCAGTGTCGGCCATACCTATATTAAAGGTGTGGTGAGGCCAGAAACCGCGGTGATAAACCACATTATGCCGCAGATGGTTAATCGGGCGCAGAAGTTGGATATTGTGATGGAGCATCTGTTTCGGCAGATGCAGGGTAAGTTACTGTTAGTGCATGGTAAGCAAGTTGAGCAGCAGTTTATTGATCATTATTTGATGAAAAAATATCAGCTACCACCCATGCCACTGTTGTGGCTTGATACCTTAGCGATTGAAAAGTCGATGACCTTGAACAAAGCTAGTCAACAAGATGGTGATTATCGACTGATATCGATACGACAGCGTTACGGTTTACCTGAATACCATGGTCATAGTGCCTCGGTTGATGCAGTGGCTACCGCAGAGCTTTATTTGGCCTTATGCACGAAATTATTTGGCAATCAAACAGGAGAGATTAAGCAGGTCTATCGCCCTTAACGTTGTGGTTTAATCGTGGTTTAGTTAGCTGCAGGCATAAAGCGAAAAATCCCCAATATCCATATTGGGGAAAGAATACCACCGGAGTGGGAGTATGATTTTTTTATTATTATTTGAGCATGGGGATTAGGTTTTCGCTAGTTTCTGCACTAGCTTTTATATCGGATTTAAAATGATGATTTGGTCTTTCTGTTAATCTTTTAATAAGCGCTGCAACTTGCTCATTTGCAGCAACTCATTATATTCACCACAGGTATTAGTTTAGTGCAGCTACCGCTTCACGAACTAAACGGCCAATTTCATCCCATTGCTGATTATCAACTAAATTCGCTGGCACCATCCAAGTTCCACCACAGGCAACCACAGCATCAACAGCTAAGTAGTCATTGATGTTTTTTGGTGAAACGCCACCAGTAGGCATGATAGTTACTGGGTAAACAGCGGTTAATGCTTTTAGCATTGATATGCCGCCAGAAGGCTCTGCTGGGAAAAACTTAACTGTGTCTAAACCCATTTCCATTGCTTGCTCAACTAATGATGGGTTGTTTACACCAGGGATAATCGGCATACCGCGTTGCTGACAGTATTTAACCGTGCTTGGGTTAAAACCTGGGCTAACAATGAAATCCACGCCTGCATCAATAGCCGCATCTACCGTTGCTGAATTTAATACCGTGCCCGCACCAATTAACATATCAGGGTAAGCTGCGCGCATATTCTTAATGGCTTGAGCCGCTGCTGGAGTACGGAAGGTAATTTCCGCACAAGGCATACCATTTTCAACTAAAACTTGGCTGAGTTTCACCGCATCATCGGCATTTTTTATGGCAATGACCGGGATAACTTTTAGCTGTTTTAGTCTTTCGTTTAGCGTGCTCATATTGTTTCCTTTTGAATAATAACTAGCGGTAATTCGCCCAAATGGATTACCTAAAACTGTTGCAGAAAATACTTAGCGCTATGAATCAAAGGCCATTGGTATTGCTGGCATTACGCTGATATCAATGATGGCACCTTTGTGCTGGATCACTTCACTTGCTAATGCATGACCGGTAAGCGCTGACTGTTGTTGGCTTGCGCCCAGTAAACGTTGTGACAAATACCCAGCAGCAAATGAATCGCCCGCTGAGGTGGTATCAACCACAGTTTCTACTAAGGTGGCTGGCACACTAACTTGGCCGTCTTTGGTGACGATGAGGCACTCTTCTGCACCGCGCTTAATGACTACTTCGCTCATGCCTGCACTGAGGCTGCGATCGATACAGGTTGCCAGTTGCGTGTCACCAAACAAGGCTTGTTCGTCTTCAAACGTGAGTAAGCCAATATCGGTTAGGGCCAACATTTTAAGATAGCTTTCTTGGGCCTGTTGATGTGACTGCCACAATCTGGGACGGAAGTTATTATCAAAAATAATCTTGCCGCCATTGTCTTTACACTTTTGCAGGACGTCGAACAGTATTGCTCGGCTTTTAGGGGTTAAAATCGCCAAGCTAATACCTGATAAGTACAACACATCGTATTGACTGATCGTTGTTAGCAGTGTTGCTGAAGCGTGTTCTAACCAGAATTTTGCCGCGGCATCATTACGCCAGTAATGGAAGCTTCGCTCACCTTCGTCATCGACTTCGATAGCGTATAAACCGGGCAGCTTTTCAGACATAATTTGAACGTGCTGGGTATCTATGCCTTCTTGTTGCCAGCTTTTAAGCATGTTTTGGCTGAAGGGGTCTTGACCTAAGGCACTGAAGTAGCTGATGGTCATATTTTTATCTTGAGTTAATCGAGATAAATACACCGCAGTATTCAGGGTGTCACCACCGAAGCTTTGGACAAGTTCGCCATCACGTTGTTGCAGTTCAATCATGCATTCGCCAATGATACCGACCTTTAACATAGACATATCAGCTCCTATTTGGTTTTATAGAAAATCTTGACGAGCAGGATTGAACATATCAATTAAAATACTGTCTTGCTCTAACGCGACGGCACCATGCATCACCATTTTAGGCGCAATATAAGCATCGCCAGCTTTAAGCACTTTTTTAACACCATCGATTTCAGCTTCAAAGCTGCCTGCAGCCACATAACCAATTTGATCGTGAATGTCGTGAGTATGCGGGTGGCCGATGGCACCTTTATCAAATTTTACAAATACAGCCATTAAATCAGGAGTATAACCAATTATTTTGCGGCTCAAACCATCACCTAGGTCTTCCCAAGCGGTTTTGTCGTCTTCATAAAATGCGTTCATTACAATCTCCTTTTATTGTCGATAGCAGCAAGTAAGCTATATTCATCAGGCCTTAGTGCTTGATTGAACTTTGTGGTATCGACTATTTATCTTGGCTAAAGTTGCCGCTCAATTTGTACGTTAATCGAACGCCACCTTGTTTAGTATGATCTAAGTGTACTAGTAAAATACTTTTATTTGTAATACAAATCTACCGTAACTGTGATCGGCTTCGTATTTGTTTTATATTATTTTACAGGTCATACATCTATCTGATTGATTTATCGGGTTAAAAATAAATTATGTAATTTATTCATTATTTTAATAAGCACAGTTGATAGTGAAAACTAAAACTAATAGTCAGTGATCCAAGTCTATTATTAGTTTATATATGCTGAAATTTTTGTTTATTTGTATTATTTTAGATTCAGATGAGCACTTTTAGTTTGAGGTTAATATGTCGCAAGCCATTAAAGCGGTACTTTTTGAACAGTCGGAAATCACATCAATCGCCAATGAATTAGGTAAAGATAGCCTAATGGGTAAAAGCTTAACCAAGTTAATTGAAGATACTGACGCGTTTATGGCGTTAGGGGTTGAAGTCCCTGGCCATAGTGAAGCGGGTGGTTATGCACATAATCGTCACAAACAAAACTATCAATATATTAACCAAGCAGGACGTTTGTTTCTGGTAACAGGTGAAGACAAGTACGCTCAGTATACAGCTGACCTGTTACTTGCTTATGCAGATAAGTATTTGAAGCTTGATTATCATGAGCAATTGAACACTAACCCACCGGGTCGTTTGTTTCATCAAATCCTCAATGAACATGTCTTCCTGCTTTATTCTAGCTTAGGTTATAGCTGTATTCGCCATTGGTTATCTGCTGAGCAGCAGCAAACCATTATCGATGGTTTATTCCAGCCAATGTTAGATATGTTTACTGATAAGTATGCATTCGATTTTGACCGCATCCATAACCACGGCATCTGGGCTGTAGCAGCTGTTGCCATGTGTGGTTTAGCCATCGATAAGCCTGAATATGTTGAAATGTCTATTCACGGTCTTAAAGGTGATGACATTGAAGGCGGTTATTTAGCGCAAATCAGTAAGTTGTTTGCTCCTTCTGGTTACTACATGGAAGGGCCTTACTATCACCGTTATGCGATCCGTCCATTATGTTTATTCGCTGAAGCGATTCACCGTCACCGCCCTGAGTTAGATATCTTTAACTTTAATGGCCAAGTTATTGGCAAAACCGTTAAGGCAATGCTAGCAACAGCTTATCCAAATGGGGTATTCCCTGCATTAAATGATGCTTCATTAACCATGGATATTTGTGATGCGGGCGTTGTGGTTGCATTGAGCTTATATGCGAAACATTACGGTATAGATGATGACATCTTAGGTATGGCACAAATTCAAGATAGCGTTTGGGTTAATGCTTGCGGGCAAGCACTGTCAAGCGCATTTGATAACAATGACGCAGCGCTTAACCCATGCTGGGCCAGTGTTGAGCTAAACGAAGGCCCAAATGGCGATCGTGGCGCGCAGGCATTTTTACGTATGCAAAGTAATAAAGGCGATGTGAGCCAGTTAGTGATGAACTACGGTCAACACGGCATGGGCCATGGTCACTTTGATACCTTAGGAGTGAGCTTCTTTAACAATGGCCAAGAAGTATTACGTGAATACGGCTTTGGTCGCTGGGTTAACGTGGAGCCAAAATTTGGTGGTCGTTACTTAGATGAAAACAAATCTTATGCTCGCCAAACTATTGCCCATAATGCGGTAGCGGTAGATCAAAAGTGTCAAAACAACTTTGACGTTAAATTAGCTGATAGCCGCCACGGTGAACCACACTTCTTTAGCGGTGATGATAAAGAAATTCAAGGTGTGAGTGCATTTTGTCGTGACTTCTATGAAGGGGTTGATCAGCAACGTAGCTTGCTCATGATAAACGACGAGCGTTTAGCACAACCCATCTTGGTTGATTTATACCGTTTAACCAGTGAGGTGGCGCATCAATATGACTACGCACTGCATTACGATGGTCAAATCGTGCGGACAAACTTTGATTATCAAACTCACGCCGAGTTATCGACGCTAGGTGATGATTTTGGTTATCAACATCTTTGGAATGTTGGTCAAGGTAAAGCAAAAGACACCACTTTAGTGAGCTGGTTACAAGGTAGCAGCTATTACACTTGGCTTACGGCATCAAGCGAAGAAGACGAAGTTATCTTTACTCGCAGCGGCGCCAATGACCCATCATTTAACTTACGCAGCGAGCCAGGCTTAGTATTACGTCGCAATGCAAAAGACACGCTATTTGCCAACGTACTTGAGACTCATGGTTACTTTAATGAAGCCATTGAAGCCAGTACTGAAGCCCGCGGCCAAATTACCGAGGTTAAGGTTATTGGCACCAATGAGCAGGGATCGGTCATCGAAATTATCGCTAAAGATTACTCAATCATTGTGATGGTCAGTAACCAAGTTGGCGTGACTGACGAGAGCAAAACTAGCGTGACATTTAACAATCAAGATTTCCAATGGCAGGGTTACTTTGCTGTTGAAGTAAGAGGTTAATACCATGAGTTACCAACCATTATTAATGAGCTTTGAAGAAGCTGCCGAGTTACGTACTCATCTAAATACAGACAGCTTAATGGGCCGCTCTATTGCTACTGAAGTGGCAGCCCTTGAAGCTTATTTACCTGTCGGCATTGAAATTCCTGGCCACGGTGAAGCGGGCGGTTATGAGCATAACCGCCACAAGCAAAACTACATCCACCTGGATTTAGCAGGGCGTTTATTCTTGATCACTCAAGATAAGCGCTACCTTGATTACGCTAAAACCATGTTGGTTGAGTACGCTAAGGTGTATACCAGCTTTGAGCTGAACACTAGCCGTGACTCAAACCCACCGGGGCGTATTTTCCATCAGACACTGAATGAAAACATGTGGATGCTGTATGCATCTTGTGCTTATTCGTGTATTCGTCATGAGTTAACCACTGACGAACAACAGTTAATCGAAAACGACTTATTCCGTCCTATGATTGACTTGTTTGTTGATACTTATGCCCACGATTTTGACATCGTCCATAACCATGGCCTTTGGGCTGTGGCGGGTGTGGGTATTTGTGGTTACGCCATTAACGACCAAGCCAGTGTTGATAAAGCACTTTATGGCTTAGCGGGTGACAGCGTATCAGGTGGCTTTATTGCTCAGCTGACGCAACTGTTCTCGCCAGATGGTTACTATATGGAAGGTCCGTATTATCACCGTTTCTCGCTTAGACCGATTTACTTATTTGCTGAGACTATTCAACGTCGTCAGCCTGAAATCGATATCTATAACTTGAAAGATCAAGTGATTAAAACCACCACTTACGCCGTGATGTCTACCGCGTTCCCTAATGGTGTGTTGCCAGCGCTTAATGATTCATCTAAAACCATGGACATTAAAGATGAAGGCGTTTTAATTGCCACTAGCGTGTGCTTTAAGCGTTACTCCCAAGATGACAACCTTAAATCAATGGCAGTGCATCAAGACAAGGTTTGGGTACATGGATCAGGTGCCGCATTATCTGACGGTGTAGCGAACTCTGAAAAACTCGCAGGCTTTAACTGGGGTAGTTTACAGCTAACCGATGGCCCACAAGGCGAGCGCGGCGGTATTTCAATTTTACGTCATCGTGATGTTAAAGCTGACGATAGCATGGCGCTACTATGGTACGGCCAACACGGCAGTGACCATAAATTGCATTCAGCATTAGATCACGGTCATTTTGATGGTTTACACCTCAGCCTGTTTAATCACGGTCAAGAAGTGACCCACGACTATGGCTTTGGCCGTTGGGTTAACGTTGAGCCAAAATTTGGCGGTCGTTATATTCCTGAAAACAAAAGCTACTGTAAGCAAACTGTTGCTCACAATACAGTTGTGGTTGATGAAACCAGTCAAAACCAAGGTGACACCGCCACTGCTGAAGCACGTTGGGGTGAACCGCACTTCTTTGTGGCAGGTGATAACAACATGCAAGCCATGAGTGCATTTGTACGTGGCTACTACCCAGGGGTTGATCAACAACGCACAGTAGTGATGTTCGAAGTTGCCGGCATTGCTAAGCCAATCGTATTGGATTTATTCCGCTTAACCAGTGACGAGCAGCATACCTATGATTATGTAATGCATCACAGCGGTCAAATTATCCGTACTGATTTTGAGTACCAAACGGCGTCTAAGCTTAAGCCTGTCGGTGAAAAATCAGGTTATCAGCACTTGTGGAACATTGCTTCAGGCAAGGTTGATCAGCAAGGCAGCTTGGTAAGCTGGTTAATGGGCAGCAGCTACTATTCAATGGTGAGCAGCGCAACCCAAGACAGTGAAGTCATTTTTGCCCGTACTGGCGCCAATGATCCTGATTTTAACTTACGCAGCGAGCCGGTAATGCTGTTACGTCAGCAAGGCAAGACGCATTTATTTGCTAACGTCTATGAAACCCATGGCTATTTCAATGAAGCGATTGAAGCGAGCACTGATGCTCGCGGTCAAGTGAGCAAGGTTGAAGTACTCACTCACACAGCTGATGCATCAGCTGTGAAACTGACGCTGGTGTCAGGCCAAGAGGTTAATGTGTTTGTATCAAACAAAGCTGATGTCAATGCAGACAGCCACACAAGCCTTGAAATTGCTGGTAAAACAGTAAGCTGGAAAGGTGAAGTGCATATTGGTTAATGGCCAATAAGGCTGCCTAATAAGCAGTCTTATTTATTACCAATCAAAAAAGCCCGAGCTAACCATGTTAGTCTCGGGCTTTTTGTCTTTAGCGGGCAGTATAAGCAGGCTTGGATAAACTATTTAGTAGACAGCTTAACCAAATTCACCGCTAACATAACCTTGAGTGCGGCTATCTACTGGGTTTTGGAATAAGGTGGCGGTATCTGCATGTTCAACTAACTCGCCCATCCAGAAGAAGGCGGTTTTATCTGAAATCCGTTTTGCCTGATTCATTGAGTGAGTCACAATTACGATGGTGAACTTTTTACGTAGCTCGTCCATTAACTCTTCAATTTTATGGGTGGCGATAGGATCAAGCGCACTGGTTGGTTCATCCATCAAAATCACTTCAGGTTGCATAGCAATAGCACGTGCAATACACAAACGTTGCTGCTGACCGCCTGATAAACCAAGTGCTGGACTATGAAGGCGTTCTTTCACTTCATCCCATAATGCTGCACCGCGTAGAGACTCCTCTACGGTTTTATCAATCACTGACTTGTCTTTTTCGCCTTGCGCTTTTAGGCCAAAGGCAACATTGTCATAAATACTCATTGGGAATGGGTTGGGTTTTTGAAATACCATGCCCACGCGCATCCGCAGTTGTTTTACATCAATGTCTGAATATATGTTTTCGCCTTCAAATAACACATCACCATCAATTTTTACCCCTGCCACTAAGTCGTTCATGCGGTTTAAGGTGCGCAATAAGGTTGATTTACCACAACCTGACGGGCCAATTAACGCCGTGACCTGTTTAGCAGGAATAGGCAATGAAATATTCTTCAGCGCTTGGTTTTCGCCGTAGAAAAGGTTGAGATTATTGACTTCAAGCTTGTTCATTTTTAAATTGCCTTAATGTGAATGTTTATCAAATCGAGCTGCGATAATTTTGGTGGCTAGATTGAGTACTAGCACTAATACAATCAAGATGGTGGCTGTGGCATAGGCCTGATCCCACTCATGTTGAGTAAATAATTCTTGGGTGAGTTTATATAAATGCACGGTTAAGGTGCGGCCAGAATCTAATACTGATTCAGGAATTTGTGTCACCATGCCCGCGGTTAAAAATACCGGTGCCGACTCACCAATAACCCGGCCTGTACTCAAAATAATTGAGGTCACAATACCCGGTAATGCGTTAGGTAAAATGAGGCGCCAAATGGTATAAATCTTTGAACTGCCCAGTGCATAACCCCCTTCACGGTAGCTCATAGGTACCGCCATTAGCGCTTCTTCAGTGGTGCGGATTATCACAGGTAAAATCAGCATTGATAGTGTCAGCGCGCCAGCAAGGATAGAGAACCCAAGGCCGAGTACTGTCACAAAGAAGGTCATACCAAACAGACCGTAAACAATCGATGGAATACCGGCTAATGATTCAATACAAAAACGGATCACTTCAACCAATTTACTGCCAGGTTTGGCGTATTCGGTTAAGTAAATAGCGGTCATAATCCCCAGTGGCGCTGCGATACCCAGTGACAATCCAACCATATAAACGGTTGATACAATCATCGCCCAAATACCTGATGCTTCGCCAATGCGTGTGTAGCTACTGGTAATAAACTCCCAACTGACATGGCTTAAGCCGTTAGATAAAATGTGCCACACGACCCAAAGTAAAAATACGATGGTGAGCGCTGCAGATGCCCAAACGCCTGCCAGTGCAGCCTTGTCTTTAAACACTCGGGATTGCTTGTTTGATACTTGAGTCATTATGCATGCCCTCTTTTACGGTTTAGATAAAGTAGTCCAGCATTTAAACAAACGATAAAGGCCAGTAATACAATGCCTGTAGCGTATAAAGCACTTGAGTGGATGCCGGTTGCATAAGACATTTCCATAGCGATGTTAGCCGTTAATGAACGTGCAGGTTCAAGTAGTGAACCTGGCATAGCAGGAGCATTACCCATCACCATGATAATGGCCATGGTTTCACCAATGGCGCGGGCGACACCTAAAGCCACACCGGTATAAATTCCGCTTTTAGCAGCAGGAATTAATACGTTAAAAATACTGTAAATGTGCGATGCCCCTAAGGCTAAAGCACCTTCTTTATAAGTCGGGGTGAGTGCGCGTAGTGATGTTTCTGAAATCGTAATAACCGTTGGCAAAATCATAATCGCCAACACGATAATCCCCGCTAATAGAGTGTTACCTGCAGGAATATTAAAAATGCTTTCAATAGCTGGCACGATAACAATCAAACCGAAAAAGCCATAAACCACCGACGGAATACCCGCTAATAGCTCAACAGCAGGTCTAACAATGTTGGCGAGCCACTTTGGGGCAATTTCCGCTAAGAAGACAGCGGTTAATATTGCGACTGGTACGCCAATCATTACCGCGCCCATGGTTGAAGCAAGCGAGGCGACAATCATGGCGGCTATACCGTAAAGCGCAGGTGGTAGCCATTCTTTACCAAAAATGAGGTTTAACACTCCCGCTTCTTTAAATGCGGGTAATCCTTCATAGAAAACGAACCAGCCAATAGTGATGACCGATACCACGCCGACCATGGCGCTGAGAAAAAATAACCCGTGAAAGAGTAGTTCAACCCAATCAATTTTCTTGGCAGGAGACAGTGACACCTTTGTCGTCATGTCTATTTTGCTAGCCGTTTCCATGTTACAACCTCTATATAAACAAAAAGCAGCATAAGAAGGTCTAGGCCTTCTTATGCCATGCATTCAATCAGTAATTACTGAACGCGGATGTAGCCTTCTTCTGCAACGATACCTTGACCGTCTGCAGACATAATAAATTCAATAAATGATTTTGCTGTTGCTGGTGCGTCTTCATTTATTAACGCAATGAAAGGGCGGGCAATTTGATAGTCGCCAGCGGCAATGTTGCTATCGGTAGCTGCAACACCATTGACTGATAATGCGTTGAGTGAATCATCAACACTACCTAGTGAAATATAACCAATAGCGTATGGGTTGTTAGCAACGATGGTTTTAATCATGCCGTTACCGTTACCGACTTGAGCGGAAGGAGTAATAGCAGTTACTGTGTGGCCATTAACTTTACGTTGTAGCTGCATGATTTCTTCAAATGCGCCACGAGTACCTGAACCATTTTCGCGAGTAACAACAACGATTGGACGTGCTTCGCCGCCAACTTCGCTCCAGTTTTTGATTTCGCCACGGTAGATTTTAGAAATTTGTTCTTGAGTCAGGTCTTTAACTGGGTTTGCTTTATTTACTGCAGCAGCAATACCATCACGAGCAATAACAATTTCTTTTGTTTTTGGCGTTAATTCATTTGGTTTGATATTACGAGATGACATACCAATCATACTGGTGCCATCTTTAGCGGCGCGAATACCTGCTGATGAGCCGGTGCCCTGTACTTCAACATTTTTTTTTGTCGTATTTTGATAATTCTCTGCCAGCACTTCCATAACGTGGGCAACAGAGGTTGAACCAGACACTGTAACTGTACCAGCTTGAACAAGAGGTGCTGCCATTAAACCAACAGCTGTTAGTAAACCAATCACTTTTTTCATCACAAGTTCCACTTAATATAGGTAGTTCGTTTAATCCATTTGGATATCAACATTAGGGCGCTTCTCTTTTAAGGTTCGATTTGAAGCGAGTGCATTAAGACAGATCAATATGACAGTTAAGTTACAGTCAAAAGCGAGCAAATTAATTTGGATTAATTGTGGTTAATTGTTGTTTTGTTGGTGTTAATTGGTTGTTACCGGTAACGGGTGGTCGAGTGAGGCATTTTGGAAGTTGGCTTTTAATTTCTTAAATTTGCAGGCTTTATGTGGATATAGTTGTAGTGGGTGCTTGGGTGCGTTCGGGGCTTGTCAGCTAGTTGTTTTGCTGTGTTAAGTTAATTGTGAATTAAGTTTATTTTAACCTTGTGTCGATATTTGGGTTTTTCTTTATGCAGTGGTTATTAACATTTGGGCTAATATGAAAGTTTTATGACAATCAATTAAGGCGCTAAAATAATATACAATTAGTAAGCTTAACCGCCGTTTGAGTGGGGTTAAGTCATCGCAATGTACACTGCAACATCGTCTTTTTACCTTTTCATTGCCAAGTTTACGAGCAACTAAGATATGCACACCGCATGCAACGCCCACTCTTACAGCAGAGAGCATCGACATTATTCACACTATATAAGGTAAATGTATGACAACAGAAATGGTCATGATTGGAATCTCAGTACTCATTGTTATTGGCATTTTATTGCACCATCCATCTCGCACCTTAGGCATACCTTCGTTGCTGATATTTATGGGGGTCGGTTTATCCTTGGGTAATGGTGAGTTTAATTTCGTGTATGACAATCTCGACCAAACTGCATGGATAGGGGGGTTGGCACTTAATGTGATTGTATTTGTCGGTGGCTTAAATACCTCCACCGATAAAATTAAAGTGGCCTATAAAGAAGGCGGAGTATTAGCGTCATTTGGGGTGATATTTACCACACTCATCTTTGCGGCAATTCTTTATGGACTGCTGGATTTTAATCTAATCACCTGCTTGTTATTTGCCGCTATCGTATCTTCAACTGATGCGGCGGCAGTATTTTCAATTTTAGAGTCTAAAAAGCTTAAGTTAAAAGAGCAAACCGATACTGTGCTGGAGTTCGAGTCAGCCACCAATGACCCTGTGGCAATGCTAATGGTGATTGTATTAACCGATATGACACTGGCTTCTCATCAAGCGGTTGCTATTTCAACCTTATCACTGCACCTAGCGAGCCAGATTTTGGTTGCCATTGTGGTGGGCTTCTTAATTGGTAAATTAGCAGTATTACTGCTTAATCGAATTAGTTTGGCTGAATTCGGGCTTATTCCGGTATTTGTGTTAGCGAGCTTTATTATTGCTACTTATAGCGCCGAGATGCTTGGCGGTAATATTTTACTGGCGTCTTATATTGCTGGTGTGGTGATAGGTAATGGCATTAAGCGCGGCCAACTGGTTAATTTACACTTTTTTAATAGTTTATCTTGGTTGGCGCAGGCGTTGATGTTTATCGTGCTCGGACTGCAGATATTCCCGCAGACATTAATGAACGTCTTTTGGATTTCTATTATTCCGGGGCTATTACTTATCTTGGTCGCGAGACCGTTAGCGGTGCAGTTATGTTACTTGCCGTTTGTGAAGGCCAGCTGGAAAAAGCGTTTATTTATTTCAATGATAGGCCTAAAAGGGGCAACTCCGATTGTGTTTGCCTTAATACCTGCAGCGGCAGGCGTACCAGGTGCGATAGAAATCGTCCACATGGTGTTCTTTTTTGTATTGATGTCTGTGTTTATTCAGGGCGGCGCTATTGCACCCTTGGCCAATAAACTTGGGTTAGAGCAAAAAGAGCAGCATAAAGCAGAGTGATCGATCAGATCATTTGATACTGTAATTGGCTAAGCCATTATAAATGGGGGTTAAGCTGCGCTGAGTTGTTGCAAGGTATCTTCAGCTTTAGCTTGCTCAATGCGTTTCCAGACTTTCTCATGAAAATAGAATACTACGGTATTTACAGCAGGTTCTAATAGTGCGATAGCGCCGCCGATAACAATACTGCCTGTTAATAGATAAGTGACAGTAAAAGCGACACAGAAATGTAAGATGGCGAAAGTGATTGTTTTTTTCATGATAAATGACCTGTTTTATTAATTTGATGCAAATGATAATTGTTATCATCTAGGTTGTAAAGGTCAGTTTATCGATAGGCGTTATTTGATTTTTCAATTAAGCCGACCGAGAAATGGTCGGCTTAATTAGCAGTTATTACTATGAGTGACTAACATCTTCTAAGTTAACGATAGTAAGCAACAGTAAGCAACAGTAAGCAACAGTAAGTATTAGTAATGCCAAGGGAACTTAGAAAAGTCTTGGTCGCGCTTTTCTAAAAATGCATCACGGCCTTCTTGCGCTTCGTCTGTGCCATAAGCTAAACGAGTGGCTTCACCAGCAAATAATTGCTGCCCAACCAAACCATCATCTGGCAAGTTAAAGCCATATTTGAGCATACGCATCGCGGTTGGGGATTTACTGTTGATTTCTTTCGCCCAGCTTAATGCTTCAGTTTCAAGTTCAGCATGGGGGATAGAGCGGTTAACCATGCCCATATCAAACGCTTCATCAGCGGTATAATTAAAGCCAAGGAAGAAAATCTCACGAGCACGTTTTTGGCCGATCATTTTCGCTAAATAAGCACTACCATAGCCTGAGTCAAAACTGCCTACATCAGGATCCGTTTGCTTAAATACCGCATGTTCTTTAGAAGCTAAGGTGAGGTCGCACACAACATGTAAGCTATGGCCGCCGCCAACAGCCCAGCCAGGTACTACAGCAATAACCACTTTAGGCATAAAGCGGATAAGGCGTTGTACTTCTAATATGTGCAAGCGGCCCATGCGTGCCACATTAGGTTTACCTTCTTCTGCGCCTTCATATTTATAGCCATCTTTACCTCGGATACGCTGATCGCCACCGGCGCAAAAAGAGTGCTGACCTTTTGCTGATGGGCCGTTACCTGTAATTAATACACAGCCGACATCAGACCATTGGCGGGCATGATCTAACGCAGTGTAGAGTTCATCAACGGTTTTTGGGCGGAATGAATTAAGACAGTCGGGGCGGTTAATCGCGATACGCACCGTACCTTGATCTTTTGCGCGATGATAAGTGATGTCTTCAAAATCGAAGTCAGTTACAGTGTCCCAAAGTGTTGGGTCGAATATGTCAGAAACCTGCTGAGTCATTTTTTGCTAGCCTTTTTCAATAGATTATCCAAAGGCTAGGCTGAAATAATTCTCAGGTCAATTGACATAGGGCAGGAAAGCCAAAAATTATATTTTATCGCAGATAAATTGCAGGTTTTGTTTACTAATAGCAGGATGTGTCAGCCCAAAACCGCAATACTCATCTTTAAATGCACTCACAGACTCATTGTCAGTAAACACGCTTTTCAGTTCAGTGAGTTCTTTAGCTGTCAGTCTTTCAATCACCTCACTGGGAATGGTGGGGATGATATCTTCCTTTCTGGTGATCTTAGTGCCCGTCATTGATTTTAGTTTTTTTTCTGTATCGTTGAATACCGACTCAACTGCAGCAATAGGTTCATCTAATTTGTCGGTTTCGGTGGCAAAGTAGTAAATAACGCCGCCAATCAGTGCTATAAGGATCCAGCCTCTCATCTTTTAGTCCAATTAAAGTGAATAAGTTTAAACAATGCGAGTATAATACACTCAATTAACACTCTATAAACGAGTGCGTAGCAGTTACAGGCTATTTTTATCTAAATTAATAACGTTTTCTGTAACCTAAACAGAATTTGCCCCTTTTTTGAGTAGTAAGGCATCAAGATGACACAAGAATCTCAACCTAAAGATTATGCTAAGCAAACCCGGATCAAGATTCATCAACCCGACGCCAGTAAAGCGGATCGCTTTAATCCGAGTAACAGTATCTATGTCCGTGCTGTCACAGGACTGTGGACCACGGTAAGACGCCGTATTGGCTGGGCGACTTTATCTTTCTTTCTTATCCTGCCTTGGTTGCCTTGGGGTGATAGACAAGCCGTGTGGTTTAATTTGGGTGAACAGAAGTTCCACATCTTTAATCTCACTATTTGGCCGCAAGATTTAACCCTATTGGCAGCACTCTTTACTATTGCCGCATTTGGACTGTTTTTTGTTACCACCTATCTCGGGCGAGTTTGGTGTGGCTACACTTGTCCGCAAACCGTGTGGACATTTATCTTTATCTGGTTAGAAGAGAAGTTTGAAGGTGCGCGAAATAAACGTATCAAGCTAGATCAGATGCCCTGGAGCTTTAATAAGCTATGGCGTAAAACAGCCAAACACACTTCTTGGTTACTCATATCATTACTTACAGCGATGACCTTTGTGTCGTACTTTGTGCCAAGCCGTGAAGTCTATATTGATGTATTTACCCTTAATGCCGATATTGGCATTTATTTCTGGGTAGTATTTTTTACCTTAGCAACCTACGGTAATGCTGGCTGGATGCGTGAGATCATGTGTATTCATATGTGCCCTTATGCGCGCTTCCAAGCAGCCATGTTTGATAAGAACACTTATATAGTCGGTTATGACGCAAAACGTGGTGAAACCCGTGGCCCACGTTCACGCAAAGCAGACCCTAAAGAAATGGGCTTAGGTGATTGTATTGACTGTGACCTATGTGTCCAAGTTTGCCCTACCGGTATTGATATTCGTAATGGGCTGCAATATGAGTGTATTAACTGCGGCGCCTGTATTGATGCCTGCGATACCACAATGGAGCGAATGGGTTATGACAAGGGACTTATCAGCTACACCACCGAAAATAAATTAGAAAACGTTAAAGAAAGCATCATAAGACCGAAATTGGTGGGTTATGGTGTGGCGTTAACAGTCATGATCTTAGTGTTTATCTATGCCAGCGCCACAATTGCCCCTGTGCGAATGGATGTTATCCGAGACCGAAATGCTTTATATAGAATAACCAACGATGGCTTAGTGCAGAACACCTATACCTTAAAGCTACTTAATAAAACTGAGCAAGCACAGCAATATGCACTTTCGATGGATGGTATTGAAGGATATGAATGGAGCGGTCCACAAACCGTATCAGTGCAAGCGGGTGAAGTGCTCACTTTACCTATTAGTATTGCTGTCGATCCAGGGGTGTTAGAGCGAACCGTGACTAAAATTAACTTAATCGTAGCCGCGACCATTGATGATAAGGCCGTTGTCATCAAACAAGAATCAAGATTCTTTGGTGAGTAAAGCCTGATATAGCGCCTTAAAAGGGACGGTTAGTCCCTTTTTTGTGCGTTTCGTTTGAAATAGCAACGAACAAGCCATTTTCTATCGTTTTCTTCATAAAAGCCCTTGCGCTAAATCTTAACTTGCCTATAATGCGCATCCACTGACACGGCGACAGGCCAATAGCCTCAA
>NZ_JAUOQU010000010.1:0-127473 GCF_030547195.1 Shewanella sp. 6_MG-2023 | reverse complement strand
CTTGCAGTGTTTTTAGGCTTGCAAGTAATACACAAAGTAATAAACAAAGCAGCGTAAATCCAAGTTATTGATACTGGAATCGGCAGCTTTTAGTTACTTAGGTTAAACCGTCATTTAACACATTATGCTTGCAGTGTTTTTAGGCTTGCAAGTAATACACTAAGCAGCGTAAATCCAAGTTATTGATACTCGCATCGGCTGCAGCAAGCAGTTTCGGCTTAGCATGGAAGGCAATACCAAAATCAGCAGCATTAACCATAGGAATATCGTTGGCGCCATCGCCAATGGCTAGCCGTTGCCCTGCAGCAATTTGCCAAGTGGCACTGCACTTATCAATCACATTGGCTTTATATTGGGCATCAACCACATCACCTGTTACTTCACCGGTTAACTTACCCGCTTCAATAACCAGCTCATTGGCGTAAGCGGCATCTAAATCCAGTAAATCTTTTAAATAGCCCACAAATGGGGTGAATCCGCCCGAGGCTAACACTAACTTCCACTCGTTAGACTTTAGCTCTGCCACTAGGCTTTTAAGTCCTGGCATCAAAGGAAGTTGCTCACATAAAGTGCTGATAATACTCTCATTGGCGCCTGCAAGCTTACTGACTCTTAAGCGTAAACTCTCTTCAAAATCTAATTCCCCTTGCATGGCCCTTTCGGTGACTTCTGATACCGCCTCACCCACGCCAGCCATCACAGCTAATTCATCAATACATTCTATTTGAATCGCGGTGGAGTCCATATCCATCACTAATAGACCCGGTTTAAATAAGCTCGCTAGCGGCGCGGTTATATTGAGAAGTTCTGCTTTTACCTGCAGCGGAAATTGACTCATCAGTGTCCCTAAAGCTGAGGTTGAGGCAAGTTCAAAACCTTGTAAATCGTTATGTCTCATCAAAGGCGTAATCGCGCAGTCTTGGGTTAACTTTGCCAGCCAGTCATTAATGGCCCCAAAAGATTGCGCTTCAAATACCACTCTAAAACGATAAGGGTACTTAACCTGAACATTGTTAAGATACTCGTCTTCAAAATAACGAGTTAAAGTGACATGATTATGGCTATACGTCGCATCAAATGTTGAGAATAACCACGTTAATGGCTGAATATTTACCTGAGTTTCCATGGACTGCATTTCCCCAATGATTGCGACTATCTACAATGAATTATTTCGATTAGTATTAATTAAATAGAAAAATGACCAAGGATTAAAGTGATTTTTGTTAAAGGTCTTAAAAAAAGCCAAAAAATCAGCAGATTAATTCAAATCAGCATTGCTGTAATTTTATTATTTGCTTTAGTGCATTTATGGAAGTCGAGCCTTAATAACGGTCAGCAACTGCTGAGTTCGCAAACCCAAATCATGGCGCGCTTATTAGCTCAACAAGTGGCCAATGGCGCAGCCCCAGCAATGCATCTACAAAATGATGAGCAACTACAATGGCTAGCCAATGCGCTCGTGCTCGACCCAAAAGTGATGTCAGTGAACATGTACAGTACTCAAGGGGTAAGGCTGGCGTTTGCCCAAAGCGTATCAGACATCGAATTTGACGCCGATGATAAAGTACTAACTGAGATGTTATCGCCCTACCCACCTTTAATTGAAAACGTGCTTCAAGGTGACAATAACTTAGGCTATATCGAGGTGAGGTTAAACTTACATATTTTCTTTGATGAATTAAAAAGCCACTATCAAGAAAATATGAAGCAACAACAAATTATGCTGATTATTGCAGGTATTATTGGTTTGCTGCTGTCGCGGGTCTTTTCGTTTAAACGCGCAGATTTCGACCGACGTAAAACTCGCGCCAAACAAGGACGTAAAAATAGCCAATTAGTGCAAAAAAGCTTGTCTGAAGAAATGCATCAACTTGAAGATAGCCGGACTGAACCGACAGATGTGGATGACCAAAGCGCTAACCCAAAATCATCACTGATAACAGAGTCTGATAGCGATGAAAATATGACTTTTAAACAAGAGATACTAGAAGCCGAAAACCTCAGACTTGATGATAAAAGTAAACCCAGTTAACCATTAAAAAAAAGCGTAACTGATAAATCAGTTACGCTTTTTTACGAAATAATAAACGTTAAATTACAGAGTAACTACTGCATCTAATGTCATGATAATCATTTCGTTGAAAGTATTTTGACGTTCATCAGAAGTGGTTTTTTCTCCGGTTCTGATGTGGTCAGAAACTGTCACTACGCATAATGCTTTAGCGCCAAGTTCGTGTGCAACACCGTAAAGGCCTGCCGCTTCCATTTCGACCCCAAGTACACCCATTTTTTCCATGGTATCGAACATAGAAGGATCTGGAGTGTAGAATAAATCAGCAGAGAAAACGTTACCTACACGCACTTTAGTTTCGTGCGTTTTAGCTGATTCGATCACTGCGTTCATTAAGCCATAATCTGCAATCGCAGCAAAATCTTGACCTTTAAAACGTAAACGGTTTGCTTGCGAGTCAGTACAAGCGCCCATTCCGATAATCACATCACGCACTTTTACGTCAGTGCTAATTGCGCCACAAGAACCCACACGGATTAGGTTTTTAACGCCGTAATCAGAAATAAGCTCATGCGCATAAATAGAACATGATGGAATACCCATACCAGAACCCATTACAGATACGCGAGTACCTTTATATGTTCCAGTAAAACCAAGCATGTTACGTACATCAGTAACTTGCTCTACATTTTCTAAAAATGTTTCAGCAATATATTTTGCACGTAATGGATCGCCTGGGAATAAAACTGTTTCAGCAAATGCACCGTCAACAGCATTAATATGTGGTGTAGCCATGGAAAAACCCCTATATTTTTATCGTATATCTTTATATGTGGGCAGCAAAGTCATCCCCTTCGCTGCCGGACGTGATTCTACTATATTTATTAACAGATTAACCTTAGTAGATAGCATTTGAATCATCAATTAATGAATGATTCGCCATAATCCATAGGTTCAAGCTTAAAATACGTCGCAATAGACTGCCCAATGTCGGCAAAACTGTTTCTACGGCCTAATGAACCGGCAGCTAACCCCGCGCCTAAAGCAATCACAGGAACACGTTCGCGGGTATGCTCGGTGCCAACCCAGCTTGGATCGCAACCATGATCGGCTGTCAGTAATAACAAGTCATCAGGGTTAAGTAAGGCTAATAACTCTGGCAAACGTTGGTCAAAGTATTCTAAAGCTTTGGCGTAACCGGCAATATCACGACGGTGTCCGTAGTGGGAATCAAAGTCAACAAAGTTAGTAAATACAATGGTGTTATCTTCAGCACGCTTGATTTGCTCAAGGGTTGCATCGAATAACTCTTCAAGACCTGTTGCCTTAAATTTCTGGGTAATACCGCTGTTAGCATAAATATCGGCAATTTTACCAATACTCACCACTTCACCACCGGCATCTTTAAGCTTATCTAATACCGTTGGCGCTGGCGGTAATACCGCATAATCATGTCGATTACCTGTACGGGCAAAATCTTCAGGACCCGAGCCCACAAATGGACGCGCAATCACGCGGCCAATATTGTAAGGCTCTAGCTCTTCACGGGTAATTTCGCACAAACGGTATAGGTTTTCTAAACCAAATGATTCTTCATGACAGGCAATTTGAAAAACTGAATCAGCTGAAGTATAAAAAATTGGCTTACCGCTGCGCATGTGTTCTTCGCCAAGTTCTTCTAAAATTGTTGTACCTGAAGCATGGCAATTACCCAAAAAGTCGGTTAAGCCCGCACGTTTGAGGATTTTATCCGTAAGCTCTTTTGGAAAAGAGTTGGTTAAATCAGAAAAGTAACCCCATTCATACAATACTGGCACGCCAGCCATTTCCCAGTGTCCACTAGGCGTATCTTTACCTGAGCTTAATTCATCCGCATGGCCATAAGCGCCAATCACGTCGATATTATCAGCGAAACCATCGGCGAATTTACCCGTACTTTCAAAACCTAAATGGCCTAGACCGAGCTTTGCCAGGTTTGGCAGTGTTAATGGTCCTTTTCGGCCAATATCGGCTCGGCCTTCAGCACAGGCTTTAGCAATATGACCAAAGGTATCTGAACCTGTATCTCCGAATTTTTCAGCATCAGTGGCAGCACCAACACCAAAAGAATCCAACATTAAAATAAATGTACGTTTCATAATTTTTACTCCATTATAAATCTGAAGCGCGGATATAACGGTAGATTTCAGGCGTCTTTTCTGGCGCAGAATCTTCAATGTTAATCGCCTGCTGAACGGCAGCAGAGGCTTCTTCGAAAGCTGCTTCAGATTGAGCATGTACCATGGCGATAGGCTTATCAGCTGATATCTCATCACCTAATGCACATACTTCTGTTAATCCAACGCTATAATCTAATGCGTCGCCAGGCTTTCTGCGGCCACCACCTAAGGTCACTACCGCTAAACCTAACTCTCGGGTATCCATGCTATGAGCAAAACCCTGTTTGTTGGCATACACAGGACGAATAATTTTCGCCTGTGGCAAATATTTGTCATAAGACTCAACAAAATCTGCTGGCCCGCCAAGGCCTGATACCATACGGCCAAAAATTTCAGCCGCTTTACCATTATTTAAAACAGTATTTAATTTTGTACGTGCGTCAGCATCATTTTGCGCAATGCCGCCAAGTACGAGCATTTCAGCACATAAGCCCATAGTGACTTCGTAAAGACGTGGGTTACGGTAAGCGCCAGTTAAAAAGTTAATCGCTTCACGCACTTCAACCGCGTTACCGGCACATGATGCCAATACTTGGTTCATGTCAGTTAATAAAGCGGTAGTTTTAGTGCCAGCACCGTTTGCCACTGCTGTAATACTGCGAGCAAGTTCTTCAGAGGCTTCATAAGTAGGCATGAATGCGCCGCTACCGACTTTGACGTCCATTGCTAAAGCATCTAGCCCAGCTGCGAGCTTTTTAGAAAGAATTGAAGCGGTAATTAACGAGATAGACTCAACGGTTGCGGTATTATCACGGATTGAATAGAAACGCTTATCGGCTGGGACTAAATCACCGGTTTGGCCAATAATGGCAACGCCAGCTTCTTTAACTACTTTGCGAAACAACTCACTTGATGGCTCGGTTTGGTAACCAGGAATGGCATCAAATTTATCTAAGGTGCCGCCAGTATGACCAAGACCGCGACCCGAAATCATCGGGACATAACCACCACATGCCGCCGCCATTGGGCCAAGCATCAGGCTAATGACATCACCAACACCGCCGGTGCTGTGCTTATCAATAATGGGGCCGTCAAGTGACAGTGCATCCCAGTTTAATACAGTACCTGAGTCACGCATACCTGTGGTTAAGGCAATACGTTCATCCATGTTCATATCTTGAAAATAAACAGCCATACCAAAAGCGGCTATTTGGCCTTCTGAAACGGTATTTTGAGTAATGCCATCAACAAAAAATTGAATTTCAGCTGCGCTTAATGCATCACCATTACGTTTTTTACGAATAATTTCTTGAGCGAGAAACATGCTACTTCCTCCAGCAAGATGAATTTATTGAGCCATCTTGCTACAACAATAAGGCACCGAATGGGCTAAAATGATCCATTCGGTGCATGCTAAATCGTTATGTCAAAACCGTACAATACTAACTTTGATTAGTAACCTTGTGCACCAGCAGGCGCATCGGCTAACTCAAGAGTATGAAGTAAGCTAGTTAATAAGCTTGAAGCGCCGAATCTAAAGTGTGCCGGAGTAACCCAGTCAGCACCTAGAATGCGTTCAGCTAAACCTAAAAACTCGGCAGTTTTAGCCGCGTCACGTACACCACCGGCTGGTTTAAAACCAACATTGGTGTTCTTTTCGCTAATCACGGTTAACATGATTTCAGCCGCTTCAAGTGTGGCATTAACCGGTACTTTACCGGTTGATGTTTTGATAAAGTCAGCACCTGCATCAATTGAAAGCTCAGATGCTTTACGAATTAACGCTGCATCTTTTAACTCACCTGATTCGATAATCACTTTTAAGATAGCTTGATCGCCACAGGCTTCTTTACACGCTTTGACTAGCTCAAAACCTAAGCTTTCGTTGCCAGCCATTAATGAGCGGTATGGAAATACCACATCAACTTCGTCTGCGCCGTAAGCGACTGCGGCACGGGTTTCTAATACTGCGATAGCAATATCGTCATTACCGTGTGGGAAGTTAGTCACTGTGGCGATTTTGATGTCTTCACAATCAAGTTCGTTTAAGGTTTTACGAGCGATAGGGATAAAACGAGGGTAAATACAAATTGCAGCGGTATGTCCAGCAGCAGTATTCGCTTTATGACATAAATCAATGACCTTTTGGTCAGTATCATCATCATTTAATGTGGTTAAATCCATTAATGAAATGCCAAGTTGTGCTGCTTTTTTTAAATCACTCATGTGTGCTCTCCAAAACAAAAAATAAATTAATCTTGTTATGGCAATGCAATTAAGCTGGCATTAGGGTATTGATGGGGCCGGGCCTTCGAGCATTGCCAGTAAATAAATTCATAAATTACTGAACTAAGTATTCAATCTGATAACGAGTACCACGACTTGAATCCTTGAAGACCGGAAGAGGTGAAACAAAGATTATTGTTTCATCCATTCCGCGAAAAATCCGTTTTAGCGCGCAAATCAATCCAAATTAATGACAAGCTAATATCACTTATTTGGACCTTAATATTTATCTAAATACACTTTAGCAAATTCTACGATATATTTAAGTAAATACTAACATAAATTAATAAAAAAATAGAGCCACACAAGTGTGGCTCTATACTTTCAAGCAATCTTAGAACTTGTAAGTTGCTGTTAAGTAATGTGCGAAACCGGTGGTTTCTAGACCAGTTGCACCATCATCAGTTAGCAAATAAACATCTTTATATGCTTTTAAGCCGTAACCCAATGCGTAGTTATCTGAATGCCAATGTAAACCGAAGTAAGCAGCACCACCATTTGATGATAAGCCTTTCTGTACATTTTCGCCGTTTTCATCACCCCAAGATGCTTCATCTGCACCGAACTGGTAATCAACATAGCCCTGGAAAGAAATAAAAGTACCGTTATCAAAGTTCATTACTGGCTTGAACCAGTTCATAGAGAATTGGTAACCATTCCAATCTTTACCATTCATGTCGTAGTGAGCGTATATGTTCATGCCAGTTTTACCTAACCATGGAACCATAACATCAGCACCTAAACCCCAGAAAGATGCATTCACGTCTTCTGCGATTGGTCCGCCACCCCAGTTAAATAAAGTAGAGAAGTAAACTTCTTGGATAGGACCAACTGAAAGGTCTAAACCAGTAATTGCATCAAGAGAAAAACGAGGTGCAAACTTCATGAACATACGGTTTTCACCGTAACCTTTATCACCAGAATCTTGAGTAAATAAGTTGAAAACATCAACGTAACCGTATAAATCAACAACACCAGCACGGCCGCCAAATTCCATTTCTAAGTAATCGTGACCACTTTCACCACCACTTGGTAATTCGTCAAAAGCATACATTGCGTTGAACTGCATCCAGCTGTAATCGCCAGAACGTAAATCGGTACGGTCAGCAGCCATTGCTGGTGCAGACATTGCAGCAACAGTTGTTGCAGCTAAAGCTAAAGTTTTAACGTTTTTCATTATCAACCCCATTGATATTTGTTTTTAACCACCTACATGGATGGCGTTTTTTATAAACGTTCGCATTGTACCTATTTCGGCCAAAAGCTCAATACAAAAAAGACAAAATACGAATACTTAATCCCAAAACGTGAACAATGTCGCTACTTTTAACTAACAACCAATAATTAAATAATCTATAAAACTATTTATATGCCCAATATCATTATATAAAACCTTAGCAAGTAACATACCATAAACAGCTGTAGCAAAAGTTGATTAAGTAAAATTCACTGAGAATGGCTGTTTTTAAAGACAAAAAAAAGCCGTAGTTACTAAATGATAACGACCTTTTTATTGGTAATGTTTACATCATGGGAGTTATAACATCGCTAAAAATTGACCCGTAAATGTTGAACTTAAGAAGTTAACAAGCGAGCTATCAATAACGGCACGTATATCAAACTTAGCAAGTTCATGGTGACCAGTAGGAACCATTGAACCAGCTAATCCAGCTAATCCAGCTAATCCAGCTAATCCAGCTAATCCAGCTAATCCAGCTATTAGCATAGCCATAGCCATAGCCATAGCCATAGCGGATAAGTGAGCAGCGCCACATAATGCCAATGCAAGGATAACCACTATTTTTAGACACAAAAAAGGCCGCTATTAATAAATAATAACGGCCTTTTTATTAACTAGGTTTAAACCATAGCGAATATTAAATCGCTAAGAATAGACCCGCTAATGTTGCACTCATTAAGTTAGCTAGTGAACCAGCAATAACGGCACGGATACCAAGCTTAGCAAGGTCATGGCGACGACTAGGAGCCATTGAACCTAAACCACCTAATAGAATAGCAATAGACGATAAGTTAGCGAATCCACATAATGCGAATGAAATGATAGCTTTGGTTCTATCAGACATCATCATGCCAGTCTCAGCAACTACTTTGAAACCTTCTGCAGAAGCATCAAGTAAGTAAGGAGCAAAGTTTAGGTAAGCAACAAATTCGTTTACAACAATCTTTTGGCCGATGAATGAACCCGCTACAAGCGCTTCGTTCCAAGGTACACCGATTAAGAATGCTAATGGCATGAAAATGTAACCAAGAATAAGTTCTAAAGTAATACCTTCAAGACCAAACCAACCAGTTACACCACCGATGATACCGTTGACCATTGCAATTAAACCAACGAAGGCAATTAACATTGCACCCACGTTTAGTGCTAAATGCATACCAGATGAAGCACCGCCAGCAGCAGCGTCTAATACGTTAGCTGGTTTATCAGGATCTTCAGGAAGATCTGACATGTCATTTTTAGCTTCTTCAGTTTCAGGATGCATTAGTTTAGCCATCATCAAACCACCAGGAGCCGCCATGAATGATGCAGCAACTAAGTATTCAATTGGTACACCCATTTGCGCGTAACCGGCTAATACTGAACCCGCGATTGATGCTAAACCACCAACCATGATTGCGAATAATTCAGAGTTAGTCATAGTCGCAATAAATGGACGAACAACTAGTGGTGCTTCAGTTTGAC
The DNA here is from genome assembly GCF_030547195.1 of Shewanella sp. 6_MG-2023. Taxonomy (NCBI): domain Bacteria; kingdom Pseudomonadati; phylum Pseudomonadota; class Gammaproteobacteria; order Alteromonadales; family Shewanellaceae; genus Shewanella; species Shewanella sp. 6_MG-2023. The sequence goes on along the minus strand of NZ_JAUOQU010000010.1, from coordinate 118,313 downwards.
CAACGAAAATATTCGCTGTCGCTGACATAGACTCAGTACGGCTAGTACCTAATGCTTTTTGCAAGCCACCACCGATGAGACGGATGATCCACTGCATAATGCCTAAGTAGTAAAGCACTGCGATTAATGAAGAGAAGAACACGATAACGGGTAAAACATTTACCGCGAAAATAAAGCCAACTTTGAATTGAGCTAAATCGCCAAATACGAAGTTAATGCCCGATTGTGCATAACTAATTACACTAGATACGGCATCTGACATACCTTGTAAGATATCTTTCCCCACTGGTACGTATAAAACGAAACCTGCAAAGAATGCTTGAATAGCTAAAGCACCACCAACAGTACGCACATTAATTGCTTTTCTGTTATTTGATAGTGCATAACCGATTGCTAGTATGGTAACCACACCTACTAGACTCATTAGTATATCCATTAATCACGACCCTTTTTTAATTTGTTAACGATATGTATAATTGTTGTTAACTCACCTATTTTCAGTTAGTGATTATAACTGACGAGCAGATGAAAATCGTGGATTAGTTCATAGTTTTAGAGTTTAATTTCAGGATCTTATCCCACAGCAACGCCCATCAACCACGGTGTTTAAAAAAAAAGAATTACAGCTCAAACAGTTGTCGAGCATTTAACCCCAACTGTTCCATAATTAAAACAGTGGTTTTTTTTTGTAATTTTGCTATCTGCTCAACAAAACTTATTATCTGAAGCGGAGTATTTCGTTTATCTGGTGAATTATAGGGCGCCATGCTGGGAGAGTCGGTTTCTATTAGGAAGTGTTTAATATCAACTTCTGTAACCGTTTTTTGTAACTTTTTGGCGCTAGGGTTCATGATTAACCCACCTATTCCCAGTTTATAGCCCAGTTCAATATAAGATTTTGCCAACTCTGGGGCGCCATAAAAGCCATGAATAACCCCACCTTTAGGGTTAGGGTATTTTTTCAACATGGCTAATAGCTGTGGATGAGCTTTTACGGCATGTAAAATCACCGGTAATTGCCAATCAATTGCTGATGCTAATTGAGCCTCGAGTAAATCCAACTGTGATTGAGACCAATGTCGAAGCTTATCTAAACCACATTCCCCCAGGGCAACAAACCTTGGATTAGGCCTATGTTTAGCGATGAGATTATTTAACGCCGCCACTGCTTGAGAAATGTCAGCAGGTACATACCAAGGGTGGATACCTAAGGCAAAATAGCAGTCAAACTCGCTGGTAACCTCTAGCTGTTTAGCCCAAGATGACTCACTCACCCCTGGAATAATGACGTTGTCGATCCCGTTTGCGCGCATCTTTGCAAACAAAGCAGCTCTATCGTGGTCAAAATCCACAAGATCAAGGTGGGCATGGGTATCTATCATCACTTTCCCTCAAACAAATAACTTTACTGCAAATCACAGCTAATGCAGCAAACCTGCTTAGCACTTTTTAAGTTACTCATCTTGCCACTATAGAATAAAATTAGCCTCAAGCTTAAATCACAGCCAATAAAAAAGGCGGTTAGACCGCCTTTTAACATCAAACACCCCAGTGATTAGTTTTCGCGAGTTTTAGCGAACTCTACATCAGGGTAACGTTCCATGGATAAATTCAGATTTACCATAGTCGGTGCAATATAAGTTAGGTTATTACCACCATCTAAGGCTAAATTGCTGCTGCACTTACGACGGAACTCTTCGAGTTTACGCTCATCTTTACAGTAAACCCAGCGGGCGGTTGAAACACTAATGCCTTCATAAATCGCTTCGACGTTATATTCACTCTTAAGGCGTCCAACAACCACTTCAAACTGCAGTACGCCAACTGCGCCCACAATTAAGTCGTTGGTATCTAGCGGTCTAAAGACTTGAACAGCGCCTTCTTCGGCAAGCTGTACGAGACCTTTAAGCAATTGCTTTTGCTTTAACGGATCTTTTAAGCGAATACGGCGGAACATTTCAGGGGCAAAGTTAGGAATACCAGTAAACTTAACTTTTTCACCTTGGCTGAAAGTATCACCAATTTGAATGGTGCCATGGTTATGTAAACCGATAATATCACCTGGGTAGGCTTCTTCAACTTGCTCACGATCACCAGCAACGAAGGTTAACGCATCAGAAATACGCACATCTTTACCGACACGTACATGATGCATTTTCATGCCTTTCTCGTACTTACCAGACACAATACGCATAAATGCGACGCGGTCACGATGCTTAGGATCCATGTTCGCTTGGATTTTAAAGATAAAGCCAGAGAACTTTTCTTCTTCAGCATGAATATCACGTACTTCAGTGGCGCGAGGTTGAGGCTTAGGTGCCCACTCAGTTAAACCGTCAAGTATATGATCAACACCAAAGTTACCTAATGCGGTACCAAAATAGACAGGTGAAAGTTTACCGGCTAGAAACGCCTCTAAATCGAACTCATGTGATGCACCGATCACAAGTTCTAATTCTTCACGTAATAACTCAGCAAGTTCAGCACCAATTGCTACATCAAGTTCAGGATTATCAAGGCCTTTCACTGTACGCACTTCTTGAATTTTATGCCCTAAACCTGACTGGTATAAAATTGCTTCGTCGCGATGGATATGATAAACACCTTTAAACGACTTACCACAGCCAATCGGCCAAGTGATTGGCGCACATGCGATTTTTAGCTCAGTTTCAACTTCGTCCATCACTTCCATAGGATCGCGAATATCACGGTCACATTTATTCATGAATGTCACGATTGGTGTGTCACGTAAACGGGTAACTTCCATTAGTTTACGGGTTCGGTCTTCGACACCTTTGGCCGCGTCGATCACCATAAGACATGAGTCAACAGCGGTTAAGGTACGGTAAGTATCTTCAGAGAAGTCTTCGTGACCTGGAGTATCAAGTAGGTTTACTAGGCAATCACTGTAAGGAAATTGCATTACCGAAGTAGTAATAGAAATACCACGGTCTTTTTCCATTTCCATCCAGTCAGATTTTGCATGCTGTTTAGAGCCACGACCTTTAACGGTACCTGCAGTTTGAATTGCTTGTCCGAATAAAAGTACTTTCTCAGTAATAGTGGTCTTACCGGCATCAGGATGCGAAATAATCGCGAAGGTACGACGTTTATCGACCTCTACTGTTTGAACTGACATGGTTTACTTGCCCTAGCATAATAAAAAGGCGCAAATTATAGCGTTTCCCATCTAGGTTGGCTAGGTAAACTCACTTAAACCCAAATGGTGATGGTTTAAAAAACTCAAAAACCCAAAAGGCTAATGCCGATGCATTAGCCTTTGTGCTGAGCTAACAATTATTATTAATTAGCGACTGTAGATTGTTCAAGTATTTGCAGCGCTTGGGCTAGCTCTATTCTGGCATAACGATGTTCAACAAAATCATAAATATTTGTTGCCAAGCTTAAGCGATAATAATCCGCTGCCAGTTGATAATCTTTTTGCTCCACCGCTTTTTTAGCTAGGTAGAAATAGGCTTCACACAGACGCTCAGCATACTCCTGAGGTTGAGTCAGGTTGACTTTAGCTGCATCAAAAACTTGCTCTTTAGTCAGCTTACCAAGGTAATAATCAATGATGACTGAAGACCACGCCTGATCGTTAAGCGATTGGCGGTTAGTTAATAGCTCGGCTTGCGCTGCTTGCTGATCTGTCGGCACTTGCACTAGGTATAACCACAAAGCACGATAACCATCAGCAGGTGCTTGGGCCAAAAATGTGCGCATATCTTCAGTGGCTAACTCATAGCGTTCACCGTAATACAAAGCAATACCACGGTTGAGATAAGCATAATCGTATTGGGGGGATAACTCTAAGACCCCATCAAAAGACTCATAAGCAGGTTCAAACTCGCCTTCTTGGGTGTAATAAATCCCTAAGAAATTATATGCATCAGCAAGATTAGGTTGTAATTTTATCGCTTGGTGAAAATCAATTTTAGCTAGTAGTCGTAGGCCAACACTATCGTAGATAACACCACGGTCATAATGAAAGCGTGCTCGTTGCTCAGTGGTTAATTCCATAGAGGCTAAAATGTCATTGAGCTTAGCTAAAGTGACTTCTAACTTGTAATCAGGCACTTTGGGAGAAACCATCACTTTGCCTGACGCTGCGCTATTATCATTGCCTGAAAGTGAAGCACAACCTGACAATAACATACTGGCACCGACACATAATGCTACCACAGTGGTCCGTAATTTATGTTCCATTTAAATACCTTATCAGGTTCTATAGTTAGTTTGCATCATATCAACCAATAGCGCCAAGGGCTACGCAGTTAAAGATAAATTTATCATTGGCTAAATTTTGCCAATAAAAAAGGAGAGCCTTAGCTCTCCTTTATCGATTAGATTAACTGAGTTAATCTAACAACTATTCTGCAGCAGGTTCTGCTTTAGTAACAGCTTCTTTGATAGAAAGTCTTACACGACCTTGACGGTCAACTTCCATCACTTTAACGTCAACTTCTTGGTTCATCTCAAGGTGGTCAGAAACGTTAGCAACACGCTCTTCACTGATTTGAGAAATATGAACTAAGCCATCTTTACCAGGTAAGATGTTAACGAATGCGCCAAAATCAACGATACGGATAACTTTACCTTTGTAGATACGGCCGACTTCAACTTCAGCAGTAATCTCTTCGATGCGACGGATAGCTTCTTTAGTTGCTTCACCATTTGAAGAAGCAATTTTAACAGTACCGTTGTCATCTAATTCAATTGTTGTACCGGTTTCTTCGGTAAGTGCACGAATAGTTGCACCACCTTTACCGATAACGTCACGAATTTTTTCAGGATTAATCTTGATAGTCGTAATACGTGGAGCGTGATCAGAGATATCTTCACGTGCGCCACCAATTGCTTGGTCCATCACGTTAAGAATATGAACACGAGCGCCGTATGCTTGTTGCAGAGCGATATCCATGATCTCTTGAGTGATACCTTCAATCTTGATATCCATCTGCAGAGCAGTAATACCATCACGGGTACCAGCTACTTTAAAGTCCATGTCACCTAAGTGATCTTCATCACCTAAAATGTCAGAAAGAACAACAAAGTCGTCGCCTTCTTTAACTAGACCCATTGCGATACCAGCAACTGAACTCTTGATTGGTACACCCGCATCCATTAATGCTAATGAAGTACCACAAACAGAAGCCATAGAGCTTGAGCCGTTTGATTCAGTAATTTCTGAAACAACGCGGATGCTGTATGGGAATTCTTCAGCTGAAGGCATAACGGCATTCATACCACGCCAAGCTAGCTTACCGTGACCGATTTCGCGACGCTTAGGTGAACCTACCATGCCAGTTTCACCAACTGAGTATGGAGGGAAGTTGTAATGAAGCATGAAGCGGTTAGTACGCTCGCCCATGATGCTATCAATTTTCTGTGCATCACGTTCTGTACCTAAAGTACAAGTAACTAACGCTTGAGTTTCACCACGAGTGAATAATGAGCTACCGTGAGTACGTGGAAGTACACCAGCAAGTACATTCAATGCGCGGATCATATCTGGTTCACGACCGTCGATACGTGGCTTGCCACTGATAATACGACCACGAACAATGTTCTTCTCTAAGCTACCAAGTAAGTTATCAACTTCACGTTGATCAACATCTGCGTTTTCAGCAACTAATGCCGCTTTTGCTGCTGCTTTAACAACACCAACTTGCGCATAACGATCTTGCTTAACTTCAATTTGGTAAGCTTCAGTCATGCCAACTTCAGCTAAATCTTTAATTTTAGCAACTAAGTCTTGATCTTGAACAGGAGCAGTCCAATCCCAAGTAGGCTTGCCCGCTTCAGCTTTAAACTCAGCAATCGCATCAACCACAACTTGTTGTTGATCGTGACCGTAAGTTACCGCGCCTAGCATGATTTCTTCAGCAAGTGACTTAGCTTCAGATTCAACCATCAATACAGCGCTTTTAGTACCTGCAACAACAAGATTTAAGTCGCTTTCAGCAACTTGATCTACTGATGGGTTAAGTAAGTATTCACCGTTGATATAACCAACACGTGCAGCACCTAATGGTCCATTGAATGGAATACCAGAAATAGCCAGCGCTGCTGAAGTACCAATCATAGCCACAATGTCTGGCTCAATTTGTTGGTCTACAGAAACAACAGTAATAATGACTTGGACTTCGTTTTTAAAACCGTTAGGAAATAAAGGACGAATTGGACGGTCGATTAAACGAGCAATAAGCGTTTCGTCTTCATTTGGACGACCTTCACGCTTAAAGAAACCACCAGGGATCTTACCAGCAGCGTAAGTCTTCTCTTGGTAGTTAACTGTTAGTGGGAAGAAATCACGGCTTAAATCCGCAACTTTTTTACCAACTACAGTAACAAGGACAGTTGTATCGCCCATGCTCGCTAGTACTGCAGCATCAGCTTGACGTGCAATAACACCTGTTTCTAAGGTGACAGTATGTTGACCATACTCAAAACTCTTTACAATTGGATTCACGTGACCCATTCCTTAATTATTGACCTTTAAATTACGCGCACAAGTATACTTCAATTTTTTATAATAGTTAAAGGTCATCGCCATATCAGTCTAAAAAATAATTTATATTTTGCCTTTTAAGGTCGATATGGTTATATGAATTCATATCTCATGGCAATATAAAATGATAATAACAATGCCCTGGCCGAAAAATAGGCTTTAATCCTTGGGCTAAACGCTATACTTAATGACTTTTTGAACAAATTTATCTACAGTGAAAGGTAGAAAATACCTAACAATAACAAGCAGGTTTTTTAGGTAATTTAAGATTTTGTTAGCCCGCCAACAAAAGTAAGCTCAACGTTATTGCAAATGGAAATAAAATAATGCCGCCACAGTTTAAGTCTTTGACATGGAAGCAAACAAATTTAGTGGTGTTCACAGCATTATTTTTTGCTATTGCTATTTTTATTGTCGAGCTTGCACTGGTTGTTATTACCACCAAACAGCAAATCCAGGCCTCCCAGCAAGAACTCGTCAATTCTGTTGAACAAACCATATCTAATGTGGTGTGGGCTTTAGATGACAAACAGACCCAGCAAAACTTAGAAGGTATTGTAAAAATTGATGATATTCGTTCTGCTATCATCACCTTAGATGACAATTCCTTGTATGTTGAAGCAAGTCATCAGGCCAAACGATATCCAACTTACTATGACAGTTTGAGTTACTTGCTCTTTGATGAGTTAAAGGAAATCTCACGACCTTTGTATCGACCGCACTATTTTGAGGGCGATAAAAAACAGCAACAAATTGGCACCTTATCTATCCATTACGATATTCAAGCAATGACCAATAATTTGTTTAACCGACTTCAGTTAAGTTTTATCGCCACCTTAGCCAGAGCCTTATTGCTCACTTTAGTGCTCACGATTGTGTTTCACCGATTCCTCACTCAGCCAATCGCGCAGATCAGCGAAGCCATTGATAACATTGATCCTGAATTACCGGATGAAAACCTCATTCCCATAACCTGTGCCCATAAAGATGACGAGCTTGGACTTGTCTCCACAAAATTAAATCAAATCTTATTGCAGTTCAGTCAGGCTCAAAACAAATTACGAAAAATGGCCACCCGAGATCCTCTCACTAATTTGCCCAATAGAACCCTACTACTTGAAACATTAAGTGTCACCATACAACGTGCGCGCGTTCACAAACGCCAATTCGCACTATTATTTATTGACCTCGATAGATTTAAAAATGTAAATGACTCTTTAGGGCATACTATCGGTGATCAATTCCTTGTAAGAATAGCCCGAATTTTAGAATCGGGCATCGCTGATAAAGGCAGCGTGGCCCGCCTAGGAGGTGATGAGTTTGTTATCGTTGCAGATGAAATAAAAACCCCGCAACACGCCGCTGATTTCGTTGAACAGCTGTTAAAGCAACTCAATATGCCAATACAGCTGAATGAGCATACGATTCACCCTGCGGCCTCGATTGGTATTGCGATATACCCTGAAGATGGCCAAGGCGCTGAGGATCTTATCCGGCACGCCGATATTGCCATGTATAGCGCTAAAGCCGCGGGTTCAAACCAGTGGGCCTTTTTCAAGCAGCAAATGACCGAACATGCCGCTCTTAGATTAAAAACCGAGGCCTCTTTACACAATGCGCTTAAGCGAAATGAATTTAGGCTTTATTTTCAGCCCAAATTAGATCTTAAAACTAATGAAATTGTCGGCTGTGAAGCCTTAATCCGCTGGCAAAAAGACGGCAAACTTGTGCCACCCATGGCGTTTATTCCTATCGCTGAAGAAACTGGCATTATCATTCCCATCGGCAGATGGGTTATTGAACAAAGTTGTAAGCTGCTCCGTGAGTGGGAGAAAAAATACAATCGCGTCATTCCCATTGCGGTAAATGTCGCTTCACAGCAGTTTGCTGATGCAAGCTTGGTATCCGATATCAAACAATTGGCGCTACGTTATCAAATTCGCCCCGAGTTATTGGAAATCGAAATAACCGAAACATCACTGATGAATGATATCACTCAAGCCATCGCTAAACTCGAACAACTTAAAAGTGCCGGTTTTGGTATTGCCGTGGATGATTTTGGTACCGGCTATTCATCTTTGTCTTATTTACGCCGTTTGCCTATTACCACAATGAAAATCGACCGCTGCTTTGTCTCTGACTTACCCCATGATGGCGCCATCGCCTCCACTATTCTAATGCTAGGGCAACAGCTAAATCTGGATATTGTTGCAGAAGGGATTGAAAACCAAGCGCAGCTGGCATGGCTACAACAACATCATTGCCAAGTTGGTCAGGGGTTTCTATTTAGTAAACCTTTACCACAAGACGAGTTTGAAGCGCGCTATTTTGGTGAGCAGCAGGTAAAGGTAGAGCAGGCGTAAACAAGAATGCTAGTTAAACTACATTTATTTTAGCCAATAAAAAAGGAGGCATAGCCTCCTTTTTTACGGTTTGATCTACTTACCGCAAGCAATAAGCAAATTAAACGTCGTTATTAACGACGTAAACCTAACTTCTGGATTAGAGCAGTATAACGAGCTACGTCAGTACGCTTAAGGTAAGCAGTAAGCTTACGACGTGCGCTAACCATACGTAGTAGACCACGACGTGAATGGTGATCATGGATGTGCTCTTTGAAATGACCTTGTAGATGGTTAATCTGTGCAGTCAATAAAGCTACTTGTACTTCAGTTGAACCAGTGTCGTTTTCACAACGTGCGAATTCAGCTACGATTTTAGCTTTTTGTTCATTACTTAGTGACATAAATATCTCCAGAAAAAATTAAATTATCTCAAGCCGATCACTAACTCAGCCTGAGGGCGCGATATATTAACCGAAAGCGCAGCTTACCGCAATAAAAAATCTGCATATCCGACTGTGGCAATCTTGCCACAGTAAAATATACAGATTGATATAGATTAAACTAACAAGTTAGAGCCACTACTCTTGACTGTGGTCAACCACTAATCTTTTGGGTGCGAGTAAGCCATCATCATTTTTAAAGCCAATGCCAATAAACTTTCTTGACTCACCTAAAGTGATCCGTAGAAGTTGATCATCTAGCACACCTTCAGCCTGAACAGGTTGGCCTTGTAAAATATACTGAGCACTGGTCTCAGGTAAATTTACTTCAGCAAAGTTCGCGACCGCGGTATCCATTGGTAATAGTAATGGGTCTAATACATCACTTGAAGGTATTTCAGACTTTTCAGCCTCATCTACCATCGCCATCAATTGCTCTAAGGTCACCATTTTTTCATATGGATAGTCAGCAACTTGAGTACGTCTAAGCATAATGACATGGGCCCCACAGCCTAGCATTTCCCCTAAATCATCAACGATGGTGCGAATATAAGTACCTTTAGAACAATGAATGTCTAAGGTTAACTCATCACCTTCTAAGCCGACGTATAGCAACTCAAACACATTAATTGGTCGGGCTTCACGGGGGACTTCAATGCCTTCACGTGCATATTTGTATAAAGGCTGACCTTGATACTTTAATGCCGAATACATAGAAGGAACTTGCATGGTTTTACCACGAAAGTGTTCAAGTGACACTTCAAGCTTTTCTTGGGTAAAATTGACAGGTCTTATCTGCACAACTTCACCGTCAGAATCACTGGTATCAGTTCTTTCACCTAACTTGGCCGTCACTAAATAACGCTTATCAGCATCAAGTAAATGTTGAGAAAACTTGGTTGCTTCACCTAAACAAATAGGTAGCATCCCGGTTGCCAATGGATCCAAAGCGCCAGTATGGCCGGCTTTGTTAGCTTGGTAGAGACGTTTGACACGTTGCAAAGCATGGTTAGAACTGATGCCAGTTCCTTTATCTAATAGCACTATGCCATCAATAAAACGCCCTTTGCGACGACGAGCCATTAGTCTTTTCCTTCTGTATTTTCTTCAGCGTCAGTTGATTCTTCAGAACCAAACTTTTCTTGCTTTGCCTTATCACTCGTAATCACTTGGCTTACTAAGTTAGACATACGCATACCTTCAACTAATGAACTGTCATAGACAAAACGTAGTTCAGGCATAACACGTAGCTTCATGCGGCCAGCAATTAGTGTTCTGATGTAAGGAGCTGCTGCAGCAAGTGCTTCGACTTTTTGATCGACTAATTCACGATCTTCTTCAAAGAAGGTCACAAATACTTTTGCGTAGCTTAAATCTCGTGACACATCAACATCGTTTACTGTAACAAAACCGATGCGAGGGTCTTTCATATCGCGCTGTAACACCATAGCAAGCTCTTGTTGCAGCTGCTGCGCGATTCGACGAGTACGACTAAATTCTTTTGCCATAATATTGTTACCATAGCCTTATATAAATAAAAAAGGCGGCTTACGCCGCCCTTTCTGTGTTACAGCGTTCGGGCCACTTCGACCGTCTCGAAGACTTCAATCTGATCGCCCACTCGGACGTCATTGTAGTTCTTCACACCGATACCACATTCCATGCCGTTACGAACATCAGCAACGTCATCTTTAAAGCGTCGTAATGATTCTAGCTCACCTTCGTAGATAACCACGTTGTCACGTAGTACACGGATAGGAGCGCTACGCTTGATGGTACCTTCGGTAACCATACAACCGGCAATTGCACCAATCTTAGGCGACTTAAATACATCACGAACTTCTGCCAGACCAATGATTTGTTGCTTGAATTCAGGAGCAAGCATGCCCGTCATCGCCGCTTTAACTTCATCAATCAAGTCGTAGATAACGCTGTAGTAGCGTAAATCAACACTTTCAGAATCGATAGTCTTACGCGCTTGTGCATCAGCACGCACGTTGAAACCAACCATGATGGCATTTGAAGCTGCAGCTAGCGTAGCATCAGTTTCAGTTAATGCACCAACGCCACGAGCGATGATATTAACTTTAACTTCATCAGTAGACAGTTTAGCTAATGATTCACAAATTGCTTCAAGTGAGCCTTGAACGTCTGCTTTAAGAACGATGTTAAGTTCTTGCACTTCGCCTTCGGTCATGTTCGCGAACATGTTTTCAAGCTTAGATTTTTGCTGACGTGCTAGTTTAACATCACGGAATTTACCTTGACGATAAAGTGCAACTTCACGTGCTTTGCGCTCATCACGAACAACTGTTGCTTCGTCACCAGCTGAAGGTACACCTGAAAGACCTAAGATCTCTACAGGGATTGATGGACCAGCTTCAGTAATTGCTTTACCGTTCTCGTCTTTCATTGCACGGATTTTACCGTACTCAAGACCACATAGAACGATATCGCCTTGGCGTAAAGTACCTTCTTGAACAAGTACAGTAGCAACTGGGCCACGACCTTTATCCAATTTAGATTCAATAACAACACCAGCAGCCATACCTGAACGGTCAGCTTTAAGCTCTAATACTTCAGACTGAAGTAAAATGCCTTCAAGTAATTCGTCAATACCGGTACCCGCTTTAGCCGAAACGTTTACGAACATGTGTTCGCCGCCCCAATCTTCAGACATAACACCGTGTTGAGCTAATTCACTCTTAACACGCTCTGGGTCAGCTTCTGGCTTATCCATTTTGTTCACTGCAACGATTAACGGCACGTTACCAGCTTTAGCATGTTGAATCGCTTCGATAGTTTGCGGCATAGCACCATCGTCTGCAGCCACAACCAAAATAACAATATCAGTTGCTTTAGCACCACGAGCACGCATTGACGTAAACGCCGCGTGACCAGGAGTATCTAAGAAAGTGATCATGCCATTTTCAGTTTCTACATGGTATGCACCAATATGCTGGGTAATACCACCGGCTTCACCGTCAGCAACTTTGGCACGACGAATGTAATCAAGTAATGAAGTCTTACCGTGGTCGACGTGACCCATGATGGTAACGACTGGAGCACGAGTCTCTAGTACCACATTTTCTTCATCACGATCACCAAGTACTTGATGCTCTAATTCGTTTTCACGAAGAAGAATAACCTTATGACCCATTTCTTCAGCAACCATTTGTGCTGTTTCTTGGTCTAAGATTTGGTTAATGGTAACCATAGAGCCCATTTTCATCATCTGCTTGATGATTTCAGTGGCTTTAAGAGACATACGTTGAGCAAGTTCAGCAACAGATACTGTTTCACCGATACGTACTTCGCCTTTAACCACAGCAACAGGTTTGTTGAAACCATGTGCCATAGATTCAGGAGCAGTGCTCTTGTTACGTGCAGCATTGCTACGGTTATCACGACCGCCTTTGCCACCACGTTTCTTGTTAGCATTCTTGTTACGTGCACGACGGCCACGTTTTTCATCGTTAGCATCTGAAGTATCTTCAGCAGCACGCGCCGCTTTAGAGGTAGTCACATGGTGATCACCGTTCTTTTCAGCTTCAATACGTTGACGCTCTTCTTCAGCCCAACGCTTTGAGTTTTCTTCAGCTAACTTGCGAGCAGTTTCAGCAGCTAATGCCGCTTCTTCTTCTTGCTTTTTCTTTAATGTCGCTTCTTGAACCGCTTTAAGGCGATCAGCTTCTACTTGCGCAGCAGCAGACTCAGGATCTTCAGCTTTAGCTGCTTTGGCTTTAGCCGCTTCAGCTTCTTTCTTTGCTTTAGCTTCTGCATCTTTTTTCGCTTTCGCTTCTGCGTCCGCTTTAGCCTTAGCTTCTGCAGCAGCTTTCGCCGCAGCTTCTGCTTCTTGCTGCTTTTGCGCTGCTAGTTCAGCTTCTTTCGCTGCATCGCTATCGTCACGTTTAACAAAAGTACGTTTTTTACGTACTTCAACTTTAACGTCTTTAGATTGCCCGCCACCGGCATTAACACTGAGTGTTGAAACGGTTTTGCGTTGTAATGTCATTTTTTGCGGCGCTTGATCGCCACCGTGTTGCTTTTTCAAGTGATCAAGCAATGTTTGCTTTTCAGCTTCTGAAACTGAATCAGCTTTGGTTTTCTTGATCCCTGCGTCGGCAAACTGTTCAATCAGTCTGTCTACATTTTTGCCCACTTCCGCGGCCAATTTATCTATACTTGTATCTGCCATCAATTAAATCCCCCTGTTGATCGACTTATGCTTCTTCGCCAAACCAACAGATATTACGGGCAGCCATGATGAGCTCACCTGCTTTTTCTTCTGTCAATTCTTCAATATCAATTAAATCGTCAATGCCTTGTTCCGCTAAGTCTTCTAAGGTAATTACACCCTTACTTGCAAGAACATATGCTAAATGCTTTTCTAAACCATCTAACGCTAATAAATCTGCAGCCGGTTCAGCACCATCAAGTGCTTCTTCTGACGCTAATGCTCTAGTTGAAATCGCCGCTTTTGCACGTTCGCGTAGCGCAGTTACGATGTCTTCGTCAAAACCATCAATGTCTAATAATTCTGTTTCAGGTACGTAAACAATTTCTTCTAAAGACGTAAAGCCTTCTTCTGCAAGTACTGTTGCAAAATCTTCGTCAACTTCAAGTGTTTCAACAAATAAGTTAACGATTTTAGCGCTTTCAGCCTGATGCTTCTTGTTAAGGTCTTCAACAGTCATTACGTTTAATTCCCAGCCTGTTAACTGAGTCGCTAAACGTACGTTTTGACCATTACGACCAATCGCTTGTGCTAGGCTGTCTGCTTCAACAGCAATGTCCATTGAGTGGTTGTCTTCATCAACAATAATTGAAGCAACATCAGCAGGTGCCATTGCGTTAATAACGTATTGTGCTGGATTGTCATCCCACATAACGATATCAACACGCTCACCACTTAACTCATTTGAAACAGCTTGAACACGTGCGCCACGCATACCAACACAAGCACCGATAGGATCGATACGTTTGTCATTGGTTTTCACGGCGATTTTAGCGCGAGCGCCTGGGTCACGTGCTGCACCCATGATTTCAATCACTTCATCTAAGATTTCAGGTACTTCTACTCTGAATAACTCAATGATCATTTCAGGCTTGCTACGCGTTAAAAATAACTGCGCACCGCGAGCTTCTGGGCGAACTGCATAAAGTAAAGCACGTACACGGTCACCAGGACGGAATGATTCACGGCTAATGATGTCTTCTTTGTAAATAACACCATCAGCATTATTACCTAGATCAACAACAACGCTTTCACGGGTGCTTTTCTTAACGACACCAGTAACAATCTCGCCTTCACGTTCAATGAACTGTTCAACGATTTGAGCGCGTTCAGCTTCACGTACTTTTTGTACGATAACTTGCTTCGCGGTTTGCGTCGTAATACGGTCAAACACAACTGAATCGATTTCATCTTCGATGAACTCACCAGGTTGAATTTCTGGATTTTCATATCGCGCAGCTTCAAGTGTGATTTCGCTGTAAGGGTTTTCTAAAGCTTCACCTTGATCATCGACAACCATCCAACGACGGAAAGTGTCGTAGTGGCCAGTTTTACGGTCGATAGCAACGCGAACTTCAATTTCGCCTTCATACTTTTTCTTAGTTGCAGTGGCTAGAGCAATTTCTAGCGCTTCGAATATTTTTTCACGCGGGACGGCTTTTTCATTTGATACCGCCTCTGCGACTAGCAGAATCTCTTTATTCATTATGTCTTGCCTCGTTCACCTTGAAACTATCAAAACTTCGCAATAATGTTGCCTTTGCGTACATTATCTAAAGCCACTATCAAATCTTCACCATCTACGTTTATCGTTAGCATTTGCCCTTCGATTGCCGTGATGACACCTTTTAAATTACGACTACCCGCTACTGGCATCGTCAATTGTACTTTTGCATCTTCGCCAATATATGCAGCGTATTGCGCTGCAGTAAATAAAGGTCTATCAACCCCAGGCGAAGAAACTTCTAATGTGTATTCTGTCGAGATTGGGTCTTCAACATCTAGAACAGCACTAACTTGACGGCTGGCTTCGGCACAATCTTCGATATTGACACCACTTTCACCATCAATAAATACACGTAATATTGAATGACGCCCAGCATGGACAAACTCAATACCCCAAAGTTGAAAACCAATAGCCTCAACAGGTACTGTCAGCATTTCTGTCAGTTTAGTTTCTAATGTTGCCAAAAATGACCCCCAAAAACGAAAAAAAGGGCATAAGCCCCAAAAAAGTCCGTATAATCACGGAGTTACCAAGCTCCATATAACAAAAAACCCCGTAATGACGAGGTCTTAATATAGAACCTTTTAATTGAAGAATGTTTTACGCAATTTCGTAAAATCAATCGACAATAAGCTGGTTGCGGGGGCCGGATTTGAACCGACGACCTTCGGGTTATGAGCCCGACGAGCTACCAAACTGCTCCACCCCGCGTCAACTTGCGCAATTATATTAACTTACGTCTTCTCTTGCAATGATTAATCCAATTAACTTTGATTAATCAAATTTGGTGCGGATGGTGGGACTTGAACCCACACGAGCATAGCTCACCACCCCCTCAAGATGGCGCGTCTACCAATTCCGCCACATCCGCATATGTAACTGTTACTATTTTCTATTAGCTAATTTGAGGTTAAGGTTAAGTTTGAGAGAGGGAAACTTAACTTAGCTAATAGAGACAAAACTTAATGGAAGCAACAAACTATGTTGCCTCAATTTGTTGTTTAGTCTGGAATCTTTGTTTCAGTTTGAGTAGGAGCTTGTTCAACTTGCTCTACTGCAGAACCTAAATCATTCCATGCATCATCTTGCTTTGAATGGTTAGCACTTAAGTTACCTAATACTAGGCTTAAAGTGAAAAAACCAATTGCTAGCACAGCTGTGCTACGTGTCAGGAAATTACCTGAACCGCCGGAGCCAAATAGAGTTCCTGATGCACCAGCACCAAAAGAAGAACCCATATCAGCACCTTTACCTTGCTGAAGAAGGATTAGGCCAACAAGACCAATCGCAACAACCAAGTAAACTACAATTAAAACTTCATACATAATATTAAGCGCTCATCGCTATGGAACATAAACTTAAAAACTCGCTAGAGTTTAAGCTAGCACCGCCAATCAGTCCACCATCAACATCTGGCTGTGCAAAAATATCGGCTGCATTTGAAGGCGTAACACTACCACCGTACAAAATACGAATATTTTCTCCGATGAACGGTGACACTTCAGAAAGTCTTTGACGAATAAACGCATGGACTTCTTGTGCCTGCTCTGGAGTTGCACTCTTACCAGTACCTACAGCCCATAAAGGCTCGTAAGCAATAATGGCATTATCAAAAGCCATGGTGCCATTCTTTTCAATCACAATGTCTAACTCTTCGGCAATCACTTCAAAAGTACGTCTTGCTTCACGAGCTGGACCAGATTCACCAACACAAAGAATCGGCGTTAAACCATGTTTCTGTGCTGCAGCAAATTTCTCTGCAACGATATTACTTGTTTCGCCATACATACGACGGCGTTCGGAATGGCCGATAATCACATATCGACATCCTGAATCTTTTAGCATTTTACCGGAAACTTCACCAGTGTAGGCTCCAAAGTCATGCTGACTAAGGTTTTGTGCGCCCATTCTTACAAGCGCGCCATCTAAGGTTTGCTTATTTGCTTCAAGTAGTTGTCTTACACTTTCAAGGTAAATTGAAGGTGGACACAAAACTACTTCAGCAGAATCATTTTGGAGCTTTGTAGCGAACTTGCTGAATAACTCTTGGGCTAAAGCCGAACTGCCATTCATTTTCCAGTTGCCAGCTACCATAGGACGTCTGAGTGCCATTACTGTCTCCTTTCAAAGCGGCGTGAATAATAACGAACCACCAAACAAGTTACAATACCTAAGTTAGGAATAATTACTATAACGTGTCAGAGTGTTGTTTTTTTACTCGGTACGATTAAGTATTAATAAATAAACAATTAATATATAACATTTAGGATTTACTAACGCGTTGCACTGCATCAGCAATCTGTTGTGCAAAAGATGTGACCAATGCCACATCTTCACCTTCAACCATCACCCTTATTAAGGGCTCAGTGCCGGATTTTCTAAGTAAAACTCGACCGGTTTTACCTAATAGCTGCTCTACATGCTGCAGGGTAGTGATGACCGCTGACGCTGATAATGGATCAGTCTCACTATTAAAAGTGACATTAATTAATACTTGAGGCAACATTTTTAGCGGTTTAACCAACTGTGCTAACGATAATTGTTGCTGCTGCATTGCCGCTAACACTAAAATTCCCGCCACGATACCGTCCCCTGTCGTGCCGTGATCTAAATCGAGTATATGTCCAGAGCTTTCGCCGCCAATACGCCAGTGGTGTTGACGCATCAACGCCATGACATAACGGTCACCTACTTTTGAGCGCATAAAGGGGATATTCAATCTCTTAAGCGCCAACTCCAAGCCTAGATTTGACATCAAGGTGCCAACAACCCCGCCCTTCAAAGTGCCATTATTAAGCGCATTAGCGGCAAGCACATAAAGAATTTGATCGCCATCAATCACATTACCTTGATGATCCACCATCATGATCCTATCACCATCGCCATCTAAGGCAATGCCGACATCAGCCTGTTCTAGCAGCACTTGCTCGCATATTGACGCCATGGATGTCGCGCCAACATTGTCATTAATATTTAATCCATTAGGTTTATCACCAATGGTGATCACTTCTGCGCCAAGCTCTTTAAAAACACTAGGAGCAATGTGATATGTTGCGCCGTGAGCGCAATCAACCACAATTTTAAGCCCAGCTAAAGTCAGCTCAGCAGGGAAATGACCTTTACAATATTCAATGTAGCGCCCTGCTGCATCATCAATTCTTGCCGCTTTGCCCAATAAATGAGACTCAACACAAACTAAGTCTTTGGTAAGTTCATGCTCTATTTCTAATTCAAGCGCATCATCTAACTTACTGCCGTCAGCTGAAAAAAACTTAATACCATTATCGTAATAGGGATTATGGGAGGCACTAATAACAATGCCAGCTTCGGCCCTAAAAGTTCGGGTTAAATAAGCAATAGCTGGCGTCGGCATAGGCCCAACCAATAATACATTTAAGCCAGCGGCAGATAAGCCGGCTTCCAGTACGGATTCAAACAGGTAACCCGAAATCCGTGTGTCTTTACCGATAATCACTTTCTTGGTGCCACTGCGTGAAAGCACCCTTCCCGCTGCCCAGCCAAGCTTAAGAGCAAGCTCGGGGGTCATTTTACCCGCGCCGACCTTGCCCCTAATACCATCAGTTCCAAAAAATTGTCTTTGCTGCATGTGTACCTCTCAAAGTGAATTCATACCACTTGATAACGTAACCTAGGCAAAAAATGCATGTTTAAAATGACTGAAAAGGTTAGTTATGTAAACTTGCCATTGTCGCTGACATCACAGTGAGTGCATCCACGGTTTCTTCAACATCATGTACCCGTATAATTTGCGCCCCTTGCTGCGCCGCAATCATCGCCCCAGCAAGACTACCCGCTAAGCGATTATTAATATCACGCTGTAATAAATCCCCGATCATGCTTTTTCTTGATAAACCTACCAGCACGGGAAAATGCAAACTATGTAGTTCCGGTAACTTGGCTAACAGCTGATAATTATGCTCAAGAGTTTTACCAAAGCCAAAGCCTGGATCTAAAATGATATTTTCTCGAGACATACCTGCTGCTAAACAATAATCTACCCTTAGCGACAAAAAGTCATTAACTTGTTGGATAACATCGTCGTATTCTGGTGAGTCTTGCATATCTTTTGGTTGCCCTTGCATATGCATTAAACATACGGGCACATCGAGCATAGTTGCCATTGCCAGCGCGCCGGGCTCTTGTAGCGCACGAACATCATTAATAATATGGGCGCCTGCAGCAACTGCTTTTTCCATGACTTGCGGCTTACTGGTATCGATTGAAATCCACACATCATGGTTTTGGGCAGTATATTCGATGACAGGAATAACTCTAGCGAGCTCTTCTTCTAAAGTAACTGCTGTAGCACCTGGTCTGGTTGACTCGCCGCCAATATCAACTATTTTAGCCCCTTGACTGATGACTTTATCAACTTGCTGACAAGCACTTTCAAACGTGGCATGTTGACCGCCATCAGAAAAAGAATCTGGGGTTACATTAATGATAGCCATAACAATCGGACTCGCTAGCGAGAGGGTTTTATCTCCCGATTTAAGTTCAAACACACAACCTCACTTATACTCAATTTAATGAGTTAGATAATATTTAACTCTATTAGCTGAATTAAAATACTTTTGTTCACAAAGCAATAAATATAAAAAAACCCCTTTCGGGGTTTTTTACGTTAATTTAACTCAGCGTTATTTAGCAGGCGCATCAGTATCTGGTGTCGATTCTGATTTATCATCTGCTTTATCTGCGTCTGCTGCTTCAGAGTCAGCTTTAGTCTCTGTCGCGTTTGCAGGCGTGCCTTTATCTTTATCATCAATTGAGTCATCAGCATCCCAATCGGCTGGCTGACGAACTTCGCGACGATTCATTAAATCATCAATTTGATCGGCATCGATGGTTTCAAATTTCATTAACGCATCTTTCATGGCATGGAGGATATCCATGTTGTCATTTAAGTAAGTATGCGCACGATCGTAATTTGAATCAATTAAGTGTTTTACTTCGGCATCGATGATACGGGCGGTATCGTCGGACATATGTTGGGTTTTACCCATACTGCGTCCTAGGAATACTTCGTTTTCATCTTCAGCATAAAGTACCGGGCCTAATTTTTCAGAGAAGCCCCACTGGGTCACCATGTTACGTGCAATTGACGTTGCATATTTAATGTCTTGTGAAGCACCTGTCGATACGCGCTCTGTACCGTAGATCATCTCTTCCGCTAAACGTCCGCCGTAGGCAACTGAAATTTGGCTTTCAAGTTTACGGCGACTTTGACTAATTGCATCAGCTTCAGGTAAGAAGAAAGTCACACCTAATGCACGGCCACGTGGAATAATAGTAACCTTATGCACAGGATCATGCTCAGGCACTAAACAACCAACAATCGCATGACCTGCTTCATGGTATGCGGTCATTTCTTTTTCATCTTCAGACATCACCATAGTGCGGCGCTCAGCACCCATCATGATTTTGTCTTTAGCACTTTCAAACTCTTCCATGCTCACTACGCGGCGATTACCCCGAGCAGCAAATAGCGCAGCTTCATTCACCAAGTTTGCTAAATCAGCACCTGAGAACCCTGGGGTACCACGAGCAATAACGCTGGCTTTGACACCATCTGCTAACGGTACTTTACGCATATGAACTTTTAAAATTTGTTCACGACCACGAACATCCGGTAAGCCAACAACCACTTGACGGTCAAAACGACCTGGACGTAGCAATGCAGCATCCAACACATCTGGTCTGTTGGTCGCAGCAATAACAATAATACCTTCGTTACCTTCAAAACCATCCATTTCAACCAGCATTTGGTTCAAGGTTTGCTCACGCTCATCGTGACCGCCACCAACACCAGCGCCACGTTGGCGACCTACAGCATCAATTTCATCGATAAAGATGATACATGGTGCAGACTTTTTAGCTTGCTCAAACATGTCACGTACACGTGATGCACCGACACCGACAAACATTTCAACAAAGTCAGAACCAGAAATAGTGAAAAACGGAACTTTAGCTTCACCAGCAATGGCTTTTGCAAGTAAGGTTTTACCCGTACCCGGTGGGCCAACTAAAAGAACACCGGTAGGAATGCGGCCACCAAGCTTTTGGAAACGGGTTGGCTCTTTTAGGTAATCAACCAATTCTTTTACGTCTTCTTTTGCTTCGTCACAACCTGCAACATCACCAAAAGTGGTTTTAATTTGGTCTTCGCTCATCAATTTGGCTTTACTCTTACCAAATGACATCGCGCCTTTACCGCCACCGCCTTGCATTTGGCGCATGAAGAATATCCACACACCAATTAATAACAGCATCGGGAACCAAGAGATAAAGATTTGGGTTAGGAAGCCTGACTCTTCAGCTTCTTGCCCCTTCATTGAAATCCCTTTACGATCAAGATCATTGATTAAATCTTGGTCATACATTGGCATGATTGTAGTGAACTTCTCTCCAGAGCGTCTTACTCCTTCAATGGTACGTTGATCACTTTTAATTTCTACCGAATTGATATTGCCGTTTCGGACACTATCTAAGAATACGGAATAATCCATCTTCTGCGTTGACGAAGAAGAGGGGGAATAGCCCTGAAACACTGACATCAACACGACGGCGATGACAACCCAGAGAATTAAATTTTTTGCCATGTCACTCAAATTGTTAGACCTCTTGAAGACCCACGATAATTAATCGTTAGACTACTATAACTTGTAACCAGTCGCCACTATATAAACTTCACGTGAACGTGGTCGTGATGAATCTGGTTTGCGTGTTTTCACTGTTGTAAAAGCTTGTCGCACTGCTTTCATATATTCATCAAAGCCTTCCCCCTGAAAAACTTTGACTGCAAAACTACCATTAGATGCCAAAACTTGATGGCACATATCTAATGCTAATTCTACTAAATACATTGCCCTTGGTTGATCCACACCATCTGAACCACTCATATTAGGCGCCATATCTGATAGTACTACATCAACTTTATCTTCACCAACGCGGTCAAGTAAAGCATCAAGTACTTTTTCTTCACGGAAATCGCCCTGTAAAAAGTCGACGCCCACGATGGGATCCATAGGTAAAATATCACATGCGACTAATTTACCTTTTTCTCCCACTAGTTTAACTGCAATTTGAGACCAACCGCCAGGCGCTGCGCCTAAGTCTACTACTGTCATACCAGGTTTAATTAATTTGTCTTTTTGTTGGATTTCTTCCAACTTGAATGCAGCTCGAGAGCGTAAACCTCGCTTTTGAGACAGTTTTACATAGTGATCATCAAAATGTTCTTGCATCCATCGGCTTGAACTTGCCGAGCGTTTCTTCGTTGCCATTTAAATTCCGTAACGATTTGGAGTTACATCATGCTTATATAAGGGTAGAATAGCCGTTTTTCAACAGTAACATTTAAAAAGTTGGTACAAATGAACTTAACAACCAAACAAAAACAGCATTTAAAAGGCCTGGCGCATAATTTAAAGCCTGTAGTGCTGCTTGGTGCTAATGGTTTGACCGAAGGTGTACTGGCTGAAATTGATAGTGCACTCACTCATCATGAACTAATTAAAGTGAAAGTAGGCTCTTCTGATAGAGAGCTTAAAAATGCTGTAGTTGACGCGATTATTCGCGAAACTCAATCTACCAAAGTACAGCTTATCGGTCACACCTTAGTTATTTTCCGTCAGTCTGCTGAAATGAAAATTGCCGTTCCAAAAGCAAAATAATTTCGTCAAACATCTGGGTTACTTAATATTAGTCGATTGTTGATTAACTGGTATTGAATATGACCTAAAAAAACCACTGCCATGCAGTGGTTTTTTTATCGCTATAGCAAACCAGTCTTAAGTCGTAACTTATTAAACGTATTCTACAGCGATAATTTCATATTCTGCGGTGCCACCAGGTGTGGTAATGGCAACTTCATCATCAAGGTTCTTACCAATTAATCCCCGCGCTATCGGTGAATTCACTGAAATAAGATTTTCTTTAATGTTTGCTTCATCATCACCGACGATACGGTAAGTTGACTCTGCATCGGTATCAACATTGACAATGGTCACTGTTGTGCCAAAAATCACTCGGCCATTGTTTGGCATTGATGTCACATCAATGATTTGTGCATTTGATAACTTGCCTTCAATATCACGAATACGTGCTTCACAAATACCTTGTTCTTCACGGGCTGCATGATATTCAGCATTTTCTTTCAAGTCGCCTAATTCACGTGCAGAAGCAATAGCTTCAGTAATGCTTGGACGACGCACAAATTTTAATTCATCTAATTCTTTACGCAGCTGTTCAGCTCCGATGATCGTCATAGGGACGGTATTCATAATGTCTTATGTCTCCTTTAAAAACAAAAGCACCCCGTGTCGACACGCATATCAACACAGTAAAATCTATATTATTAAACGTCGAGTCGTCATGCTCACATTCACTTATAGCGACATGTGGCAACAAAACAGTCTCGCGCGCTGAAGGGCTAGCAAATGATGATAGCTAAGCTTACATAAGCTTGCGAGTAGTTACTAGTGAGTGTCAAAAAATAGTAATAAAAAAGGCTGCATGACTGCAGCCTTTTTAACCGAATCGACGTTAAATTAAATATTATTAACTTTTAGCGATTCGTTCATGCAATTCTTGTACTGAATTGACGTTATTACGGTCATCTGCTGAATGGGCCATACAGGTAGCAAATGCAGCATTCAATGTTGTGGTGTAGTTCACTTTATAACGCAGTGCACCACGACGAATTTGACGAGAATCTTCAATCGCTTGACGCCCCTCAGTGGTATTAATGATGTAAGTGTATTCACCATTTTTAATACGGTCGAGAATATGTGGACGGCCTTCATGTACCTTGTTAACTAGACGCGGATTAATACCTGCTTCACCTAGAATAACTGCAGTGCCATGAGTTGCATCAATTTGATAACCTAGCTCAATCAGTTCAGCTGCAAGTTCAGCCACACGCGCTTTATCACTGTTACGCACAGAAATTAATGCACGGCCAGACTTAGGTACTTCAGCTGTGGCGCCAAGCTGGGCTTTAGCATAAGCTTCAGCAAAGGTTTCACCCACACCCATAACTTCACCTGTAGAGCGCATTTCGGGGCCAAGCATTGGGTCAACACCTGGGAACTTGTTAAACGGCAATACCACTTCTTTTACTGAGAAGTATGGTGGGATCACTTCTTTAGTGAAGTTCTGCGATGCTAAGCTTTGACCAGCCATTACACGTGCAGCAATCTTCGCTAGCGGGATACCGGTTGCTTTAGAGACAAATGGCACTGTACGCGCAGCACGTGGATTGACTTCAATCATGTAGATTTCGTCATCTTTAACCGCAAACTGAACGTTCATCAAACCAATTACGCCCAGCTCCATGGCTAATTTAGCCACTTGCTCACGCATACGGTTTTGAACATCTTCGCTTAAGCTGTATGGCGGCAACGAACAACCTGAGTCACCTGAGTGAACCCCCGCTTGTTCAATGTGCTCCATGATAGAACCCACAACCACGATTTCGCCGTCACAAACTGCATCGATATCGATTTCAATGGCATTATCGAGGAAACGGTCAAGCAATACTGGTGATGAGTTAGATACGCTTACTGCTTCATTGAAGTAGCGACGTAAGTCTTGCTCGTCATAAACGATTTCCATTGCGCGTCCACCTAATACATAAGATGGACGAACCACTAACGGGTAACCGATACGGGCAGCAGAAAGTACCGCACCTTCAACCGTTGTTACGGTATCGTTTTCAGGTTGCTTCATTTCAAGACGTTGAATCGCTTGCTGGAAACGCTCACGGTCTTCAGCGCGGTCAATGGCATCGGGGCTTGTACCAATAATCGGTACACCTGCCGCTTCTAGTTCACGTGCCAGTTTTAGCGGTGTTTGACCACCGTACTGTACGATAACGCCTTTTGGCTTCTCAATACGAACGATTTCAAGCACATCTTCAAAGGTCACTGGCTCAAAGTACAAGCGATCTGAGGTGTCATAATCGGTCGAAACTGTCTCAGGGTTACAGTTAACCATAATGGTCTCGTAACCGTCTTCACGCAATGCTAATGCCGCATGAACACAACAGTAATCAAACTCAATACCTTGACCAATACGGTTAGGGCCGCCACCAAGAATCATGATTTTTTCACGGGTTGATGGCGCGGCTTCACATTCTTCTTCGTAAGTTGAGTACATGTAAGCAGTGTCTGTGGCAAATTCTGCCGCACAGGTATCGACACGCTTATACACTGGGTGCATATCAAAGCGGTCACGAATTTTACGCACTTCGCTATCACTGACACCTAAGATGTGTGCTAAACGTGCATCAGAGAAACCTTTACGCTTAAGTTGCAGTAAGAAGGCTTCGTTAAGACCTGACATCCCCACTTCAGCCACTTTAGCTTCTTGGGCGATAAGATCTTCAATTTGGACTAAGAACCAATGATCAACATTAGTTAGCTTGAAGATATCATCACGACTTAGACCAGCGCGGAAGGCATCAGCAATGTACCAAATACGGTCACAACCAGGCTCTTTTAACTCATGACGAATTGTTTGCATTGCTTCAGGCGATGCAAGGTCAACAATCGGGTCAAAACCGTTACGGTTAACTTCAAGTCCACGTAATGCTTTTTGTAATGACTCTTGGAAAGTACGGCCAATGGCCATGACTTCACCCACTGACTTCATTTGCGTCGTCAAACGGTCATTAGCGCCAGCAAATTTTTCAAAGTTAAAGCGCGGCACTTTAGTCACAACGTAATCAATTGCAGGCTCGAATGATGCTGGGGTGCGACCACCAGTAATATCATTCATTAGCTCGTCTAAGGTGAAACCTACCGCTAATTTCGCGGCGATTTTAGCAATCGGGAAACCGGTTGCTTTAGAAGCTAACGCAGAAGAGCGAGAAACACGCGGGTTCATTTCAATAATGACCATACGGCCAGTGTTTGGACAAATACCAAACTGAACGTTTGAACCACCGGTTTCAACACCAATTTCACGCAGTACCGCTAAAGAAGCGTTACGCATTAATTGGTATTCTTTATCGGTCAGTGTTTGCGCTGGTGCAACAGTGATTGAATCACCGGTATGCACGCCCATGGCATCGAAGTTTTCAATGGCACACACAATGATGCAGTTATCATTGCGGTCACGAACCACTTCCATTTCGTACTCTTTCCAACCGATTAGTGACTCATCGATTAGCAGCTCGCTAGTTGGCGATAACTCAAGGCCTTGAGAACAAATGTCTTCAAACTCTTCTTTGTTATACGCAATACCACCGCCACTGCCACCCATGGTGAAAGATGGACGAATAATACACGGAAAGCCAACTTGGTCTAAAACACCGTAAGCTTCTTCCATTGTATGGGCAATACCAGCACGAGGACAGTCAAGTCCAATTGACTTCATTGCAGTATCAAAACGACTACGGTCTTCAGCTTTATCAATTGCGTCAGCTGTCGCGCCAATCATTTCAACGTTAAACTCTTCTAGTACACCTTCAGCTTCTAGCTGCAGTGCACAGTTAAGTGCGGTTTGGCCACCCATAGTTGGCAAAATCGCATCAGGTTTTTCTTTAGCGATAATGTTACGCACAACTTCCCAGTGAATTGGCTCGATGTATGTCGCATCAGCCATTTCTGGATCAGTCATAATGGTTGCAGGGTTAGAGTTAACTAAGATAACTCGATAACCTTCTTCACGCAGCGCTTTACACGCTTGTGCGCCAGAATAGTCAAATTCACAGGCTTGACCAATCACAATTGGGCCAGCGCCTAGGATCAGAATACTTTTAATATCAGTACGTTTTGGCATTGCTTATCTATTCTCCGAATGACCTAACTATTTAGCGTTTTGACGATATTGTTCAATCAACTCAATAAAGTGATCAAACAGTGGTGACGCATCGGTCGGTCCAGGGCTTGCTTCTGGGTGACCTTGGAAACTAAACGCTGGTTTATCAGTAAGGTGAATACCTTGCAAAGACCCATCAAATAACGATTTGTGAGTCACTTTGATGTTCGCAGGCAACGTCGCTTCATCAGCAGCAAAACCGTGGTTTTGACTGGTGATCATCACATTACCTTTTTCAATATTACTTACCGGGTGGTTAGCGCCATGATGACCAAACTTCATTTTCAAAGTTTTTGCCCCAGATGCTAATGCAAGTAATTGGTGACCAAGACAAATACCAAATACTGGGATTTCAGTTTTTAAAATTTCTTGGATAGCCGTAATCGCATAATCACATGGCTCTGGGTCGCCAGGGCCATTTGATAGGAAAATCCCATCAGGATTCATTGCTAATACTTCAGCTGCCGGTGTTTGTGCAGGGACAACAGTAACATCACAACCGCGGTCAACTAGCATGCGTAAAATATTGCGCTTGATACCATAATCAAAAGCAACAATTTTAAACTTAAGCTCTGACGCTGGAGTTTCGTCCGGTAAACCACCCACTAAGCGCCAAGTGCCTTTGCGCCATTGGTAGGTCGACTCTGTGGTCACTTCTTTAGCCAAATCCATGCCTTTCAAACCAGGGAATGCTTTGGCTGCTGCTAATGCTTTAGCTTCATCGATATCGCCGACCATAATACAACCGGCTTGGGCACCCTTTTCACGTAAAATACGAGTTAATTTACGGGTATCGATATCAGCGATACCAACAACATTATTCGCTTTTAAATAATCGCTTAAGGATTGTTGATTACGGAAGTTGCTAGCTAATAGAGGGAGATCTCGGATGATTAGACCACAGGCATGAACTGAATCAGATTCGGTATCTTCATCGTTTGTTCCGGTGTTACCAATGTGCGGGTAAGTCAAAGTGACAATCTGGCGAGAATATGACGGATCCGTTAAAATCTCTTGATAACCTGTCATTGAAGTATTAAAAACGACTTCACCAACAGTAAGTCCATCGGCACCAATTGCTGTGCCAGAGAATACGGTTCCATCTTCGAGTACGAGTAAGGCAGACTGTGTCAACGCGACCTCCAAAAATAAGAGTCAAACCACTGAAATTATTGAATTTTAATTTCTACAGATTTACAAAATTACGAAAATTTGGCAAATTCCAGCGATTCTATATGAATTATGTGTAAGCGTCTATGCTTGAGTTATGTTTTTTTGGGAACAATATTTTCCCAAAAAAAAACCACCAACGGTGGTTTTTTTAAATATTAATTGAGTCCCAATACTTGCTGCATGTCATAAAGACCAGCATCTTGATCGGATAGCCAATAGGCGGCGCGCATTGCGCCATTTGCAAAGGTCATTCGACTGGTGGCTTTATGCGTTATTTCAACTCGCTCACCAATATCTGCAAACATCACCGTATGATCACCAACAATATCACCGGCACGTATAGTAGAAAAACCAATGGTATTTCTATCACGTTCGCCAGTCATACCTTCACGACCATATACAGCACACTCTTCAAGATCACGACCTAAAGTTTCAGCGATAACTTCGCCCATCTTTAATGCAGTCCCTGAAGGGGCGTCTTTCTTAAAGCGATGATGGCCTTCGGTGATTTCGATATCGGTATAATCACCCATTACTTTTGCCGTTAACTCTAATAGTTTCAGCGTTAAGTTAACGCCTACTGACATATTCGGTGCAAACACAACCGGTGTTTGCTCAGCATAAGCACCAATCAACTCTTTTTGAGCATGATTGAACCCAGTAGTACCAATCACAATCGCCTTATGGTTTTTAGCGCACCAATCAAGGTGAACCAACGACGACTCTGGAGAGGTAAAATCAATTAATACATCAAAATGTTCTGATGCAATATCTAATGAATCTGTAATCGCGACATTCATAGTACCAACACCAGCAAGCTCACCAGCATCAACACCAATCAGTGTTGAACCTGTACGCTCAATAGCAGCACCCAAATATATCACCTCATGTTGCTTTGCAGCTTCAATCAGTGTGCGACCCATACGGCCACTGGCACCAACAACAGCGACTCTTACTTTTGCAGTCATTTACTTCTCCCAGTGATACAAAAACGCCTAAGTAAACTTAGGCGCTTTTCATTAAACGATTGCTAATAATTCGACTTCAAATACCAACGCCGAGAATGGCGGGATAGAAGCGCCAGCACCACGTTCGCCATAAGCTAAGTGTTGTGGAACGAATAGTTTAAGCTTAGTGCCAACAGGCATTAGTTGTAATGCTTCAGTCCAACCAGCGATAACACCAGAAACTGGGAATTCAGCAGGCTCGCCACGAGCTACAGAGCTATCGAATACTTCACCGTTGATGAAAGTACCGTGGTAATGTGCACGAATAGTTGATTCAAGCGTTGGCTTTTCGCCTTCACCTTGAGTGATAACTTCGTATTGAAGTCCTGACTCAGTAACAATAATGTCTTCACGCTTAGCATTTTCAGCTAGGAATGTTTCACCTTCAGCAGATGCTGCAGCAGCAGCTTCTTCTTGAACAGCTTGTAAACGACGGCTGATTTCAGTGAAAGCAACTTGTAAGTCTTCCATAGCTACAGCACTTTCTTTACCAGCGAATGCATCAGCTAGACCAGCTTGTACAGCAGGGATATCGATGCCTTCGAAAGGGTTAGCAGCTAATTGCTCACCCATTTGACGACCTACACCGTAACTTGCTTGCTGTTCCATTGTGTTGAACTCTGACATATCGTATTTACTCTTAATTCATCGGTTAAAATTTGCGGGGCAGTTTACCACACTTTCGTTGCTGATGGGTGCTAATCTACCTCGATTATGACTATTTTTCAGTAGCCTTAATGACACTTGGCAAGCGTATTCTTTAGAGCTGCTTGATACACTGGTGTCACTTTAGCTTGAAGGGCTTTTAAATCGGCAATACGTGTCGAATGAGATGGATGGGTTGAAAATAGCTCAGGGCCTTGTTCACCACCGGCTTTGGCCATATTTTGCCAAAGCGTAACGCTTTTAGCAGGATTAAAACCCGCTTTAGCCATTAACTCTAAACCAAGCTCATCGGATTCACTTTCTTGATCGCGGCCAAAGGGTAATAAAATACCGACTTGCGCACCTAAGCCTAAGCCCGCCATATAAAGATCTTTATTGGCCACGCCGCCAGCACCTAGGGCTATATCAGCCATTTGCATACCTGCATTGGTCATTTGTGAACGCGAAACTTGCTCATTACCATGCCTTGCTAGCACATGGGCTACTTCATGACCTATTACTGTCGCTAACTGGTCTTGATCGCTCGCCACCTTAAGTAATCCTGTGTACACGCCAATATGTCCACCAGGCAGTGCAAAAGCATTTATCTGATCTGAATCAAATAACACAACTTCCCAGTTTAAGCTTTGATCAGGTAATACTGCAGTAATGCGATTGGCAACACAGTTCACATAGGCGGTTTGCTGTTTATCGGTACTGATTTTTTCCGTTTTTTTCATCGCATCGAATGATTGCGCCCCCATTTGCGACATTTGAGACTCATCAAATAACAGCATTTGGCTGCGGCCAGTTGGGGATTTGTGGGTTGCGCAACCTGAGATAATAATGGTGGCAAATAGCCCCCAAAAAACGGCTTTCATAATAATTATCCTTTTATTATTTTGTGAGCGTTGGCAATAGTTCATCATATATTTAGTACTCAATAGATTGATTACAAATGAACCTATTGCGCGCTATTGTAAGTCATTTTTAGCTCAGCAATCACTAAAAACAGCAGCTTACCTTGGTGTTTATTTACCTTTAAAGTCCTTAATACTGCGCTTTTTCTGACTGCGGCGATTTGCTTGCTTATCTTTTTTTGGCCGTTGACTGTTACCCGAACTCGGTTTATCCGTCACCGGGAAATCTGCTAAGACGAGTGTTGGCAGCGCGCGCTCAGTTAAGGTTCTGATAGCTTGTAGTGCATCAGATTCACCATGACACACTAACGATAGCGCCAAACCATTAGCACCCGCCCTTGCCGTGCGGCCAATGCGGTGCACATACACTGCTGCGCTTGCGGGTAAATCCACATTAATAATCACAGGTAATGCATCAATGTCTATACCGCGGGCTAACACATCAGTTGCCACTAATACGGTTAACGCCTTTGATTTGAAGTCCTTTAAGGTTTTAGTGCGTATCGCTTGCTCTTTATCGCCATGCAATGCTGCCGCATTAACTCCAGCTTTTACCAGCTTTTTGGTTAGTGCATCTGCGCTATCTTTAGTATTGCTAAACACCAACACTTGCTGCCATTGATGCTGCTTTATTAGCGCAATCAGTGCTTGTGCTTTACTGCCTTTATTGACCAAATAAAGCTGCTCTTCAATGTGATCTACCACTGAATTGGCTTTATCAGCTTCAATACGGATCAGATCATGTTTCAAAATCACACTAACTTGTTTAGCTACTGTGTCATCTATGGTGGCTGAAAATAATAGTGTCTGCTTATTTACCGGCGTTTGCTGCACTATGGTTTTAATGTCTGCCCAAAAGCCCATATCTAATAACCGGTCTGCTTCATCAAGTACTAACAACTTCAGCGCTGATAAAGACACATGTTCCAGCTTTATAAACTGCACTAACCTTGATGGGGTGGCGATGATAATCTGCGGCGGTCTCTTCAAATCAGCGACTTGGGCTTCAACATCAATGCCGCCACATAAAAGCTGCACCTTTATGCCTAAAGGCTTCGCAACCTGATTAAGCGTTTGATAAACCTGATTAGCCAGCTCACGAGTCGGCGCAATTACTAGCGCTTGAACAGGGTCAGCTTTATCTAGATCAATAGCTTGCAGCATAGGCAAACCAAAGGCGTAAGTTTTACCGCTCCCTGTTTGTGCTAAAGCCAATACATCTTTACCTGATAACACAGCAGGAATGGCCAGCGCTTGAATTTTAGTGGCCGCTGTTAATTGCTTAGGTAAAGCTGAGATAAGGCTTGGATTGAGGTTTAACTGTAAAAAAGACATCGAAATAGTGATCCAAAGAAGCAATGAGATGCAGTCTACCGCACACTGACGTCATTGTCTTAAGCTGTGTTTGTTTAATAGCCTGCAAAGTGCTTTAAAAACTTGCCAATAAAAAAGGCTAATTACTTTGCAGTAATTAACCTTTTAATCGACTCGCTAATAGCTAAATTTAATAAATAAATTTAGCTATTTAAATCGTGAAAAAACTTTTTTACGCCATCAAAGAACCCTTCAGCTTTAGGGCTGTGCTTCTTTGACTCACCGGTTAAGGTCGCTTCAAACTCACGAAGTAGCTCTTTTTGCTTTTCGTTAAGTTTAACTGGTGTTTCCATGACGACTTTACAAAGTAAGTCACCAACGGCGTGGCTGCGAACCGATTTAACACCTTTACCGCGCAAGCGGAACATACGGCCAGTTTGGCTTTCTGCAGGTATTTTCAAATTCACTTTACCATCAAGTGTTGGCACTTCAATCTCGCCACCTAATGCAGCTTTGCTGAATGAAATTGGCACTTCGCAGTAGAGGTTATTACCATCACGAACAAAAATATTATGTTCACGAACGCTCACCTGTACATATAAGTCACCCGGAGGCGCGCCAAACTCACCCGCTTCACCTTCACCGGTTAAGCGAACACGATCGCCAGTATCAACACCAGCTGGTATTTTAACTGATAAGGTTTTGCTCTTTTCAACACGGCCTTCGCCATGACACTTCTTACAAGGATCTTTAATGATCTTGCCGCGGCCATGACAAGTCGGACACGCCTGCTGAACAGCAAAGAAGCCTTGACGCATTTGTACTTGGCCTTGACCATGACAGGTACCACAAGTGGTTGCTGACGAGCCTTTCTTAGCGCCGCTGCCATCACAGCTATCACACGATGCTAAGGTAGGAATACGTAACTCTTTAGTAAGGCCACGAACCGCTTCTTCAAGTGATAAGTCTAAGTTGTAACGTAAGTCACTACCGCGAGCCGCTTGACGTTGTCCACCGCCACGACGACCGCCGCCAAAGATATCGCCAAACACGTCACCAAAGATATCACCGAAATCACCGCCGCCACCTTGACCGCCGCCACGATTAGGATCAACGCCTGCATGACCAAATTGGTCATAAGCCGCTTTCTTATTCGCGTCAGTTAAAATTTCATAAGCTTCTTTAGCTTCTTTAAAGTTAACTTCAGCTTCTTTGTCGCCTGGGTTACGGTCAGGATGATATTTCATCGCTAGACGCTTATAGGCTTTTTTGATTTCTCGTTCACTGGCATCGCGACCGACACTTAGAACTTCGTAATAATCTCGCTTTGACATAATCTCAGTTTTCTCAAGCAGGTATTGTACGAACGGGCGTTAGAGATTTCTCCCAACGCCCGCCTGAAAGTTAACTAACTAATTTAGCTTACTTTTTGTCGTCTTTTACTTCTTCAAACTCAGCATCAACAACGTCATCTTCAGGCTTAGCTTCTTGCGCATCTTGTGCTGGAGCTTCACCTTGTTGCGCTTGTGCTTTCGCTTGAGCGATTTCCATTAACTTAGCAGACGCTTCCATTAATGCTTGAGTCGCTTTATCAATTGCTTCTTTGTCGTTACCTTTAGTTGCGGTATCAACGTCAGCCATTGCTGCTTCAATTTTCTCTTTTTCTTCAGCTGGTAATGCTTCACCCGCTTCTTCGATTTGCTTCTTAGTTGCGTGAACCATGCCATCAGCTTGGTTACGTGCAGTCACTAGCTCTTCGAATTTAGCATCTTCATCAGCGTGAGCTTCTGCATCACGAACCATTTGCTCTACTTCTTCGTCACTTAGACCTGAGTTAGCTTTAATAGTGATGTTTTGCGCTTTACCGGTTTTCTTATCAGTTGCTGATACGTTTAAGATACCATCAGCATCGATGTCGAAAGATACTTCAACTTGTGGCATGCCACGTGGCGCTGGTTCAATACCTTCTAGGTTGAATTGACCTAGAGATTTGTTGTAGCTAGCTTGCTTACGCTCACCTTGAAGTACGTGAATTGTTACTGCACTTTGGTTATCTTCAGCAGTTGAGAACGTTTGACTCGCTTTAGTCGGGATAGTGGTGTTCTTCTCG
Source organism: Shewanella sp. 6_MG-2023 (assembly GCF_030547195.1). Classification (NCBI taxonomy): domain Bacteria; kingdom Pseudomonadati; phylum Pseudomonadota; class Gammaproteobacteria; order Alteromonadales; family Shewanellaceae; genus Shewanella; species Shewanella sp. 6_MG-2023. The sequence goes on along the minus strand of NZ_JAUOQU010000010.1, from coordinate 84,254 downwards.
ATAAGCTTAGTCATTACGCTACCCATGGTTTCGATACCAAATGATAGTGGTGTAACGTCAAGTAGCAATACGTCTTTCACGTCGCCAGAAAGTACACCAGCTTGAATTGCTGCGCCTACGGCTACGGCTTCATCTGGGTTAACGTCTTTACGTGGCTCTTTACCGAAGAAGTCAGTTACTGCAGCCTGTACTTTAGGCATACGAGTTTGACCACCAACTAAAATCACTTCGTTGATGTCTGAAACAGATAAGTCTGCATCAGCTAGCGCAACTTTTAATGGCTCTAAAGAACGTTGGATTAAGTCGTCAACTAAAGACTCTAACTTAGCACGAGTGATTTTAACCACTAAATGCTTAGGACCTGTTGCATCAGCAGTGATGTAAGGCAGGTTAACTTCAGTTTGTGTTGTGCTTGAAAGTTCAATTTTCGCTTTTTCTGCAGCTTCTTTAACACGTTGCATTGCTAGCGGGTCGTTACGTAAGTCTAGACCTTGCTCTTTTTTGAACTCGTCAGCTAAGTAGTTAATTAGGCGGTTATCGAAATCTTCACCACCTAAATGAGTATCACCGTTAGTAGCAAGTACTTCGAAAGTTTGGTCACCATCGTTGCTATCAATTTCAATGATAGAGATATCAAAAGTACCACCACCTAAATCGTATACTGCAACAACGTTGTCGCCTTGTTTTTTGTCGATACCGTAAGCTAGTGCAGCAGCAGTTGGCTCGTTGATGATACGTTTAACATCAAGACCAGCAATACGACCAGCATCTTTAGTTGCTTGACGTTGTGAATCATTAAAGTATGCAGGAACAGTAATAACCGCTTCTGTTACTTCTTCACCCAAGAAATCTTCAGCTGTTTTCTTCATCTTTTTCAAGATTTCAGCAGATACTTGTGGTGGTGCCATTTTCTTGCCGTGAGCTTCAACCCATGCGTCACCATTGTCAGTACCAATGATTTTGAAAGGCATGATGTCAACATCACGTTGAACTTCGTCATCTTTAAAACGACGACCGATTAAACGCTTAATCGCGAAAAAAGTATTTGTTGGGTTTGTAACTGCTTGACGCTTAGCAGGTGAGCCTACTAATGTTTCGTCATCGGTATATGCGATGATAGATGCTGTTGTACGTTCGCCTTCAGCATTCTCGATTACGCGAGCAGTACCGCCATCAAGGACAGCCACACAAGAGTTAGTTGTGCCTAAGTCAATACCAATAATTTTGCCCATGAGGATCTCCGAAATATAAAATTTTAATGTAACTAATTTGATTATGTTTGTTGATATGGGGTCAGGAATTGATTTTTCAAGTCCTAATTTTTGCCTCTCATATCAGCCTTACTGCATATATTGGGACAGCTAACTAAAATACAAGGGCTGATCAAAAAAATTATTAAAAATATCTTAAGTAAATATGCCGTGACCTCATTTTGTATATTGCATACAATCTATCCATACTTGCTTGCTTTACTAATCCACCCCTTGGATATTATGCATAATTACTATTATTAGGAATGATTTTGCCAAACACTTCTCTTGCCTATATCTATGGTTTAGTTGCCGTTTTACTTTGGTCGACAGTCGCGACTGCATTTAAAGTCGCGCTAAGTTTTTATACACCCTTACAATTGGTATTTGTTGCAGTGCTCACCTCTATTATTGCATTGAGTGTGATTATCCTATGGCAAAGAAAGCACACATTAATGCTGCGACAATTTAAACGTCGCCCAGGATTTTATTTGCTTAGCGGTATTCTGAATCCGTTTCTTTATTACTTTGTGCTGTTTGAAGCTTACGATTTGCTTCCAGCTCAACAAGCCTTATCCCTTAATTACACTTGGGCGATTTTATTGCCCATTTTAGCTGTCCCTTTGCTGGGTCATAAGCTCACAAAGGTTGATGTCATTGCCGCGCTGATTGCCTATAGCGGCGTTTACATTATCGCAACCGGCGGCAATATCACCGCATTTAACTTTGATAGCCCTAAAGGGATTGCTTTTGTATTAAGCAGTACGGTGATTTGGTGCTTATATTGGGTAACCAATACCAAGGATGACGGCGATGCCACTGTAAGCTTATTACTTAGCTTTTTAATTGGTTTACCTTTAGTGACTATTGCCATGCTAATCCATCAACCCATAAGCGACTTTAGTTGGCAAGCGCTAACTGCTGGAGTGTATGTGGGGCTATTTGAAATGGGTATCACCTTTGTTTTATGGCTTATGGCACTTAAAAGCACCGAGAAAACCTCTAACATCACCACGCTTGTATTTTTAACCCCTGTGCTGTCTGTTGGGTTTATCGCGCTAATCTTAAAAGAGCAAATCGCCAGCAGTACCTATATTGGTCTATGCTTTATTTTAACGGGGTTAATATTGCAAAAGGTAATCCCACAGCTGTTGAGAAAATCCAGTTTAAAGATCAGCCATAAGCATAATAAGTAGCAGTGGTTAAAGCATTTTACGATATTTAAACGATTAAAATTTAAACTTTATTGTCAACATGGCAGTTAGTTGCTATTAATAAGGTGTGCAGTTAATACGGTGTACAAGATACAAAGGATGCTTCAAGGAGGAGATTGGCAATGGGAATGCCGAGATGGAATTTAAGTGACACCACTGAAAATAAAATTCGCAGCTATAGCTTAATGCTTACCGCGGCTATTATGCTTTATGAATATCTCAACGGTGATATCTCAACCCAATACCCCGCCATGTATATATGTATTTTTGTTTTTCCTGCGGTCTACTTCACTAATAGCATACAAGAAAAGTACTTCCCGCTTATCATGGAGTATGTTCAAGCAGCTAGGCTTGTAAGCATATTTATGACGCTGAGCAGCTTTTTGATTTGGTGTTACACCACTTATATACGTTTATCTACTCCTGCGATTTCCAGCCATGGGCTATACCTGCAATAATCCTATAACGGCAATAACCTCTGGCGACAATAACCTCTAGCGGCACATTTCAAAGCTGCTGCTATTTCAGTGCTCAAAAAAACAAAAAAAGCACCGAGGTGCTTTTTAAGTTTTAAGCGCAAATCAAGTCAGTTTGTCACTCACAGCATCGTCAGCTTCAAATCTGGCTTGGGTTAGTTTATTTTAGCTGCGAGAAGTATAATCACCAGTTGCCAACCACTTATAAGTCGTTAGTGCATCAAGAGCCATTGGTCCGCGAGCATGTAGCTTTTGGGTACTGACCGCCACTTCAGCCCCTAAACCAAATTGCGAGCCATCCGTAAAACGGGTGCTTGCATTGACATATACCGCTGCTGAGTCTACTTGATTCATAAAGTGGCAGGTCGCATTAATATCGTCAGATAAAATCGCTTCAGAGTGACCGCTAGAGTGTTGACGAATATGGGTAATTGCTTGGTCAATATCAGTCACAATCTTAACCCCAAGTGTTAATGACAACCACTCAGTACTGAAGGTTTCATCCGTTGCAGGATGAATATCAAACTGACTTGCTGCAAATAACTGCTGCGTTTTTTCACAAGTATAAAAACTCACGCCTAATGCCGACATCTGCGTAAACAAATCTGCTAAAAACTCAGCCGCAACAGCTTCGTGAACCAGTAAGGTATCTAAGGCATTACACACTGTTGGACGCTGCACTTTTGCATTAATGATCACCTCAGCACTGCGAGATAAATCCGCTGATTTATCAAGGTATAAATGACAAATACCAATGCCGCCTAAAATCACCGGAATACTGGCTTTTTCAGCGCAAAGGCGTTGTAAGGTTTGGCCGCCGCGAGGAATAATCATATCCACATATTGGTCAAGGCGCAGTAAGCCAGTCACTAAGTCGCGATCGGTAGAGTTAATCAGCTGCACAGCATCTTCAGGTAAACCTTGTAATGTCAGCGCTGTGCGGATCACCTCACTTAAAACTTTATTTGAGGTTAAGGTTTCTTTACCGCCACGAAGGATCACTGCATTACCGGTTTTTAGTGCTAGTACGGCAATATCAACAGTGACGTTAGGGCGTGCTTCGTAAATCACCCCAACAACTCCCAGTGGCACTTTGCGTTGAGTTAAACGTAAACCGTTATCTAATAACTGGCTAGCTGATTCACTGCCCACAGGATCGGCAAGATTAATCACATTTTCAATATCAGCAATAATGCCAGCTAATCGCTCGCTATCTAGCAATAATCTATCGATCATCGCATCGGTTAAACCATTGGCTTTTGCTGCCTGCACGTCTTGGTCGTTCGCCGCTAAAATCGCTTCGGTATTTAGCGTTAGTTGCTCGCTAATACAACGAAGCAAAGCGTTTTTGTTTTGGCTCGATAAATTAGCAAGGGCAAAGCTTGCTGCTTTTGCTTGCTTACCTAGCGTGGTTAAATATTGCTGCTGTGACATGTTTTCGTCCTTTAATTTATTCACTATCTAGTACCACCATGTCATTACGATGTATTGCTGCTACGCCGTAATCATAGCCAAGTAATGTTTCAATCTCGTTGGAGTGCTTTCCTGCAATTATCGTTAATGCTTTAGCACAATAACGGCTCATGCCTTTAGCAAGCACGTGACCTGATTTATCGGCAATCAACACAGTTGCGCCACGTTCAAATTGCCCTTCTACGCTGACAATCCCTTTAGGCAATAAGCTGCGACCATTTTCAACGACCGCTTTACAGGCGCCACCATCTAATATCAGCCGCCCTTCTGTTGCAGGGCCAGCTAAAATCCATTGTTTTCGGCTTTCAAGGGGATTTTTAGTGACACTAAAATGAGTGCCGACCGATTCTTTACTGACTACTTGTGAAATCACATTAGGCAAATGACCTGAAGCAATGACCACTTCAACACCTGCTCGCCTAGCCACATCGGCCGCTTCTAACTTAGTCGCCATGCCGCCAGTGCCTAAACCTGAAACTGCGCCACCCGCTAACAAGCGTAAGTTATCATCAATATTGACCACTGAAGTAATTAACTTGGCATCGGGGTTATTGCGTGGATCGGCATCAAATAAGCCGATTTGATCAGTCAATAACACTAATAAGTCAGCATCACATAATAATGCGGCCCTAGCTGATAAATTGTCATTGTCGCCCACTTTAATTTCATTGGTGGCAACGGCATCATTTTCATTAATAATCGGAATAATATTATTATCTAACAATGCATTGAGTGTATCTCGAGCATTTAGATAGCGTTCACGATCATGTAAGTCGGCGCGGGTTAACAATAACTGTCCCACGTGCAAACCATAAATACTGAACAGTTCTGACCAAGCTAAAATAAGCTGACTTTGACCCACGGCGGCTAATAATTGTTTATTGGGCATAGTATCGGGCAATACGGGGTATTGCAGATGTTCGCGACCAGCCGCTATTGCGCCAGATGTGCACAATACAACTTCAATACCTGAACGCACAAGCACAGACATTTGTCTGGCCAGTTCCACCATATGTGCTTTATCGAGCTTGTTACTGCCCGAAGTTAAGACACTGGTACCTAATTTTACGACGACCCGCTTGTAAGTCATGACTGCCTTTTCAAACTCAAAAATATTGACTGAAATATTTTTATACCTAATTCAGCGAATAATTCATAGTAAAGCCCATAATTGAGTAAACAAATACTATATTTATTTGTTATACAGCATAAAAAAGGGCTATGCATTGCATAACCCTTAACAAAAATCACTAATTTATCATTGCTGCTTAATTACAGCTTGATAACCCACACATGACCTTACTCAGCAGGTGTTATGGCGAGCAAAGCCAAGGTTAACCCCAAATAAACTTAGCTAAAAATAGTGCCGCAATAAACAAGATACCAAGATTTAACTCTTTAAAACGGCCAGTAAGTAGTTTAATCACCGCATAAGAGATAAAACCAAACCCTATGGCATTAGCAATTGAAAAGGTTAATGGCATCAATAAACACACAATGACCACAGGCGCCGCTTCTGTTAAGTCTTCCCACTCAACATTGACTAAGCCAGACATCATCAAAATCGCCACATAAAACAAGGCGCCACTGGTAGCATAAGCGGGTACCATGCCGGCAAGTGGGGCAAAAAATAATGCAGCAATAAACAACAAACCGACGACAACAGCGGTTAAGCCAGTACGGCCACCGGCGCTAACGCCTGCCGTGCTTTCAATATAACTAGTGGTCGTTGATGTTCCTAACGTCGCCCCTGCGATGGTGGCTAAGCTGTCTGCACTTAAGGCGCGTTTCACTCTTGGTAAACGCCCTTGTTCATCTAAAAATCCGCCACGCTGCGCGACTGCAACCAAGGTGCCTGAGGTATCAAATAAATCCACAAACAAGAAGGCAAATATCACTGAAATCATACTGATTTCAAGCACTGCGGATAAATCCATTTTCATGAATGTCGGTGCTATCGATGGTGGCATCGACATAACGCCGTTATAACTCACTTCACCAGCTAACAATGCAATGGCTGTGACAATGAAAATACTTAATATCACCGCCGCTTTGTAGCCACGCTGTACCATAGCAATGATCAAGAAAAACCCCACCGCAGCCATCACAGCTGAGAATGAAGTGATATCCCCCATAGTGACTAATGTTGCCGGACTTGCCACCACAATACCGGCGCTTTTAAGGCCAATAAAGGCCAAGAACAAACCGATACCCGCGGCAATACCTAATCGCAGACTCATTGGAATACTGTTAACTATCCATTCTCTAATTTTCACCAAAGATAAAATTAAGAAACAAATACCAGACATAAATACTGCGCCAAGTGCAGTTTCCCAGCTATAGCCCATTTCGCCGACAACGGTATAAGTGAAGAAAGCATTAAGCCCCATACCCGGCGCTAATGCGATGGGGTAATTGGCCACTAAGCCCATCACTAAACAGCCCACTGCCGCGGCTAAACAAGTGGCCACAAACACTGCACCATGATCCATGCCGGCATCAGCTAACATCATAGGGTTAACAAAAATAATGTAAGCCATGGTGAGAAAGGTAGTGAGACCCGCGACAACTTCTTGTTTTAAATTCGTTTGATTATCTTTGAGTTTAAACAGTTTCTCTAACATGAAGCCTTGTTCCTTGAAAAGGGGGTGTAATTGGCTGCTATAGCCGCTACTGGCTAATTACAGTCAAAATCAGAGGTGAATTAATTCGTTCGGATTATAGGTACTTATAAGGTTTATAGCCATGTTAGATAACTAAACACTTATATTCGTATGAAAGACAATTTAACTCAATGAAAAGCCAGTGGTTGATAAATTTCAGGCAAAAAAAATGCCTACTCAAAAGAGTAGGCAGACAAGTTAAAAGTTTTCCGTATGGGGAGAGGAAAACTGCATCACAATTAAGTGATAAAACTTAAAAAGTAAATTGGCAATAGAGAACCAATTTACTTGTTGTCTAAAACCGCCCAAAGGCGACAGAAAAAAGGGTTGATACGGTAAATCAATGAATAAGGAGGGTTAGCCCTTAAACGTCATGGCATAAATGCCAAAAGACAGAACAGCTGGATTTAACCAAGTGCCTTGTCCATAAATAGTATAGCTGTCTGTAGAAGACATAATCATACTCCAAATAAAGTTGCGAAAACCTAGTCTTGCTTGGCTCGGTTCCTTGGAACAAACTTTTCTCAATCCATTGAGACAACTCATCACTCGATTCCTTGGAGACTATATCCATCCTGGATTAACTAGAATTGGAAAGCACCGTCGCTGTCCAACGAGAGGAATAATACCAAAGTGTAATTTTATTACAAGTATTTATTTAATTATTTTATATTTCAATCAAAAAATGAAATAAAAGCACACTTGTATGACAAATTAAGAATTTAGAGTTCTCATTAGTAAACAATCAACCACTAAATAGCACAATATATAGTGGTTGAGCAAAAAACAAACTACACATTGCCGCCCAAAACGCTTTGTAATAAAGTTACCAAAGGCGAGGCTGTGGGTTTCCCATACAAACTATGGCCTTCTGTGGCACTACCGGCAATATCAAGATGCGCAAAAGGCAATGGCATGGCAGAGCCTGTGCCATGTTGGCCCAAGCCTGAAGCATTAATTAAAAATGCTGCGGGATATTGATGGCCTCTGGCAGTAATGGCAGAAGGGCCGTTATTAGATGACAATAACTCCCCTTGGCCAGAGATATTATGTACCTTGGCAAAATCATCATGACGCAAACTAGATAACTCAAATGGTTCGCCCCATTGCTCAGCAATGCCAGCTAGGGTGTGACCCATACCAGCTTGTTGTGCCACTTTGTTCTCGACTAGTGCGGTATAGCCGCCATAACAGCGCACCACATGGCCGGTTAAGGTTGCCACAGAAAATACTTGCGGCTTAATTGCTGTCATTGCCTGAAGTCTTAAGTGAGATAATAAGTCTGCCAGCACTAAGCGCCCTTCGGCATCAGTATTACCAATACGCACTCTAACACCGCCATGGCTGGTAATGATTTCATCAGGAACAAAGGCATCGCTGCCAATACTGTTTCGCACCAAACCTAACTCTGCTATCACTCTAATGCCTTTGGGCTTTAAGATAGATAAGGTTTTCATTAAGCCTGCCACCGCTGCAGCGCCGCCTTTATCTCGGCTCATACCCGCCATGCCACCGGCGACTTTAATATCTGCGCCGCCAGTATCGTAAATAACTCCTTTACCAGCAAACAAGTAGGTGCGATCAATGGCGCCCTCTGCCACATATTCCAGTTTAACCACGCGAGGTTGATGCCGAGGCACATTAAATGAGGCTCTCCCTACTGCGCAAAGCAGCGGGTAATCGCGCTCTAACTCTTCACGTTCTTCAATGACTCTGATTGCTAAACCACTGTCTTTTAGCGCCTCAACGCAATAATCAGCAAATGCTGGCGCCGCCATTCTTTCTGGCTCAGTGCCGCATAGATCCCTTGCCAAAATCTTACCGGCTTCGACAGCATTGAGCAGGCCACTGCAATTGTCGCTGCCAAGCAAACCAATGGCGCTAAATGCTGGGGTAATTGCTGTGGCTTCTCGCAGCTCCAGTGATTGCCATAGTTCCTGACCACAGGCAAGTGCAGCAACCTGTTTAGCAAATTGATAGCGCTTATCTTGGCTGGTTTCTACCACCAACAGCGGTTGTTTTGCTCCCGCAGCCTTAGCAATAACAACGCCTTCTCTAGCTGCTTTGGCAAACACACTCACATCACTGTATTCATTAGTGGCATTAACAACTGGGGCGACAATCAGTCTGCCACCCGCAAGTCCGGGCGCCAGTAACAATGTTGCCGACTGACCAATGCGCTGATCGATTTGTTTCGCATGCTTGGCGAGTATTTTTATTTCATCTTGGGCAATGGCGGCTAAATCGGTGGCGACTACCACTACGGCGTCCCAGCCATGGCCTTCAAAAATGGCTTGATCATTTGCTACATCAACGATATTGACTTGAAACATGGGGCATCCTTTTTAAATAGATTGTTATTATTGCTTGCTAATCAGTAATTTCAGGTGCTGAATCACAAATCATAACGACCAATGGTGGTTAAAGTATATAAGCTTAGCTTTACGATAGAGTTAAAATATATTTACAAAAATTAATTTAACCCAGCCTCTCTACTTGCTCTAGGTCACTACTTAGTAACGACAATATGGTAAACTTCAGCGCATCTATTCCCACATTCATAGCATTTAGGGAGTCTTCGTGACCGCCATTAATCAATTATATCCCCAGCCATTATGGCAATGGTTTGAACAAATTTGTGCGATTCCGCATCCATCCAAGTTTGAACAAGCACTTAGTGAACATATCCAGCAATGGGCTAAATCGAAAGGTTTGCCTGTCGTCGAAGATAAAGTCGGTAACTTGATCATTAAAAAGCCAGCGTATGCTGGAATGGAAGAACGCAAGACTGTGGTATTACAAGCCCACATTGATATGGTTCCACAAAAAAATGCCGATAAAGTGCATGATTTTGAAAAAGATCCTATTGAAGCCTATGTAGATGGCGAATGGCTAAAAGCCAAGGGCACCACCTTAGGTGCTGATAACGGTATTGGTATGGCTTCAGCGTTAGCAATTCTTGGCGCTGACGACATTAAACATGGTCCATTAGAAGTGCTGCTTACCATTGATGAAGAAGCGGGCATGACTGGCGCTTTCGGCCTTGAAGCAGGTTACCTTGATGCTGATATTTTAATTAATACTGACTCAGAGCAAGAAGGCGAAATCTACATGGGTTGCGCTGGCGGTGTTGATGCACAGCTAAGCGTTCCTATGTCATGGCAAGCACCTGAGCAAAGCAATGCCAGCTTTAGCTTAACCCTTTCAGGTTTAAAGGGCGGCCATTCAGGCGTCAACATTCATTTAGGTCGCGGCAATGCCAATAAATTATTAGCCCGTTTCTTATTTAGTTATGGTGATGATTTACAAATTGAATTAGTTAACTTCACTGGCGGCTCTTTACGTAATGCTATCCCCCGTGAAGCTAGCATCAACTTTATGCTGCCAAGCGAAAATAAAGCCAAGCTTGAGCAAGCCATTGCTCAATATCAAGCGATTGTTCGTGAAGAGCTGGCAATTGCTGACCCTGACATGTTGCTAACACTTGCAGCCATTGACGCTCCAGCAAAAGTCATGAGTGAAGATGCGCAAAATACCTTAATCGATTTACTGCACGCCTGCCCTAACGGCGTAATGCGTATGAGCGATGAAGTTGAAGGTGTGACTGAAACATCGCTTAACGTCGGAGTGATTAACACTGACAACGAATCTGTTGAAGTGCTATGTCTTATCCGCTCATTGATTGACTCAGGCCGAGTGCAAATTGAAACGCAATTAACGGCATTAGCAAACCTTTCAGGTGCTAGCATTGATCTATCAGGCGCTTACCCTGGTTGGAAGCCTGATAATAGCTCACCAGTGATGGCCATTGTCCGTGAAACGTATAATGATATTTATAAGAAAGACCCGACGATTATGGTTATCCATGCCGGTCTTGAATGTGGACTATTTAAAGAACCATACCCAACCATGGATATGGTCTCTATTGGCCCAACCATTCGTTTCCCACATAGCCCAGACGAAATGGTGAACATCACCACTGTTGGCCAATATTGGGAACTACTGCTTGCGGTACTAGAGCGTATTCCAGCAAAAGACTGAGCTTTAACTCTCTATTAAATTACGCGCTTAATAAAAAGGCTGCTCTATTCTTGATATAAGAAAAGGCAGCCTTTTTGTTTCTAGCGATAATCACTAGAACTGCAAATCTAATTGCTCGCTATTATCATCTGTAACCACTTCTGGCTGGCTATTATCAGCTAAACCAACACTGACACCGATTAATCTTATACCTCGGCCATTGGCCCGCTCTAGTGCTTGAGTTAACAATGTCTGGAATAAGTTAAGCGACATTTCATCACTGCGATGCTCAATGGTAGTTTGCTTGAAATCGTTAAATTTAAGTTTTACTACCTGTTTATGAATTTGCCGGTCTTTAGCACTGCGATGCACCCGGCTAATAAGCTCTTGGATTAACTGCGGCATGACATTGCTGCATTGCTCTATAGTAAAAATATCTTGGGCTAAGGTGGTCTCAACCCCAACCGACTTTCTGATACGATTTGGGCTTATTTGACGTGTATCGATACCTTGAGTGCGCTCAATTAACACGCGGCCAAATTTACCAAAACCGCTGATGAGCTTGTCACTCGGGTAGCGCTGCACGTCTTCACAGGTTTCAAGCCCGAGCGCTGCAAGCTTAGCCGAGGTTACTTTTCCCACCCCAGGGATTTTACTTAAGGATAATGATTTTATAAACGAAGGGATCTCAGCAGGCGTGATCACATATTGACCATTAGGCTTATTTAAGTCAGAAGCTATTTTAGCTAAAAACTTAATCGGTGCGACTCCCGCGGAAGCAGTAAGCCCGGTTACCGTAAAGATTTCAGCTCTGATCTGCTCAGCAATTAAGGTGGCGCTACCTTTACATGCATCACAATCAGTAACATCAAGATACGCCTCGTCCAATGATAACGGCTCAACTAATTCTGTATAACGATGGAATATTTCACGGATTTGCAGCGAAACCGCTTTGTAAACCTCCATCCTGCCTGGCACCAATATCAAATCTGGGCAGAGTTTTAATGCCTGATAACTCGACATAGCAGAACGAACGCCATATTTACGCGCCTCATAACTACAGGTACTGATAACACCACGGCGATCGCTGCGCCCACCTACAGCAATAGGTTTACCACGCAATTGTGGAAAATCACGCATTTCAACTGCGGCATAATAGCAATCCATATCAATGTGGATAATTTTACGCATGGCGTTTTCATAAAGAAGTCACTGAATGACATCATGATACTGTATATAAAAACAGTGTTCAAATTAAACCTTTATCACCAGTCGCGTTGAAAGCTTCAAATTACAAAATAGCGCTAATTTGCAATACAAATAAATAACAGTAAGAACACTAAACATCAGACAACACAAAAACAAAATCAACATTACATGATGCAAATCACTAACTTTTTTATGAGCTTAGGGTATATTTTGATTTATAAGCAGGTACAATCAAACAAAAATAATAATACAATTAGGTGAGTTATGAACAAGTTTGGCTTTAAAGCGAGTTTACTATTTGCGTTAACAATTCTATTAGCTTTCGCCTTGATCATTAGCGGGCTGGTCACTCACCAATTATTAAAACAACAAATAACAGACAAGCTGACAACCGACATCCACCACCAAATAAAAACCAAAGTCAGTGAAATAGAAAGCTCATTTAATCGCACCACTTCCGCGGTAACTGAACTCGCGAGTCTATACCGTCATAACAATGTGGATGCCGGCCATGTCGCCATGACTCAATACACAGCGAAATTAGGTGGCGTCTCTAAAGTCATTATGGGGTTTGATGATGGCCAATCCTTTGCCTCTATTGCTTCAGAGTCTTTTCCTGACGGCGTCGGTGTAGTCGATAAATATGATCCCCGCACTCGTCCTTGGTACCAAAACGGCAAACAAAAAAATACCTTGTCCCTCAGCGAAGTGTTTTTTACCCGTACAGACGGTATACCTATGGTCGGGGTTATGCACCCAATTGATGGCGGGATCATCATGGCGGATTTACGTTTTGACTACTTGCAACTGCAACTACAAGCATTAGCAGATATTGAAGGTGCCACTGGCTTTATTATTGATAAAAATGGCTTAGTGTTAGCCTCTAATTCAGCCTTAACTAATCAAAAAGACAATATCAGCAGCAATAGCCAACTAAGCGAGATCTATCAAAGTATTCTCGGTCAGGATAGCTCATGGGCGCTCAGTGATATAAATGACGTTAGCACGATTATTGCTAGTCAAAAAATCCCTTTAATTGATAACAACCAATGGTATGTGATTGTCACCCTCGATGAAGCAACAGCTTTCGCACCGCTTGTTAATGCCACATTAAAACTCAGCGGCATCATATTATTGGTACTTGGCTTATCTGTTGTGGCGTTATTAATACTACTGAATAAGCTCTATCAACCGATTAATGAACTACGTGACTTAGTCACTGGCTTATCTCAAGGTAATGGTGATTTAACCCGTCGTTTGGAAGTCAAAAATGATGACGATATCGGAAAAATTTCCCTCGGAATTAACGCCTTTATTTCACAACTACAAACCATGTTGTTAGCCATCAATAAATCGACAATTAAATTATCTACCGGTATTGATAAGCTGCAGCACTATAGCCAAAACAGCGAACAAATTTTGACAGCCCATACCAATGAAACAACCCAAATTGTGACCGCCATTGAAGAGCTATCAAATACCGCTGTCACTGTGGTTGAGAATACCGAAACCGCAGCCAAGCATACTAATGAGGCTAATATTACTGGCGAGCAATCACTGAAGACCATTAACTTAACCCAAGTGGGTATCCAAGGTTTAGCTGCTGAAATCCATCAAACTGCTGGTAATGTCGAGCACATGAATAATGAAACCAGCAGTATTCAAAGCATTGTTGATGTGATTGGGAGTATTGCAGAGCAAACCAACCTGTTAGCGCTTAATGCCTCGATTGAAGCTGCAAGGGCCGGAGAGCAAGGGCGTGGTTTTGCTGTGGTTGCAGATGAAGTGCGCGCCCTTGCCAGTCGCACCCAAACAAGTACCAGTGAAATTGAAATCGCGCTGGCAAAATTAAAAGCTGAAGCCACTGCGGTGGTGGCGGCCATTGGCAGTACTGAACGAGCCTGCTCAGACACGGTTACTGAGGTCAGTAATACTTCTGATAATTTACAAACCATGAGTACTATTGTTGCTCAAATCAATGCCCTCAATAGCCAGATATCCACTTCAGCAAATGAGCAAAATATTGTTATTCAGGAAATTAATCGAAGCATGCACCAAATTCACGATATGGTTGAAACCTTAAATGATGAAGGCATTATGCAGCGAAATGAAACGGATAATATTGCCACAATCAATGTGGAGCTAACCAATATGATTAATCAGTTCAAACTATAGCGTTACCAATTTATAACGCTTAAAAATCCCATAAAAAAAGCCTAACTCAGTTAGGCTTTTGTTTTGTAGCAAACTCAATGATTACATTTTGGTTTGCAGATAATTTTGTAAACCAACGCGATCAATTAATCGAATTTGTTTTTCTAACCAATACATGTGATCAGATTCAGTATCATCAAGTAGTACTTCTAAGATTTCACGGGTTTGGAAGTCGCCTTTTACTTCGCATAAAGCGATGACTTCACGTAAATGATCAGCAACTTGATATTCGTAGCTCAAGTCATTTTTAAGCATCTCTTCTACGTCTTTACCGATGTTTAATGCTTCACGACTTGCAACATCTGGCGTGCCTTCCAAGAAAAGAATGCGTTGAACTAACTTAGCAGCATGGGCTTTTTCGTCATCTGACTCATGTAAGATGCGCGTATAAAGCTCATCAAATCCCCAATCTTCGTACATGTGTGCATGTACAAAGTATTGATCCATCGCTGACAACTCACCGGTTAATAATGCATTTAAAGCTGCAATAACTTCTGGATTACCTTTCATGATAATGTCCTATTAATCTTTAATTTGTGATTGAAGATAGTTCTGAATACCGGTTTGGTTAATCAGCTCTTTTTGGGTTTCAATCCAGTCTAGATGCTCTTCTTCATCTTCAAGTAAATCTTCTAATAAATCACGAGTAACGTAATCGCGCTCTGTTTCACAAAGCTTAATCGCCTCTCGTAAAACGACCAACTGCTCGACTACCGCTTGCTGATCACAATCAAACATTTCTTCGCAATGCTCACCAATGCGTAACTTGTCTAATTGTTGAAGGTTAGGTAAACCTTCCAAAAACAATACCCGCTCAATTAACTTGTCTGCATGTTTCATATCTTGAATAGATTTTTTATATTCTTTCTCATTGAGGTTTTCGAGTCCCCAATGCTTGAACATACGCGCGTGAAGAAAATATTGATTAATGGCAGTGAGCTCACATGTCAGTACACGATTAAGCTGACTAATTACTTTTGGATGGCCTTTCATGATTTAGTCCTTAAATGCTAGATTGATCTGGATCAATTTCGACCAGCATAGTACATGTGACTTCAAAAAACAATTCCCCTTTATTATCATAAACTTAGTCATTGATAACTATTATCATTATAACTTAGGTTCTTATCTCGCTTCAGCATTTTCACGTTTGAATATTTCTTAATAGAATCACATCTCTAGCTAATTTTGCTGGTTTTTAATAGTGACAATAATCACACTAGTAAGGGTAAATGTTAGCTGTAATTAGTTTTGTAAATTTTGTAACAGTCGTAAAAAAGCCCACTTGAAAGTGGGCTTAAAGTTAATGCTGGCGCACTAGATAATCCGGTTTTGATTCAGTTTTGCTTCTCTTTCAGCTTCAGCCATGCGGCGTTTGCGTTTATCGCATGGGTCATCACAATCACAAGCTTTCTCAATACCCAAAACACCTAAACCACCACAACTGCCTTCAACCGCCTTGCGCTTCACGATATAGCCCACGGACATTAATAAAAAAAATAATAACAACACCACAAATGCTGCGATAAAAGTACTCATCATATTCTCCAAGCTAAATTGGTCATCAAATAAATCTTTAAATGCCATTAACGAATGTAAGGTGCAAACGACTCACTATAAAATACGTCATAATCATCGTCGTCTTTTTCAATCAGCATAACTGGCAGTTTCTCACGCTCAGCTAACGCTAAAGACTCTTCCGTACCTAATACCATCATTGCAGTTGCATAAGCGTCTGCAGTCATACTACTAGGGTGCAAAACGGTTACTGACGCTAACTTATGCTTTATTGGATAACCGCTTCTAGGGTCAATTAAATGCGAAAAACGCTCGCCGTTTTCTTCATAATAAATTCTGTAATCGCCAGATGTCGCTAGCGCCATATTACCAGGCTCTATCACCTGTTGAATAGCCGCCCCTTGGCTCGAAGGTTTCTCAACTGCAACACGCCATGGGCTGCCGTCATTTTTAACACCTTTAACGCTAATCTCACCACCAATTTCCACTAAGTATCCCTCTACTTGGTATTTATTGAGTAGTGCAGCAATTTTATCGACACCATAGCCTTTAGCAAGGGAAGATAAATCAATGTAGAGATCAGGGCTTAACTTGGTGACAGTTAAATCTTTGACACTAAAACCATGAATATCCGATTTAGCTTTCATCTCGGCAATCGTTTCAGCGCTTGGGATCGCTGTTGGGCGCTTATCAGGACCAAAGCCCCATAGGTTAACTAATGGCCCTAAGGTAATATCCAGCGCGCCTTGAGTCGTGTCGTAAAGGCGTAAGCCTTCATTTAAAACCTTGGCTGTATCCGCTGAAACTTTCAGGCGTTGATTAACACCTAGCTGGTTAAAACGTGATAGTTCTGACTTCGGTCTGTAAGTGGACATTTGATCATTAACTAACTCAAGAGCGATATCAATTTCAGCTTGTAGTAGTTGAGTGGTTGGCAGGCGCTCATTACGTACCACTTTTATATGATAAGTGGTCCCCATGGTATTGCCTGACAGTGACACTATCTTATCTTCAGTTCCACAGCCGACTAAAATCAACAAACCAAAAAATACTGCCAGCGTCTTCATCGAAATTTTTATCATGTAAATGTTCAAATTCTCAATTTTTATATGGTTAATGTTTAAATCATTCTTAGCTAAAGCAACAGTGGCTAAAGCAACAACGACTAAACTACAAAGTCCCTAAAATAAAAATTGCAGCTAGCTTAACAATGGTGACCACCGTGTCAGCTAGCTGCAATTTATGACGTTCAATGTCTTTTGCAAAGGGTTAGCAGTTAGTCACTAACCACCAAAGTCATCGAGTAAGATGTTTTCATCTTCAACGCCTAAGTCTTTAAGCATACCAATTACCGCAGCATTCATCATTGGAGGTCCACACATGTAGAACTCACAATCTTCTGGTGCGTCATGGTCACGTAAGTAGTTTTCGTACAATACGTTATGAATAAAGCCTGTGTAGCCATCCCAGTTATCTTCCGCTTGCGGATCAGATAACGCAACATGCCACTTAAAGTTTTCATTCTCAGCCGCTAAGCCATCGAAATCTTCTACGTAGAACATTTCACGCTTAGAACGAGCACCATACCAAAAACTCATCTTACGTTTAGACTGTAAACGCTTAAGTTGGTCAAAGATATGTGAACGCATTGGCGCCATACCTGCACCACCACCGACAAACACCATTTCAGCATCGGTATCTTTAGCAAAGAACTCACCAAATGGACCAGAAATCGTTACTTTGTCACCTTCTTTGAGGCTCCAAATAAACGATGACATCTTACCGCAAGGTAAAGTTAAGTTTCTTGGCGGCGGCGTAGCGATACGCACGTTCAACATGATGATGCCAAACTCTTCTGGGTAGTTAGCCATTGAGTATGCACGAATAGTTTCTTCATCAACCTTAGATTCTAAGTTGAAGAAACCAAAGTGTTCCCAGTCGCCACGGTATTGCGCTGGTACATCAAAGTCAGCATATTTAACGTGGTGAGCTGGGGCTTCAATTTGAATATAGCCACCCGCGCGGAACGGCACAGACTCACCATCAGGGATTTGCAGCTTAAGCTCTTTAATGAACGTCGCTTTGTTATCGTTAGAGATAACTTCACATTCCCATTTTTTGATGCCGAAAATCTCTTCATCAAGTTCGATTTCCATGTCAGTTTTAACGTTAACCTGACAGGCTAAACGACAACCTTGACGTGCTTCACCTTTGCTTATGTGATCAAGTTCAGTAGGCAGAATATCACCACCACCAGACTTAATGTTTACCCGACACTGACCACATGAGCCACCGCCACCACAAGCACTTGAAACGAAAATACCATTGTTAGCTAGTGCGCCGAGCAGCTTGCTACCAGCACCGGTTTTAATTGCTTTTTCGCTATCATCATTAATTGAGATAGTGATATCACCACTGGCTACTAGTTTAGATTTAGCAAATAAAATCACTAATACTAAAACCAGTACAATCGCGGTAAACATACTCACACCTAGATAAACATCTATCGGAGTAGCTTTAAGAATATCCATTAACTTATCCTTTAAGGTTCAAATTAATACGTCGTACGGGTGTCTTAAAGAGACACACCTGAGAACGACATGAAACCTAGCGCCATTAAGCCAGAAGTGATGAAGGTAATACCTAAACCACGTAGCCCTTTAGGCACATCAGAATACTTCATTTTCTCACGTAGACCGGCAAGCAATACAATTGCTAATGCCCAACCAACACCTGAGCCGATACCGAATACCAAGCTCTCGCCAAGGTTATAATCACGCTCAACCATGAATGAAACCGCACCAAAAATTGCACAGTTAACCGTGATCAATGGTAAGAAAATACCTAATGCGTTGTACAAAGGTGGAAAGTACTTATCTAATGCCATTTCCAGAATCTGTACTAATGCAGCAATAACACCAATAAAGGTAATGAACTTCAAGAAGCTCAAATCTGCATCAGGTACACCGGCCCAAGCTAATGCGCCAGGAGCCAGTAAACCTTGATAGATGATTTGGTTAACAGGCACTGAAATTGCCAGTACCACAATTACCGCAACACCTAGACCCATAGCAGTGGTGACTTTCTTTGATACCGCCAAGAAAGTACACATACCGAGGAAGAAGGCTAACGCCATGTTCTCAATGAAAATCGAACGAATTAACAGACTAATATAATGTTCCATTGCGCCTACCCTTTTGCTTCTACTTGCTCTGGCTTATAAGTACGGATAATCCAGATCAGCATACCGATCAAGAAGAACGCACTTGGAGGAAGAAGTAACAAGCCATTAGGCTGATACCAACCACCGTCAGAGATTTTGCTGAGGATTTCAACGCCGAACAATGAACCATTACCGAGTAGTTCACGGAAGAAACCAACTGATAATAGGATGGCGCCATAGCCTAAGCCATTACCAATACCGTCCATAAAGCTCATTAGAGGCGGCGTTTTCATTGCGTATGCTTCTGCGCGACCCATTACAATACAGTTGGTGATAATCAAGCCAACAAATACTGATAATTGCTTCGCTACGTCATAGGCGTAAGCTTGCAATACTTGGTCTACAACAATTACTAATGAAGCAATAATTGTCATTTGCACAATAATACGAACGCTGCTTGGAATATGATTACGTAGTAACGAAATAAATAAGTTCGAACACGCGGTCACCGCAGTCAATGCTAATGTCATAACAATAGCCGTTTCCATTTTAGCGGTAACAGCCAGTGCACTACATACACCCAGAATTTGCAGAGCAATTGGGTTGTTATTAATGATAGGTCCAGTCAGAACCTGTTTAAGTTCTTTAACGTCAGCCATTAGCCTAGTCCTCCATTGCGTGCTTTTTCGATAAAGCGTGCAAAACCTTCTTCACCTAACCAAAACGTTAGCGAGTACTGAACACCGTTACTGGTCAACGTCGCACCAGATAAGGCATCAACACCGTGAACTGAAGATGCAATTGTCGGGATCTTAGTGACTTGAATAGCTAAGTCGCCATTGTCGTCATAAAGTTTTTTACCTTCCCACTTAGCAATCCACTGAGGGTTTTGAACTTCACCACCTAGGCCCGGTGTTTCACCAGAACCAGTGAAGTCGTAATACACTAAGCTGCGAATGGTATTCATATCCGCTTCAACCGCTAAGAATGCAAACATGGTTGACCATAAACCGTAGCCTTTAACAGGAATAATCACGGTTTGTAGTTCATTGTTGTCATCTTTAACTAGATAAACAACACCTTGATTTGCAACGCGCTTAACAGAGGCAATGTCATTTTCAGGCTTAAAAGACGTTGCAGGCGTACGTGCCGCTTTTTCAACATCAAAAGTATCAGCATCACCTTCAACAAACTCACCGGTTTTTAAATCAACAAGACGAGCTTCAACGTACTTACCATACTTTGCAATAATAACGTCTTTCTCAACTTTGCCAGCTTTAGTATCCACTAAACCTGCCGCTTCAAGAATGTACTTTTGCTTATCTAGCAATTTATTCTCTTGCTGAATTGGCTTAAGTAATACTGCTGCAGTTGATACCAACATTGAGCAGATAAAACACAGGCCGATTACAACAAATAATGTTTTGCCGATTGATTCTTTATTACTGGCCACGAGCAATCCTCCGCTTCACATTTGCTTGAACCACGAAATGGTCAAATAACGGTGCAAATAAGTTAGCAAACAGGATGGCTAACATCATTCCTTCAGGGAACGCTGGGTTAATGACGCGAATAAACACTGCCATTGCACCAATTAAGATACCGTAAGCCCATTTAGCATTGTTAGTGAAAGACGCAGAAACTGGGTCCGTCGCCATAAACATCATACCGAAGGCAAATCCACCTAAAACAAGATGCCAATACCAAGGTGTTGCAAACATTGCATTAGTGTCGCTACCGATAAAGTTAAGTAGGTAAGAAACTGCAATCATGCCCAACATCACACCTGAAATAATACGCCATGAGGCGATACGGGTATAAACGATAACTGCACCACCTAGCAAAATAGCAAAGGTAGAGACTTCACCCACGGAACCTGGAATGAAACCTAAGAAGGCATCCCACCAGTTAGCGCTAGTATATTCAAACGTGCCCTGTGCAGCTTGGCTCAATGCCGTAGCACCAGAGAAACCGTCAGCCACAACCCATGTTGTGTCACCTGACATGCTTAACGGATACGCAAAGAATAAGAATGCACGACCCGCTAACGCTGGGTTTAAGAAGTTACGACCTGTGCCGCCAAACACTTCTTTTGCAACCACAACACCAAAGGTAATACCCAGTGCAACCATCCATAATGGAATAGTTGCTGGTAAGGTCAGCGCAAATAGAATGGAAGTTACAAAGAAACCTTCGTTAACTTCATGGCCACGTACAGACGCGAATAAGACTTCCCAGAAACCACCAACGGCAAAAGTCACCGCATAAATAGGTAGGAACCAACAAGCGCCATACCACATCAGTGCAGGCACACCTGAACTTGCGGTTAATTCAGTACCAAATAGGCTGAATAGGCTGACTTGCCATACATCAGGAGTTGCAAAGCCAGCCATCAGCGCATCTTGAGCTTGCAAGCCAACGTTGTACATACCAAAGAACATTGCCGGGAAAGTACAGGCCCAAACCGTAATCATCATACGTTTTAGATCAAGGCTGTCACGCACGTGCGTGGTGCCTTTGTTTACTTTACCTGGAGTGTAAAACACAGTAGCAGCCGCTTCATAAAGGGCGTACCACTTCTCGTACTTGCCGCCTTTTTCAAATTGCGGTTCAATACGCTCGATAAAATCTTTCAAGCTCATTAGCCTTCCCTCTCGATCGTATCTAAACAATCACGCAGATATGATGCATAGTCATACTTGCCTGGACATACGAAGGTACACAATGCCAAATCTTCTTCATCTAGCTCTAGTGCGCCCAGTGCAGCAGCACCGTCATAATCACCAGAAACAAGATCGCGAAGTAACATTGTCGGTAAGATATCTAATGGAACAACACGTTCATAGTTACCAATTGGCACCATGGCACGATCTGAACCACCCGTAGTTGTGGTCATATTGAACAGACCTGTACGGTTTAAGTGACCTAAGAATGCGCGAGTGATAGAGAACTTATCAGCACCAGGCATAGCCCAACCAAATAATTCTTTTTCATTGCCTTCTTTCAACAAGCTAAGTTGTTGATGATAGCGACCTAAATAGCCATGAGGACCCGCCGCTTGGCGCCCGCTTAATACTGAACCTGAGATAACTCGAACATTGTCAGTTTCAATTTCTCCAGCAGTTAATTCAACAGTGCTAGCACCTAATACTGTACGAACTAAACGTGGGTTTTTAGCTTCAGGGCCAGTAATCGCAATAACACGTTGAGTGTTAAGTTCACCTTGAGTGAATAATTGACCAACAGCAATCACGTCTTGGTAGCCAATATGCCAAACCGTACGTGTTGCAGAAGCAGGAAGAAGATGATGAATGTGAGTGCCCACTAGGCCAGCAGGATGTATACCTGCAAACTCTTCAACTTGAGCATTGCCAGAAGGGATATCAGCACCAGGCGCTTTAGCAAGGAAAAGTTTGCCTTCTGTTAATTTCGCTAGTAGCGTCAAGCCGTTAGCAAAATCATCTTTATGCTCAGCAATCACTACAGCAGGATCTGCAGCAAGTGGTTGAGTATCAATTGCGGTGACGAAAATACCAGCAGCGACTGAATCAACAGCAGGTACTTTACTGAAAGGGCGAGTTCGTAAAGCTGTCCAAAGACCTGATTCAATCAAGTTTTCTCTGACAACGTTAGCATCTAACGTGTTAAGTTTATCAGCACTATATTGAGTAAAGCTGACTTTATCATCACCTTCAACGCCAATAACCACTGACTGAAGTACACGTTTCGCACCCCGGTTAATTTCTAATACAGTACCACTAGCTAAAGCAGTATATTTAACGCCAAGGTTCTTTTTATCTTCAAAAATCACCTGACCTTTCAAGACTTTTTCGCCAACCTTGATTTTCATCGTTGGACGTAAGCCAATATACTCTTCACCCAAAGTCGCTACGTTCTTAATGGCTGGGCCATTATGGATAACTTGCTCAGGGCCACCTGCTAGAGGTAGTTCCAATCCTTTCTTTATTGTAATCATATCCACAAGCACTACGTTTGAAGGAAAGACAATGCGCCGCGTTCCTACCCAAAAGAAAACAAAGTGTTAACAAACACTTCAGTGTTGAGCTAGCGCAGATTTATCACGAAAATGCGATCGCAATCACGCTGGTCGCGCGCATTTTACCCCAAAATGTGCGCTATCGCCACGAAAAAAACCAGTGATTGAATTTTTAGATTGTTCATTTTTAAACAATTCACTCAAATAGGGTGTGGAACAGTCTGATTTAACGTCATTGAATGCAATATTTCAGTAACACAGGCACTATAACATTAATTTTAAAAGAAATAATATAAGAAGTGATTTACGGATTTGTTAACAAAATTCGCTTTAGTACGAGCTAAAATAGCCCATACTAAAGCAGAATTAAAACAAGCACCTACAAGAGGAAGAAGAGGTGAGACAGTTAAAATCTGGCCTGATATCCAAGGTAACTCAGCATCTCGCCTTGAGAAGTAATGCCTAAATTAGACTGTTGACTGACTAAATCCTCGTCAAGTAAGTTTTCTATACGCAAATAAACTTCGTGCACATTAGAAATATGATAGTTAGCTGCTAAGTCTAGCTTCCATTGTGTATCAATTTGTTCACCGCCATTAATGGCAGTGGCATAACCCATTTCTGATTGATATAAAGCTTGGGCGATGACACTAAATTGACCCATTATTAAGCCCGCATTTAAAGCTAATTGTTGCTCAGGTACCCAAGGAAGTTGTTCGCCTTTTACATAAAGACCGATTAAGTCGTTAAAACCAGAGTCTCCAAACTCAGCTTGGCTGTATTGGTATTGAGCAGAAAGAGGGATTGAAAAGCTATCAAAGCCGACAGTGTAATCGACCGACAAGTCGATGCCGTTAACGGACGTATCGTTAAAATTGTCTTGTACATAACGCTGTGAATAATCACACGCCATACTCCACATACAAGTCACATGTTGATTATCAAAGTCTTGTACGTAAGCATTTAAACCAACATTTAGTGCATCATTGCTATAGCCAAGTGCTAATTGATACTGCAACGACTCCTGCGCTTGTTGCAATGCATTGCCCGCTGATGCAGCTGTCCAAGCTTGCTTAGCTGAAACAGCCGCTTTCCAAGCACCTGTGGTATAGGCAATTTCGATTGCCGGGATCCAGCCATCATCAGAAAAATCAGCCGCCTCTATGCCATAGGCTTCAACGTCAATTTCGCGAGTAGTACTGACACTTTCAAAGCTCAAGCCTAAGTTTATCGACAAAGCGCCATAGTTGAGTTTGGCGTCAGCGCTGGTAATGAGTACGTTAACATCGTCGATATAAGCTAGCAGCGCATTATCAATATTGGTGCTCGCAAGACTTCTATCTTGGCTCCAGGTCCAATCTTGCTGGCCAAAACGCATTTTGGCTTTATCTGAATGAAACAGCGCACCATAGGTCACTTGATGAGCGCCATATTGACTTACACCTTCCGTTTGCAAGCCATAGCCCGAATATTGATTATCTTCAAGCATAGAGCCTAAAGCCAAACCGCCTGTAGTCGGGGCTTTATCAAAAGCTGAAATCGCTGATAATTCTGTTGTACCAATAAACACGCCAGATAACGAGTTTAATTGCGAGATTTGCTCATCATAGGATTGGTAATAAAAATCGGACATCACCACCGAGCCATCACTAAGATTAACAATATGGCTCACTTGATACTTATGGCGCTGGCCTTCACGGTTATCATTTTCGGTAGCCGAATACGCCCTACCCGGTTTAGCCTGCCAATCTTGGCTGGTTAAACCGATATTGGAGTGATCATTTTCTGAGTTAGTGTATTGGTACATAAACTCTGTCGTTTGTGGGTTTCTAGCGCCAGCAAGACTATCAGCATTAATTTTGAACATGATATCGGTTTGGCTGTGGTCGCTATCAAGGTTGGTCACAAAACCTGTTTCTTCGGCGGTATTTTGGTAATCCACCGCAAACAGCATGCCGTATTCTTTATTTAAGCCACTGGCAATGGCGCCCACGCGGCCACCACCATTATCATTAATTTCGATGTTAGCCTGAGCATCTAATTTTGTTGGGCTGATCTGCGCCGTGGTGTAATCCACACTACCAAAAGCCCCTTTACCGCCTTTTGTCACTCCAGTCATGCTGGCTGTAGTCACTTGGGTTTGTAAGGCTAAATTCGGTTGTAACACTAAATGAGGCGCTGAATAAGGAGACGGTGAAAAGGATACTCTATCTTGAGAAATCGCAATGCCATTGACCGCGCCGCGATGACTGATGTCAGTGGTTTGCCCCATGGCAGCAGGCATGATTGTCATTCCTGACAATGCTAGGGGTATTGTACTGCTGCGATAATGAAATGGAGCTGTCTGAGGCTGGTCGAGTACAACAGTATTATTTGATTCATCCAAGGATGCCGTCACAGAGCTTGCAGCAAAACTTGAAGAATGACACACAAACAGCACAGCAGAAGCAATTACAGACAAGCTGAATTGGCCTTTAGACATGGTTAACTCCCAAAATACATCATCGGCATCGCAATCCGCTACGCCTTTATTATTATAAATAACATCCTATTACTAACTTTTAACAATAACGTTTTCATGCAAATAAAAACAGTATTTTAATAAAATTAACCACAAAAAAAACAAAGCGGCCGAAGCCGCTTTGGTGTCAAACTAAAACCTAGGATTAACAGCTAGCCTATAGCGTACCTAAAATGTCGTCACTCAATTTAAGGTCATCATTACGATTGACACTTACACCAGCGGCAATGATTGCACGAGCAATATCTTGGGCTTGATCAAGTGAGTGCATGTCATAAGTGCCACACTGATACTCATTTAATTCAGGGATCTCACTTTGTTCAACCACTTTAAGTACATCACCCATTGCTGCAAGCCACGCATCGGCAACAACCCGCTCTGTCGGCTGACCAATTAAGCTCATGTAAAAACCGGTGCGACAACCCATTGGCGATATATCAATAATTTCTACCGAGTCACCATTCAAATGATCACGCATAAAACCGGCAAATAAGTGCTCAAGGGTATGAATACCACGTTCACTTAAAATATCTTTATTTGGCGTACAAAAACGCAAGTCAAATACCGTAATGGTGTCACCTTTAGGTGTACTCATATGCTTTGCGACACGCACAGCAGGAGCTTCCATTCGTGTATGATCAACAGTGAAACTATCAAGTAAAGGCATGACTCATTCCTTAAGGCTAAGTAAAAGATGTTTGGCATCATAGCATCAAAATTGAAACCAGACAGCTATGTAAACATGGGATAAACCGGAGTTATCTTCATGTAATAACCTGTCTGTGTGACAAACTGATGACCGATACTTATTACTTTTATTAAAACACTAAAGACTAAAAAGCAAAAAACCTCATCTAAAGACGAGGTTTTGATTTTTAAGCTAATTTGGCTAGTTTGCCTTAATCTACAATGACCATAAATGGCCTTATGGATTAACCTTTACAATTTGGCGTTTTAGGCACTGCATCTAATGCTTGCCACTCAGCCTGAGTATATGCATTAATGGAAAGTGCATGCACGCCGTTGGCTAACTCATCCGCTAACACAGCATTTATTGCTCGGTGGCGGGCAATTAATCGCTGCGCTTCAAACTGCTCACTCACCACCACCACTTTGAAGTGTGTTTCTGAGTTAGGCGGCACATGGTGGCGATTGCTTTCATTAAGCACATCTAAATGTATCGGACTAAAAGACTGGTTCAGTTTATCGCTAATGATTTGTTCAACTGACATAACAAACTCTTTATAACTACATTTTAAAGTTTGAAGACTACTGCTTAACTCCCCATAAATCAAACTAGCCAGTCGGCAATCTGATTTAAGTGGCAATTTTAGTTAACAATGCAAGCTAACCTAGTAAGTTAAAGATTACGCTGATGAATTATCCCTTCAATTGATGATAGCCGACAATTAACTGCCTAAAGGTTAGATTTAACCGACAGTTCTTAACCTTTAAACGCTTTGGTACTGCATGCTGCCACTGTGATTGCATCCCTTGATGCATAATGAGTAAATCACCGCTTTCAAGCTCAACGTTTTGTTTTATATTGAGGCTTTTATGCCGTAAGGCAAAAGTTCGACTGGCGCCAATACTGACTGACACAATTGCGCTATTGGCTACTATTTCAGGCTCATCATCACTATGCCAGCCCATAGAATCTAAACCGTTTTGATAACGATTAACCAATACCCCGTTGCAATTAAACTGCAGTTCATCCCGCAGCCGCTGCCTTAAATCTGCTAATAAGTGTGGCCAAGGCTGCGGTGAAATTAATAAAGAAGAATATTGATATTCACAACCAGGATCAGCAAACCATACTTGAGCGCGAGGGATAGGATGCTGTTTACCAAAAAGCGTAATTATCGGTTTTTCAAAGGGGTAGCTATCGGCATCGGCTAGCAACTGTTGCTGCTCCCCGCGTGATAAAAAGCCCTTTATATACGTTATTGGCGCAGTTATTGGCGCGCCATGGCTCTTGGATTTAGCGCTGGGGCTATTTTGATTGTCACTGCTGTGCTGATCAGATAATTTAAACTCGATTTGTTTCACCCCCGCCCTCCTTTTGCCTCTTAAAGAGAGGCTAACGTTGACAACCGACACTTTGTGACTAATCCTTTAGTATATCAATACATTATTTTACACTTTTCTAACATTAACTCACTAAACTTTATGAGAGCCTAAAATTACAACGTAAGCTGTTTTATTAAGCTAGGTGAACCGCCTTAATGTTTATCCCAACACCGTCATTGCAGCAGCGCCGCCACTATCTTATCGGCGGTTTTAGCACTGTTAGTCTATAAAAGATAAAGGTAGTTTATTGCACTTATGAAATGGATATTGGATCTGCTTGTCAATCTAAGCATTATGTTCTGCTTAAGCATTGCCATGTTCAACATCAGCAATGCCCATGCTGAAAAGCTCAACTTAACTGAGACTTACACCGCGCCAATAGGCCAATCTATAGGGTATTACACCGAAACAGATCGTATTAACGCATCGCAAGCTTATCAATTATTCCGTAATGGCCACTTCCAGTCAGGCAGCGAGGAAATTAGCAACTACGGCATCGGCTCTAACCCTGTATGGATTAGTCTATCCATTAATAATCCAACTCAAACTCTGATAAACCGCATCATCCACTTTGATAATTACTGGCTCGATGAAGTCAGTGCTTATTGGCTAAGCTCAGATAGAATTGCTCATTTTGAGCACCAAGGTGATCTATCGCTATTTTATAAACAACCGACTTTTCAACCCAGCTATAATTTTCAATATAGCTATCCACCAGGTATAACCACGGTATTAATTAGGCTTCAAACCTTAGATGCCATGGTCATTCCGGTATATTTATTTGATGAAAGCCAAAGCGCTCAAAACAGTATATTTAACTCCTATAGTTACGGTTTTTTATACGGCGCGATTATTGCGCTGCTGATTTATAACTTTATTTTATTTTTAGGCTTACGTCTGAGAAGCTACTTTTACTACTGCCTATACCTGCTTAACTTTCTAATATTAAATATGGCATATAGCGGTCATGGTTCGTTATGGCTTTGGCCAAATTCGCCTTATTGGCAACAATGGGCTGTGCCAATCCTTATGGTCACCTTCTGCTCCAGTGGCATTGTATTCGCGTGCCACTTTTTACGTCTGCGATATCAACTGCCGCTATTACATAACATCTTAAAAAGCTTATGCGTACTTTTTCCAATATTGATGCTGTTGGCAGTGATACTGCAAGACCGAGTATTAGGGTTGATTTTTGCTTTTGATTTGATGCTGTTATTCAGTGGCTTGATGATTGTATTAGGGGTGCTGTCATTAAATTTCGGCAATATTTCCGCACGGTTATTTTTACTGGCTTCAATATCATCAATGATAGGTATTGCCATAACCGCGCTTGCGGTGTGGTCATATATTCCATTTAATGACTTTACTTATCGCGCTGCTGAAATAGGGGTAGGTATTGATGTACTTTTACTGGCATTAGCATTAACTGAGCGATTTAGACGAATCGAAAATGAAAAACTGATCGCAGAAAAGATGGCTCAAATGGATCCGTTAACCCTGCTTAATAATCGCCGCGCTTTTTACCAATTAGTGGAGCCGCAATTTAATCAAGCCAATGGCACTATGGAATCGCCGAGTAATACCCCTTCTATCGTAATGATTGATATCGATAAGTTTAAAGATATTAATGATAAATATGGGCATATTTTTGGTGATTTAGTCTTGGTTAAAGTCGCATCTATCATTAGAGATACCCTACGAAAAAATGATATTGTGGCGCGCTGGGGTGGCGAAGAGTTTATTGTTTTTTTACCGCAAACGGCTGCAAAAGAGGCCGATAGTTTAGCAATGCGGATTTGTGAAAATATTGCCAAACTCAATTTGCAGCACCAACACGTTAAAGTGCAGGTTACAGCCAGTATTGGCATAGTGACCAGTAATGCTGAAATCTATCAATTACCAGCCTTAATTGAACAAGCCGATAAACACCTATATCAAGCTAAACGAGCCGGCAGAAACAGAATATGTAATAGTGAACAGGCATTAACCCATAGCGTCGCCAGTTAAAGATAGCTCAAGTGCTAATGTAATTTTATCAAAATGACTGTTTACCCAAGCTCCATTAATCGGCCCCCAATCCAGCAGCTGATAAAAACCCGCATTGTGTCTTTGCCCCTGCTGTACAAATTGCACATCAATGCCTATGTCAGTGAAAGCTGCTATGTTGTCTTGCAAGGTGCGTCTTGGCATTTGGGTCTGCTTTTGTAATGACAACAAATTATGCTGTTGCTGCTCAATGAGTCCCGCCAGATAGATTTTACGTAAAAACGCTTTTTGCGCTTTAGAGACAGGTCGCACTAAAAATCCATTATTAGCCGCTGCAGCAGTTACTTTTTCCATATTACTCAATCCCATATACTATATAAGCTTAAAGTAATGGATTATGAGTGGTTAAGAAAGACTAATCGACACTTATTATTCATCAATCTCTACCAATCAAGCTTTTAGTAAACAAGCTTTTAGCAAACAGTTGCGACTAACTTAGCAAAAGGATTTATATATGTCGGCCACACCAGAATCAGATGTGACAGTAGCTAGCACCTCAGAAAAACTGCTCATAGCTGAGGCAAAGTGGCAGAGCTATACAGAAGTGACATTAACCAAGGTAGATAAAAACTACCCGAAGCAAATATTCAGCCAAAGCATTGGGCTGTTACTGTTAATATTAGCCGCGTTAGTTGTCGTCATGACATTAAACCAAGCCTTAGGGCGTAATGAATACCTCATCATTAGTGGAGTATTGATTGCCGGAGTCGTGCTGACATTGATCCGCTTTTTGGCGGCTAAAAAGTTGCGCTACGGCGTACTTGAACATGAAATATTAATACGCCAAGGCTTATGGTGGATAAAGACCACAGCTTTACCTTATAGCCGCTTGCAGCACGTGAGTTTGTCGCAAAACCCATTGCAAAGGCGCTTCAACTTAGCCACCATAAAGTGCTTCAGTGCTGGCAGTGGCGCGGCAGAGATTTTCCTCCCGGGACTGAGCTTTACCTTGGCAGAAAAGTTAAGGCAGCACTTACTGAATAAAGCCTCTTATCATCAACAACCGCTCTCCTCAGATATAAGCTCTGACATAAGCTCTAATATAGGCTCTGGCATAAGCTCAGATACAAGCTCTAATATAAGCTCTAATTTAGGCTCCGACATAAGCTCTAATATAGCCTCTGATATAAGTTCAGATACAAGCTCAAATATAAGCCCTGCAATAAACACTGAAAAGCCGCTAACAAAAGAGGCCGCTGATGAGTAACCAGCCAAATGAGCCTCAAAAAGATAACAAGATTTCAGTAGCGCATTCTTCACTGCAAACCTCTGAGAATCCTTCATCACAAGCAAAAAAAGCGACTTCAACGTCAAGCTCAAAATCCACTACAACTGACAAAAATGTCAATGCCTTAACCCAATGGCAATCGCTGTCTCCTTGGTCAATGCTAAGCTTTATTTTTGGCAGCGCAAAAGCCATTTTATCTAATGGTTACGCCATCATTCCTGTGGTGTATGCCGGTTGGCAGAGTGGTTTTGATTTACAAATGGGCCTGCTCGGCTTTGTTGCGGCAATACTTTTACTGACTATATTCTCATTCATTCAATGGCGAACCTACCGCTTTAAGCTTTCAGGGCAACAACTCAATATTAAACGTGGGCTGTTTTTTACCCGTAAAGATGAAATCCCACTCAACAAAATTCAAAATATTCGTTACAGCCAGCCATTTTATTTCAAGCCATTTAAGCTCGGCACCTTAATCGTTGAAACTGCAGGCTCAAAAGATGACGAAGCGCATTTATCGGCGCTAGATGCAGCCCAAGCCAGCAAGCTTAAACAGCAATTACTGCAACTCGCTCCCCAGCAGCTTGCAACTAATGACGCTGTCGATGAAATCAGCACTAAAAACACTGCCAATAGTGTTAACACACCTAGCGATAAAACCCACAACACGATTGTAGTGCGTAATTTAAAGCAGCTAATCCAATTTGGTTTTTATCAAAATAATTTGATTTGGTTTGCGGTGATAGCAGGCCCCATTATGGGACAAATTAAATGGGAGCAGATCGTCGAGCTTCCTATTATTCAACAATTTTGGAGCGCTGTTGTCAGCTATAGCGGCCCAAGTATTGCTCTACAAGCCATTGCCATTATGCTGACATTGTTGTTGGTATATTGCCTGTTTTCAATAATTTCTATTGTGGCGGCAGTACTTAAATATCATCCTTATACATTAGAAAAACAGCAACAAACCCTGCAGCGCAGCGGCGGGGTGATCTCCCACCAGCAAGACGCATTAGCTATTCGCCGAGTGCAGCTAGTGCACTTTAGTCAGCCATTTTTAGCTAAATTATTAGGCTTATGGACACTGTATTTTAAGCAGGTTAAAGGCCAAGAGGTTGAGCAAAAAACTACTGAGCATATGTTACTGCCCAGCGTTAAAACTGCAGAGATTGCTGCAATATTGGCGCAAATACCGCAATTAGCAGGCGGGACAACTAATATCCCAGCGCGATACCAAGCTATTGCTTTGGCATGGTTTTTAAGACGCGGCTTGTTAATGTACATTCCAGCGCTATTAATTTTAATCTTTACCGGCTTAAATCCGATCTCTGAAGTGGCTTTATTGATTGCTACTGCGGTTATGGGACTAACATTTTTGCGGTACAAGCAGTGGGGCTATGTGATTGAAGATGAAGTGTTATGGCAACATAGCGGCTTATTTGGCCATCATTGGAAACGGATCCCTTATGAAAAAATACAGCACGTATCTATCACCCAAACAAAAGGGCAACAACGCAGCAGTCATGCCTATATCGAAATTGGCCTAGCTAGCGGCAGCTTAACTCTGCCCTATATCGCTGAAAAAGACGCCTTATTCATTGCCGAAAAAGCCATGCAAACCATTAAGCAAGATTACCGTAATTGGATATAAACGCTTATCTTAATGGCATATTGGCTAATGGTGAATAACTAGCTCTAAATAATCAACCAATGCGAGTTAGCGCTAGTTAGCACTTGTTAACTAGCACTTGTTAACTAGCGCTACTTAACCACAAGCACAGGACAACTGGCCTGATTAGCCACCTCTTCAGCAACATTACTGTGCAGAAAATGCGCTAGACCACTGCGTCCATGGCTGGCAATCACCACCATACCAATGTCGCCTTTGTTGGCCTCATCGACAATTTCTTCAATGGCATCACCACGCCTAATTACGGTTTCGACCTTCAAGTCAGTATTTAAATCAGCAAGTAAATTTTGCATTTTGGTGGCTGCAGCCTCTTCCATGCTTTTAGCGAGTTCCTCAGGAGTAATAGCCAAAATCATGTAGTTCTCGTCACCAAGGGGCTGAGAAACCACATGTAAAATACGAATACCCACTTCATATAAATTGGCCATTTCAATGGCATATCGCAGCGCATGGGATGCCGTTTCAGAAAAATCTGTTGGCCATAATATTGAACGTGAACGCATGTGAGTTCCTCCTGTAGATAAAATAAGTGAGCTTTAGCATTAAACAAACTTATCCCACTTATTTAAGTAAATATAGCTAGCGGTATAAAGTAAACTAAAAGTATGAACAATTTCAGTCACTTTTCCATAAGCATCATCACTGTAATCATGACCATAGTTATAAAAAATAACCATCGTTAACATGATAGTTTCAGATACAAACTACTTAAATATCCTCCTAATTAAAGTGTAGTGCAAATAGTAAAAAACCACCTTGACCCAGCTCAAGAATCCAAAGGCTTGCAATTAGACCTAACTCAGCACATACTAAACCGACTAATCAGTCGGTTTTTTTAATTTATTGAAATGATGTCAGTATCAATATCACTCTAGGAGCGCTTTATGAATATGGCCGCTAACAATGTTCAGCAAAGTCCATTAAAACAATTACTTCAGCAGCAACGCCAAGCCTATCAGTCAATGCCTGCGCCTAGTTACCAATCCAGAGTTGATAAACTCAATAAACTCAAAGCCGGCTTGCTCAGTTATAGTGAGCAATTTGTTAGTGCATTAGCCACAGATTATGGCCATCGCTCAGCCAATGACACCATGATTTCAGACATCATGCCTTGTGTGAATAACATCAACTACAGTCTGAAACATCTAAAATCATGGATGAAACCCAATAAACGCCATGCAGGGTTATTGCTGTCCCCTTCTTCGGTCACAGTGCATTACCAACCCCTTGGCGTTGTTGGCATAATCGTGCCGTGGAATTTCCCTGTCATGCTGGCTGTTGGCCCGTTAATTACCGCCATTGCAGCAGGTAATCGCGCCATGCTTAAAATGTCAGAATTTACCCCAGACACCAACCAAGTATTGATTCGCTTATTAGCAGAGATATTTAGCCAAGATGAAGTTGTCGTAGTGGAAGGCGAAGCCGATGTTGCCGCGCAATTCTCAGCCCTACCCTTTGACCACCTATTATTTACAGGTTCTACAACAGTGGGTCGCCATGTCATGCGCGCAGCTGCTGATAACCTCACCCCAGTGACTCTTGAGCTAGGCGGTAAGTCACCAGTCATTGTAGCGCCTGATATTGATATCGATACTGCTGTTGAGCGCCTTATTTACGGTAAGTGTTTAAATGCAGGCCAAATCTGCGTCGCACCCGATTATATTTTATGTCCAGAAGACAAAATCGATGCGCTAATCAGTGCCTACAAAACTCGTTTTAATAACATGTACCCAGATTTTGCCAGTAATGAAGACTACGGCAATGTGATTAATCAGCGTCAATACAGTCGCTTACTCGCGGTACTTGATGACGCTAAACAAAAAGGCGCGACCATTCACCCCGCAACTGAGTTCAGCATTGATAGCGAAATACGTAAATTACCAACACAGCTAGTGACCAATGTCAGTGCTGATATGGCCATTATGCAACAAGAAATCTTCGGGCCATTACTGCCGATAATCGGTTATAAAGACCTTGATGAAGCCATTGAATATATCAATAACAATGAGCGCCCATTAGCGCTTTATATCATGAGTTTTGACAGTCAAACCCAGCAAAATATTATCCAACAAACCCACTCTGGTGGCGTATGTATTAACGAAACTATCTTCCATGTGGCAGCCGATGACGCCCCGTTTGGCGGTATTGGCCCTTCAGGTATGGGCCATTATCATGGTAAGGAAGGCTTTTTGACTTTTAGCCATGCGAAAACGGTCTTAAAAAGCGGCAAGTTCAATTCAGGTTTATTTGTGCACCCGCCTTATGGCACTAAAATCCAAGCCTTGTTGATGAAGTTTTTCTTACGCTAATGCGCTAGATAAATGCCAATAATTGAGTGTGCGATTATCGCCTTGGTGCTAAACTCGCACGCTCAAAATCCCGATTGATAAATCGCTCACTCATCAACACTCCTTTAATAAAGAGCCCATTAATAAATAGCTCATTGAAAATACGAACAGCATATGACCCAAACTGTAGCCAACAAAAAACCTAAAGTAGACAAGAAACAAGCGATACTCGATAGCGCTTTACAGCTATTTGTTGAGCAAGGGTTTCATGGCACATCCACCGCATCCATCGCTAAAAAAGCCGCTGTCGCCACTGGGACATTATTTCATCACTTTCCCAGTAAAGATGATTTACTCAATCATTTATTTGTTTCAATTAAACAAGAATTTGCTGATGACATTACTCAAGCATTGTCCACCTTTGACAATGCTGGCGAAGATTTAAAAACCGATGCCGAATACCTTTGGCAACAAGCGATTGATTGGGCCTTAAAGCACCCTATTAAGCAGCGCTTCTTTTTGCAATTTTCTATGTCCAGCGACATTGATGCGGCAATTCGCGGTCAAGCCATGAACGGTATTTTGCATTTTGTAGTGCAGCTTATTAGTAAAGGCCAGCAACAAAAGATTATTGCTGATTTTCCAGTTGCGCTAATGCTTGAAAACTGTCACGGCCAATACCTTGCCGCTATTCGCTATTTTACTGACAACCCGCAATGGGGCAATGACCCAAGCCAGCGCCAAGCAAGCTTTGAATTATTTTGGCGCTCAATGAAAGCTCAGTAATCTACTTTTATATTCAAAACCTCCTTTAAAGCCAGTTAGCTGATGACTGGCGAAAGGTGCTAAGCCTTAACCACGAACCGCTTCAGCAAATCTCTTTCGGCTCCAACCATACAATTGACCCAAGCATACAATTGACCCAAGCATGCACTAGATCCAACTATACATTTAATAACAAAATATTATTATCTTTATAAAATTTGATAATTTTATTAAATCATTACTTCGCCCTATACTTCTTCCATCAAAACGAACAAGCAACAACTTAGCAATTAACGTATAAAGCGAGATTATTATGAAAATGAGTCATGTAGGTATTATGGTTGGTGACATGGATAAAGCCGTCGAGTTTTATACCCAAGCATTAGGTCTTGAAATTGTCATGGGCAATTCAACAGTCATCGAAGAAAAACAAACTGCCATTGGTAGAATGTGTATTGCGGTATTTGGTGATGGTTTTAAAGGTTTTAACATCGCCCACCTCGTCACTTCTGATGGCATCGGCTTTGAGTTATTTGAAATGAAAGACCGCGAAGAAAGACATCATGTCGACTTCACTAAAATCGGTATCTTCCATTACTCGTTAGAAACAGATGACTTTGAAGGCGTTATCGAGCGAGTTGAAAAATTCGGCGGTAAAGTCAGAATGGACATCATGCGCTATCATCCAGAAGATGGTAATAAGCCTTACAAAATGGTCTATCTAGAAGACCCATTTGGAAACCTATTTGAACTGTATTCTCATACTTATTCAGAAACTTATTCTTCTGAATACACATAAGAATTAAAGAATTTTAAAAAGCAGCTAACCGTGGTTAGCTGCTTTTTTTGTATTAGAGAAGTTTGTAGGCAAGTATTATTTAAGCGCCTAAATCACTTTTGGACAGAAATGAGTTTGTGCATTCCCTCAATATAATAAATTTGGATAAGTTCAGATAATGCTAGAAAACTCTGGGGCTCACTACAAAATATACCAACTTTAAACTCATTTTTGGGCATAAATGCGTTACAGCCACCAACTTTATACTTCGTTTATATTGGCTCTTTTTCAGTAGTCCATTACTTCAGTTTAATCTATTGCCTGCCGCAGGTGCTATATAGAATATACGAATGTCGCGATCACATAGTCAATGATGTTCCCTACATCATAATGACATCTAACCCATATCCCTATGAGTTAGATGTGAAACAGCGACCTTATGTGCAGATACAACTGCGAGACGCTGCACTCTTTATTCCGAGAACTCGTGAGCTTGGCATGGAAGCCAATTCAAATTGTAATACTTCATCTAAACAGCAACATTGCCCTGCTTATAACACCTTAAAGCATCATCACTAAGAGTCAGCCTCAAAACGAGCCACTCTGGCTTCAGCCTCTGTGCAGCCGGTGCTTTGTATCAACTCAGCTAAGGTGGTACTCGGGCGTTCAGTGAGCAGGCGCACCAGTTTTACGGCTAATGGTTCTAACTTGTCACTATGTTCAAGCAGTGCGATGTTTAGCTTTTTAATCAGGTAGGCAAACTCATTATTAGTTTGCCCTGATAACTGTGCGGCAAAAGACTGAATATTAATGGCATCTCCCACGAGTTGCCAATTGCGAGAACGACGCACTCGCTTAAGCTCACAACCATATTGCGTAGCCATATCTTTAGCCTGCTTGGCGGCGCTGCCACCGATGCGATGAATAAGCGAAGGCAGTGCAATGGTGATATCTTCATTCATAGGAGGATTGGTTAATACTCATTCAGGGCCTTTCATTAATAATGAATCATACCCCAATAACACCAATCTAAACATGAGAAAGCAGCTTGGCGAGTTAAAGTGCACTACTTTTTCAAAGACTTAAGCTGACCTGTTTAAGTTCAGATAAAAAAACGCCGCATTGCTGCGGCGAAAAGGAGGTTGGAACGAAAAAAGCTTAACGCAATATTCAGACCTCTTGGCCCAATAGCGTAATTAAAACTAGCTAGCCATGGCTAAAGAAGGCTTGTTTTCTGGTAACTTCACCATGAAAGAGATGACGGTTGATAATACGATAAGTCCTAGCATTAAGTAGAAAGTCGGAACAAAGCCACCAAATAACGAAGCGACAATAGAGCCAATGATGCTGCCGATACCAAAGCCAAGATAAATAAAGCCATAAATTTTGGTTAAGTTGTTAAGGCCAAAGAAGTCACTCACTAGCGATGGGAACACAGTAATGGTGCCACCAAAACTAAAGGCGATACAGGCAACGGCTAAGTAAAAGCTCCACGCATTTAAGTGAACAAATAACAGTGAACCGACCCCCGCTAAACATACAATAAGCGCAATGCTGATGACTTTCATGCGATCCATTTTGTCAGATAACACACCAAGAACTAAACGACCTGAAAGGTTAGCCACCGCAATCACTGCCACTGCAGATGCTGCTGTTGCCATACTTAAATGTACATAACCTTCGCCAATGTCTTTTGCCACACCAATCACGTATAAGCCACTCATACAGATGGTTAAAAAGATTAATGCTAGTACCCAAAACTGTGATGATTTCATTGCTTGCGCCAGTGTAAAGTCTCTGTTTGCAACGCTGTTTTCTGCGGTTGAGACTTCTTGAAGGGGGGCATCTTTCATCATTAATCCACCCGCAATGACTAGCACCATGGCAATCACAGCCCATGTATCAAATGTCATCGCCAAACCTGAATGGGTCAGCATATACATGTTGATGTATTTAAAGCCTAAACTGCCAAGGCCATAAGCACCAATAGCACAAGCAGACACTAAACCTTTACGTTCAGGGAATAATTTAACGCAGTTAGATAGGCTCATTAGGTAACCGGTACCATCAGCAAAACCCACTAACAGGCCGCCACATACATATAGCATTAATAGGCTATCTGCATGCGCAGTAAGAAATAAGCTCGCGCCGATTAATAGCCCAGCACCAATGGTGACATTACGAACCCCAAAGCGCTCTTGTAACTTGCCTGACACTGACGAAGCCACGGCTAGTGATAAACTTAAAATACCGAAAGTAAACGCCACATTACTCACTGGAAGCGACAGTTTCTCAGCTAACGGGGCATTGAATAAGCTCCATGTGTATACCGAACCCAAGGCGAACTGCGCCAAAATGGTACCAATAAGCGTCATAATACGCGCTCGGTTTGATATTTGTGCTGACATAGTGTCACTCTCCACAGCAATAATTAATGATTAATTTAACAATATGGTGGTCAAAATACGGCTTTTTGAGAGGAAGACAAGAGTCTGAATTAACTAAAACATGAGCTGTAAAATAGCGGCATCAAATGCAATATATCGGCATGAAATGCATTTATGGGGGTTAAATGCTGAGTGAGCTTATCTGCAGTAGCAAGGGTGGTTGTATCGTTTTTTGAGTCGTCTTTATGGGTAGGCGGTGTTGAATAGTTCGTTAGCTAGCCAATGACAGCAGCGGTTATAAGTTCATCAGTGCTCGAAAGGTTTTTATGTTACTGCGACTCACCAGCACTTCACCGTCAATATCGCGCAGTTTTAACAGATAGGTGCTATTGGTCCAAGGGATGATCTCACGAATTTTATCGATATTAATGCAATAGGAACGATGGCAGCGAAAAAACGATTCGCTCGGTAAACATTCCATCAAATCAGTAATGGTATAAGGCACATGAAACACCCCTTCGCGAGTATATACCTCAGTGATTTTTTCGTTGGCAACCGCATAATAAATATCACTAATATAGCTGACCACAATGCGGTTGTTTTGGGTTAAATTAATGGTCTGATTAAGGCTGCTGGCCTTAGGCTTGGGCTTGTCGGTATTCACTGGCAAAGACTCGACATTGATATCTGCCGCTGGTAGGTGTTTTTGAGCTTGCTCAAGTTTTTGCAACACCCCAATAGCCCGCTGCTCATTAAAAGGCTTGAGCAAATAATCAAATGCTTCTAACTCAAAGGCATCTGCGGCGTGCTCTTTATAGGCAGTCACAAACACGATATGCGGCTTTTCAGAAAATTGATGAATGTTTCTCGCCAATAACATACCGTCAATGGATGGAATATTAATATCAAGAAATATCACATCCACTTTATTGCTTTGCAGGTATTTAAAAGCTTCAAGACCATCATCGAAGGTCGCTACCACTTCAATCTGACTATGGGTTGCGATCAAATAAATCAGCTCTTCTCGTGCTAGGTATTCATCTTCTACAATCAAGGCTTTTAACATAGCTCCCCCTATAGTCTTCTAATGAATGAAAAAAGACATCTCAGTGCCTTTTGTCAATGCAGTAATCTCTAAGCCAGCACCATAGAGTAGCTTTAACCTTTGGTGTACATTCATCAAGCCGATGCTCGTGCTGTCTATGGTTCCTTGGTGCAACTTATCAATCAAAGCCGGATCGATGCCAACCCCAGTATCACGAATGGTAATTTTCACCCGATCATCTTGCTGCTTTTTAACCGTAATCAGCACCTCACCAGGATAAGACGCAGGCTGAATGCCATGTAAAATGGCATTTTCCACCAGCGGCTGTATCAGTAAGCTTGGCACACAAGTGTGTACATCATCAATATCAAAGCTGACGGTTAATTTAGGCCCAAATCTCGCCTGCTCAATCGCGGCATAATCCCGCACCTGTTGCAGCTCTTCTTGGATATCTATCAGCTCATCAGTGTGATCTAAATTAAAGCGCAAAAAATCCGCTAGTTTGGCGATCAATTCTCGAGCTTGCTGAGGCCGAATACGTATTAACGTAGAGATAGCATTGAGGGCGTTAAATAAAAAATGCGGATTAATTTTACTTTGCAGCGCCGAAAACTCTGCTTTTGAGGCCATGGTTTTTAACTGTTCGATGCGCGACACTTCCATTTGGGTAGAAATCAGCTGCGATAATCCCACCGCCATTTCCCGCAGTGAAGACTTAATTTGATAAGGCTCACGGTAAAATATTTTTAAGGTACCAGTAACGACATTGTTCTCCATTAATGGAATGATTAACAATGAATGAAAGTCATGGGCATCAAGGTTATTGCTAATAATTTGTTTGCCTGTGGCAACGGCTTGCTCGGTCATCTCGTTAATTTTATTGTGGGGCTCTAGGTAGTTTTCTTGACCTATACCCACATAAGCCAGTACTGAGGTGGTATCAGTTATCGCCACCACATCCGCTTGTGTATCAAGGCGGATGATCTGGCAAACCGCAATTAACGACTGACGATCATTTTGACGAAAATAAGGTAAGGTTTTATTGGCAATATCTAAGGCCAATTTTGCCTGCTGCGCAGCAATCCAATCTTTTTCATCGTCAATATCTTGCACTAACTTGATAATCAGCCCGATGGACACAGTGCCCAATATCATCGGCAAACCAATGTGACGCACAATCACCATTGCCTGCTCATAATCATCTGAAAACACCACAATCAGCACCATGGTCAGCACCTCGCAGATAACCCCCGCTAAAATGCCATACCAGGTATAGTGTTTTTTATCGACACCGACATGTATCCAACTTGCCAGAAAGCCTGCAAAAATACTCGATATTAAACAGGCGGTTGAAGTCGCGCCATCAAGATCAATTAAGTAACGATGCAGCCCTGAGATGATACCTGCTGGGATCCCCACCCAAGGGCCAAAAAGGATACCGCCAGATAACACTGCAATAATACGCACATTAACCAAGGAGCCATCGACCTCAATGCCGGTGTAGGTGCTCATAACCGCAAATAAAGTAAATAACAGCGACATCATCGCCATCTCAATCGGTTTTCGATTTGGTTTGGTGATGATTTTTTGAAAGCTGCGGGTGCGAGTAAGCAAAAACAGCAGCATCAGCATTAAGGCTGCCCGTTCAAATACGGCGATTAACATCATTAATTGCTCGGTATACATAGCAGCGCCTCTAATAAACCCAATTGATAGCAATAGGTATAAGAATTATATGATGAAATTTTTACAATGCCAGTATTTGACCTTAAAGGTAAATTGTAGAAAGGTTTATATCGATTAAAGAAGTTTAAAATTTTCCAAGCTTAAAAAGCTTGCCAAAAAATGCCAAATGAACAGAAAATTGCCACAAACCAAGCCAGTGAGCGCATAGTTGATAAGCCCTTTAAGTACAGCAAGTGATAGCTCACTCTAGCAACCACATGCACCATAGCTAACGTCGAAACAGTAGCATTAACATTATCAGTTGCGATCGCGGTTAAACTGCATAAACCAAAAACGATCAAAGATTCAAAGGCGTTTTGATGCCCTGCTAGTGCTCTTGCGCCAAAACCGGTTAACTTGGCTTGCTGTGCCCGCGGATGTGCATTGTCATAACCGCCGAGTTTTGCCATTGCCACAGCAACTGGCCCCTTGGCTAAATAGGGTAATAAGATTGTGATAAACAGACAAATCAGTAACGTTTGCATAAAAGCAGCCCGAGTAAGTTAAGGTCATTAATTACTAGTAAATCATTAATTACTTTTTAAGCCCAATGTTTTATTCAGCTAATGTTTTATAAATAATTGATTACCCATGGACCATTCCACCCTGTAAAACCGTTACTACTAACTTATGCACAGTCATCAGAATTTATTTTAAACAAAGTGATTCATTATTAAGCCTTTAAAATCAGAAACACACCTTGGTTAAATTAGCTGTCAGTCATAACAGCCTAGTAACAGCTTCACCAATGCAACTGATACAGCGCCCTGATTGAGGTTACTAAAGGTAATCCTCCAGCAATGAACCCCAGCCTACTGACAGCATAAATCTAACCATTTTATGCACAATATCGATAAGTTATACTTTAGCTAAATTCTTTAGCTCAAAGCTTTAGATCAAAGCTTTAGCTGAGTGCTCTGTTCACTGCAATTTGAGCCACTGTCACGATCGCAACCCTTCACGCGTTCAGGGTTTGTCAGTCATTGCTAATAAATAGATAAACCATTGGCAGATTACGACTCTAATACTCGCCACCCTAGCTGTATTATTATTAAACAACAACAGTTGTTTTTATGCACATTTTTTAACTACTTATTCCTAAAAATCTTTTGACACCTTTGTTAATGAATTGTTAAGTTAGAGCTTGTGCTCCAGCTGATAATGAATTGGAGTGACAAAAATAACCTCATGAAAAAGAAGGCTAATTGATTAGTTACTTTTAACCATCGTGTATGTAATGACGTTTATTTCGTGATGGATAATAATAAAAACACCCACAAGGAAGCGCTAAATTATGAACAGATTACTGGTTCTCATTTTACTCTTTGTCAGTTTACAAGTTTCAGCTAAATCGTTACCACCGATACTCGATCATCTGCCTGTGTGCACGCCAACAGTGATCGATGGCATCTATGTGGAAAATACCCTTAAAAATAGCTCAAATGATAAATTAATAGAAACCAGCTTTCGCCTGATCCAGAAAAAAGCCAAACAAAAGCGGGTCGATGCCGTCATTATTACTAATTTAATTGAAGCCAATAAAATTATTATCACTGCTGACTTAATTGATTTTTGCGACGAAGATGACCGGTTATCTTCGGTGAAAACTGCTTATAATCAACTTAGTCGTAAACCCATTAGCTTTAAAAAACCGGCGCCAGCCACTAAGGTTTCAACAGCAGCAACGACCAATCGCATTACAGCTAAACCCAAAACGACCACTGCGCCACAAGTCACTTTAGCGCAGTCACAAATTAGCCCTGCGATTACAATACTGTCAGAAAAAGAATTATCTAGCCTTGCAAGAGAAGCAAGCTTTCCTT
Organism: Shewanella sp. 6_MG-2023; assembly: GCF_030547195.1. Lineage (NCBI taxonomy): Bacteria > Pseudomonadati > Pseudomonadota > Gammaproteobacteria > Alteromonadales > Shewanellaceae > Shewanella > Shewanella sp. 6_MG-2023. Next base: position 40,694 of record NZ_JAUOQU010000010.1, on the reverse strand, counting down.
CAACTAATGTGACTCTATCTAGCGCCTACGGGGTTAGCATTGATGATTCAACCCAACGTCTGATTGAATTACTAGGTCCTGCCAGCGCTTTATTTACCCTAAAAGATCAATCCCAAGCATGGCTATATGGCCGCGAGCTGTGGTTTATTATCGACAACAATAAAATTCAGCAAATATCCTATAAAGATCGCTCATTACTTAACTACAATGGCAAAAATTTAATTAGCTACAACGAAAGGTTTGATAATAACTGGCTGATTGATGATAAAGCCGGATACCGTGATGAAGTACTGCAAGTGCGCAATAAGCTTGATTATTTAAAGCAAACCAGTACTGAAGAATATATCGTCTCCAATCATAAAAACTTACTGACGTTAGAGTTTGATGAGTTTTCTTCTATCACCAGCGATGAGCCTGAATTACTGCTCACAGGTTTCACCTTTAAATCAAGAAAATACAGCCGTGATAATGATGAGATATTATTTTCGGAGCTCAATAGCCAAAAGTTAACTGAAGTACTTTTACCTACTGAGAACAATCAACCCAGCACGCTCGATGCGCTAGTTAACCGTTTTGTGCCTAATGTTATTCAATTTTCAAACAACGGCGTTTGGAGTTTACTGTCAAAAAATGTGCAGGTTAAGCATTACAATAATGTCATTCAAAAAGTAAAACTCTCTGAGAGTATTAACTACCCTATTGAGTCTGATGAGCAGTTTATGGCTTATTTAAAATCCATTAATATCCCAGCCACCCGTGAAGCTATGTTGGCACACTTTAGCGATCAAGCCAGTGCATGGTATGAGATCATTAATGTCGAAAGTGATGACTTTGTATTAAAAGCCGAGTTCACCTCTGAAGATGATGATGCGATGTTGATTTCATTGGAAGTTGAGTATTTATAAACAGCTCTTATACGTAGCACTTATCAATAACAATCATCACTCGCTTAAACAGTGATATTGTTATTAATACTATGATTAACACTTCAAAAAAGCCCAATAGAGACTATCTATTGGGCTTTCTTTATTCTTACCGTTATTAACTAAGTACGACTACTCATTTGGCAGCCACAATTTAACGCTTAAGCCTTTCTCTTTACGATTTTGCATGGTGATATGGCCACCATGAGCTTCAACTATTTCGCGGCATAAGGGCAAACCAATGCCTGTGCCCGATTGTTTAGTTGAATAAAACGGTAATAAGGCTTGAGATAACACCTCGCTAGACATACCTAAACCGTTATCTTCAATGGTGATCACCACCCCAACTAGCGGATGACTGACCTCTAGAAACGCCACCGTGACCCCATCTTTATCAGCCCCAGATTCTTGGGCATTTTTAAGCAGATTGATTAACACTTGCTCTAATTGCACACAGTCTAAGGCAATGGCTTGTTGCGGCAATGCTGAAGTTAAACTGAACCGATACTGCTGGGCTAGCTGCTCGATTAAATTATCCCAATTAACTGGCGCCTTTTTCGGTAAGGGTAATTTAGCAAATTGGGCATAATGGGAAATAAACTGGCTTAAATGGGCGGTGCGATTTTCGATGGTATCGAATATCAGCGCTAATCTTTGGTTATCAAAATCTTTAGTGAGTACTCTGCCAGAATTGACCATTGAAGCAATAGGCGCCACAGAGTTATTCAACTCATGACTGATAATGCGGATGACTTTTTTCCACACCGCTACTTCTTGGCGATTAAGTTCTTTGGTTAATTGTTTAAGTAAAATTAAATGGTGACGTTGATTATTTTGATTAAATTGCCCGCGGGAGATATGCCATGTTTCGATTTCACCCGCGCTATCATCGCTTAACCCTTCGCCATTGGCATCAATGGAAAACAAGCCTTCATGTTCACTCTCTAATGCCTGCTTTAACGCGCTTGGTAACACTGCAATCAGCTCTGAAAGCAACATGCCTTCAATTCTAATCCCCTGATTAAATAAGTGTCTGGCAGCATCGTTAGCATAAATAATTCGCTGATTATCATCCACCAGCAACATGATGTTAGGCGAGTTTTGTATCACTTTATCGAGCATTAATTCACGCTGATAAATAAACTGCCGCTCTTTTCGCAGCTTGGCCGAGGCTTGATTGTATAAACCAGCCAGTTCATTCAGTTGCGGCTCAGCATATTCAGGTAATGACACACTAAATTCATTATCTTTAAAGTTAAGTAACCCAACTTCCAGCGCTTGTAAACTTTCAGCCAGCTGACGAGTCAGGTACATACTGAGTAAAAAACACAAACCCAGGCTCACAACCACCGCGGCCCATAAGGACTCATCCCCAAGCCATTGCCATAGACCGTAAGCCAGCAACAATGACACTAAGGTGCAGACTAAATTTGACAGTACCAGTTTGTTACGTAGGCTCATTTAAGGTTTGTTCTCTAAGTTGATGTTCAATAACCACGCAGCTGAGCAAAAATTTACTTATTTACTGACAAGCCATACTTTTCCATCCGCCGATACAGTGCTTGGCGACTTAACCCCAGTGCTTTAGCGACTCTAGAAATCACCCCATTATGAGCCGTTAACGCCTGTTCAATTTGTTGCTTATCAGGCTCTACAGTGGTGTTTGTCGACGTAACTGTGTGGTCTTGAGTAGGAAACTCTTTAGTAAGAGGTACGTTGTGCGATGAAGTCTTTGTTAGTGCATTCTGCTCTGTCAGCGTTTGCAACATTGACAACCCTAAATCAGCACAGCTTAGTTGTGATGATTTAGCCAGTAATACCGCCCTTTTACAGACATTTTCAAGCTCACGTACATTGCCCGACCAAGGATGATTTAACAGCGCTTGCTGCGCCTGTTTATCAAAACTAAATGTCTCCCCGACAAAGAAACTCGCTAAGGGTAATATGTCATCAATGCGCTGATTAAGCGGCGCTAACGCTAGTTCAATAACATTTAAGCGATAAAATAAATCTTCTCTAAACTGACCATTAGCAATGTCTTCGGCTAAGTCGGCATTGGTAGCACTGATGACACGTACATTCACTTTTCGAGTTTGATGACTGCCTAAGCGCTCAAACTCACCCGTTTGTAATACCCGCAATAATTTGACTTGCCCTGATAAAGGCAAGTTACCAATTTCATCTAAAAATAACGTGCCACCATCTGCGGCTTCAAAGCGGCCAATGCGTACTTTATTAGCGCCAGTAAAAGCCCCTACTTCGGCGCCAAACAGCTCTGCTTCTAATAACTCCATTGGTAAGGCGCCAATGTTCACTTTGATAAACGGCTTATCTTTTAACAATGAATTGGCTTGAATAATGTCAGCTATTTTATCTTTACCTGCGCCATTGGGCCCGGTGATCATCACCGACACATCAGAGCGCGCCACTTGCAGTGCTAAGTCAATGCAACGTTGCATGGCGCCGCTGCCAAATACCATACCGCACAAGTCAGCGTCTTTAATGGCGCTCATGCGTTCAGAATCAACCCGAGACAATTGATTATTCTGTTTTGAAAGGTGATAAATCGACAGTAAATTGCTGATGCTATTGAGCAACTTGGCATCATCCCAAGGTTTACCCATGTAATCGGCAGCCCCAGCTTTAACCAGCTCAACCGCGGTTTCTAGCTGAGTCCAGGCGGTCATTAAGATGATAGGTAAATTGGGTTGTTGTTCCCGGAGGGTATAGAACAGCTGGCGGCCTTCTTCACCTGAGGTGGTGTCCTGGGTGAAGTTCATATCCTGAATAACCAAGCTGATATCTTGCTCTGCAACAATCAGCAAAGCCTGCTCTGGGGTTTCGCAGCTTAATGATTTATAGCCATGAATATCCAACATTAATGTCAGAGCGCTACAAATGGCATGATTATCATCAACGACTAAAATACTATCCATGTGTGTTCATTGTTCTCTTTTTTAGGGATACCCTTATGGGGTTCAAACTACCGTAAAATAGCCTCATTTACGAGGGTATCTTACGGTTTACTCGAGCATTCAGTTTAACTAGCTTGCCTACACGCTGCGGGTTGCCATAGCAGGTGAAATACTTGAGGCGCGAACGGCAGGAATAATAACAGCGAGTGTCGTCACCAACAATAAACCCACCACAGCAGAGATGGGGTAAACACTGGGCAGCGTAGGCAGGCTATATAGCGTCATTAATTGTTGACCTAATTGCATCGCCAGTAAGCCACCGATAATACCGCCAGCAATACAAATCAAGTAGTTTTCCACCATAAAGTAACTGACTATATCGCGCTTTTTAGCCCCTAATGCACGGCGAGTACCAATCTGTTTAGTGCGGCGCTGAATGTTAAACATCACCATTCCAGTCAAACCTAATGCAGTAATCAATAGCAATAGCACCACCATCATACTCAGCACTGTCGCCATTAAACGGTGATTACTATAGGTCTGTTTTTTAAGGTCTGACAGCGAGGTAAAATCAGCAATAACCCGATTCGGGTTTTCAGCATGAAAAGCCTTGGTGATGACCGCTTCCAAATCTGCTATATGCTCTGGTAATGCTCGCACCATATAGGTTTTATTGGCACTTTGACCACCAAAATCAATATTTTGCATCACACTGTATTCAAAGTTATCACTATTGATCCAAGCGCCTTGCAGCTTTTCAATCACCCCGATAATTTCAATGGGACTCTCACCTTGATACATGACTTTACCAATGGGTGATTCATCGCCCCAAATCGCTTTGGCTAATGGCTGAGACACCATCGCCAACATACCGCTGTCATCTAAACTGTCATTCATTTCTTCAGGTCTAAAATTACGTCCTTGAACGAGTTTAGCTCCCATGGTATTGAGCAGGTGCTCACTGCCTAAATAAAAAGCAAAACTAGGCGTTTGTTTAGCCGTTTCAGCATCAGGTCCATCATTATAAATATCTGACCAACCGCTATCGCTTAATGGCATCATATTGGCAGATGATGCATCGATTACATTAGGCAAATTGCGTAGTATTTGTTGATCAATCTTGTTTTGTTCAAGGTTATCAATGGCTGGGTCAAAGTTATAAACATTAAATTTAAAGATTTGCTCTTCTGCATAGCCAGATACACGCTGCATCATGGTTAAACGTTCGTGAATAATAAAACTGGCATTAGCCACAATCGCTACTGAAAGCATAATTTGCAGTAACAACAGAACAGGCGCGCTCTTACTGCGCAATAAACTCGAAATAATCGGTTTGATATGTAACATGTCGAATTCCTTTTTTGTTGGCTATTGCGCTTTTAAGTACACACTTGGTTTAGTACGGCACACCACCCAAGCAGGATAAACACCCGCTAACACCGCCGTTGAAATGGCAATTAATGGGGTAATAATCCACATAGTGCTATCAAGCCCTGCCACACTGGCATCAACATTAAACTGTGACTCAAGCAGGGTTAATGCTCCCCAAGCCCATAACAGCCCAACCACACCACCGATAAAACCAATAATGCCCACCTCAACCATATATTGGCTGAATATTTGTCTGCGGCTAGCACCAATGGCGCGGCGTACGCCGACTTCTGGGGCGCGTTTTAAAAATTTAGTGAGTAGTAAACCTAGAATATTGACTAAACATACCGTCAAAAATAATACACTCAACCCGACGAGTATTTTGTTATCCCGTGGCACAACTTCACTATCCACTAACCACTTCTCAATATCGCTAATTTGCACAGCTTCAGCTGGGGTTTTGGCGGTATCAGTAAAGCGGCCAAAGCTGCGCTGTTGTTCAACATACTGGCTAAGCCAACTTTTATACTGCTGCTTCTCTGCATCTGTTTTTAATAGCGCCCAAAAATGAATCCACGTTTTTTCAGAATTTAATCTATCTTGATAGGTCACCATCGGCTCAAATTTCCAGCCACTGGTATTACCCCAGACATCAAATTCTTCTAGCGGGGTTATTGAAAATGGAATGTAGATTTCTTCAGCGTCACTAAAAGGTTCATTGGTTGGGTCGTAATATTTAGGTTGCGGATTCCAGTCCTTAATGACTCCAACGATTTGATATGGCTTGCGGTTTAAGTAAATGGTTTTGCCGACACTATTAACCCCATCAAAAAAGCTTTGATTTAGTTTCTCGCCTATCACCACTTGATAAGTAGGCTGAGCATCGACACTCTTGTCCCAGCGATCACCGTATAAAAAAGGCACCTCAAAAATAGTAAAAAAGTCACTATCGGTAACCCGCACACCTTTCAATACTGGCTGTATTTCTGGATCCTCTGACTGCATGGCCAACCCTGTTCGAAATGAGGCTGCCTTTATCGCTAACTCATTATTATTACGAAGGTTGATCACATCGGTATAAGTGAGGTTAGATTGAAAATCATCCCATGAATCTAATCCTTGGCTCCACAACTGCACCGAGTTAATTTGCTCGCTACGCTCCCCTGCGGGGTTATAGGACATGGTTTTATAGACATTTAAGGTGGTGATGGTAATACCAATGCCAATAGATATGGCTAATATCATTAGCAATGACAACATGGGTGTTTTCTTGATGCTGCGCCAAGCAAGATCGCAATAGTATAAAAACATAGTGACTCTCCTACTCGGTCATTAAGCGCCGTTAGCGGCTTTTTGTAAGTCGGCTACCACACTGTGGTCAGCTTGTTGATACATCGAAAAATCACAAACCTGGCCATCGACAATTTGGATATTGCGCTGAGCGCGGCGAGCAAGTTCGGCATCATGGGTTACCATAATAATGGTGGTGCCTGACTGATTAATATTTTCTAATAACTCCATCACTTGGCGCGCCATTAAGCTGTCTAAATTACCTGTTGGTTCATCGGCAAGTAAAAAGCGTGGCTCACCTGCCAGCGCGCGAGCAATAGCAACCCTTTGTTGCTGTCCGCCAGATAGTTGCGTCGGTAAATGCTTCATTCTGGCAGCAAGACCGACTTGTTCTAATGCTGATTCCACACGGCGCTTGCGCTCAGCCTTATTAAAGCCACGATAGCGCAGAGGTACTTCAACATTTTCAGCTAAATTCAAATCTGGAATAAGGTTAAAACCTTGGAAAATGAAACCAATTTTTTCATTGCGAACTTGGGCACTTTTATTGTCATTAAGGTTTGATACATTGACGCCATCAAGGTGATATTCGCCGTCAGTAAAACCTTCAAGTAGACCGGCAATATTCAAGAAGGTGGTTTTACCTGAACCTGATGGTCCCGTTACAGCAACAAACTCCCCTTCTGCCACTTCAAGGTTAAACTCACGTAATGCATGGGTTTCAACTAAGTCCGTTTTAAATACTTTGCTAATATTTTTCATTGATAACATTGTTGTATTTCCTTATTTAACTCGGCGGTATTTCATACCACTTCAAGTTCAATTAATGTGTTTAACCTGCCATATATGATCGATATGGCATGATTGAATTTGCGTTAAAAAATTACCACTATCTGTAATGCCGAGAATAAATCGAACTTGATGATGGCGTTAACTAAGTCATTCTGAACGGCTTCAGTCGCGCTATCTGACACTTGAGCGGTTAAATCAATGAGCTGAAAAGTGAATGACAACCAATCTAGGCTGGCATCAATACGGTAGCTGATCGCTAAACTTAACAACATCAAAGCCAGCACACTAATAAAGGGTTTAGTTTGTAATTGTTTCATGGTCGTATCCTTACCGAGCTTGGATTAAATTTGTTGGATAAAATTTAAGTTTTTATAAATTCTGATTATCTAATTTGAGCTTATCTAAGCTGAATAGTGTCATCGTTACTAAAAGCTTCGGTGCCTGAAATTACCCACACATCACCTTCTTTACCGCCTTCAATCACTTCCACCTGACTCATACTTCTCACACCTAAAGTCACGGCCGTCTTTTGGGCTATATCATCAGTCAATAAATAAGCTGTTGAGCCACCGCGATTTAAAAAGTCGCCGCGCTTAACCATTAATACATTGGGGCGGTTTTCCAGTAATACTCGGGCCGATAAGCGCTGATTTTGACGTAATGACAATTGCTCATCAGCATCAAAGCGAACTCTGGCAGTGACTTCACGGTTACGCACTTCTGGTGAGATTGAGGACAATTGCCCCATGACATTGATATTGCCAAAGCTCAGCTCTACATCCATGCCGATACCTAGGTCATCAGCATAAGATTCAGGTACGGCGAGCTCAGCTTCAAAGGCACTTAAATCCACCACGGTTAAAATAGGTTGGCTGGCACCAATACGGGCTTTTTGCTCCACCAGCCAGTTACCAATAATGCCTTTCACTGGGGCTTTAATATTTAGCGCACCAAGTTGACGGGCTAACTCCTTGACCACTAACGCTTGTCTAGACACTTCTTCGGCACGATTTTTAAGCTCAAATGCTAAGGTATCGCCCATTAAGTCAACTTCGGCAATGGCATGTTGATGCAGCAATTTTGCTTTGTGCAGATCATCCTTACCCTTTTCAAAATCGATTCGACTAATCAAACGGCTTTCAATCAGTTGATCGCCGCGGCGACTTTCACGATCTGCCGCCTCTAAGTCCACTTTGGCCATGTCTAACACTTGGCTAACTCTGAGTTGTTCTCGGCGAGCATCTAACTTGGCCCGTTCTAAATTACTTTCCATTGCCCCATACAATGATTGCTGCTGCTCATAAGAATTTTGTAACTTAGGGCTTTCTATTTGAGCAACCACTTGACCAAGTTCAACGATATCGCCAGGTTGGCTCAGCATAGTCACCACACCTTGTTCAGTGCTATATAAAACAGGTGCATTAGCAGCAACGATTTTACCGGTGGTGGCAATATCACGAACCAAAGTGCCGCGAGTCAGTGTTGCTAGCCTTAAGTCAGTTGCATCAATTGAGCGAATATTATTGTCATGTCCTAAGCTTGCCCACACCAACGCACTCATCAACAAGCCAAGGGTACCAATCACTAATGGCATTTTTAGCTTATTGGTTAGCTTTGGCTGAATAACCTTATCTTGTCCGCTGGTATCTTTAATCATCATTAATCCTAGAATGCGCTCAATGCTGCATTTATCAATCATATTGCATTGGATAAAGCACAGGCTGTGCCATAAATTAAATAATGATATTAATTAGATACTTAAGATATTTTAATTATACGACCAACAATCGAAAGTGTCCGCGGACACCCTGTAAAGTGTCCGCATTAAAATGAGAAGTGTCCGAAAACAAAAAAGTGTCCGCGCGGACACTTTTGGGCAATCTATATTGAACTGCTTAATTCAAGCCGCTTTAGGGCTGACGCACCTTATCCAATGCACCACACAAGGCTTCAACACCTAAAATAGCCCGTGGGGAGGCGCGATGCAGTACATCAGCATTGAGTTGATAGATATGCTGATTTTTAACTGCGGGTAATTCTGGCCACTGTGACCAATCAACACCAATAACGTTGCCCTCATCTTGGCTTTGTAAAATCACTTCTGCCATGGTGAGCAATACATTCTCAACGCTTACTTGCGGGTATTCACTGGCTGCATCGATAAAAACATTTTCACCATGACAAGCTTCGATAATATGCTCTATCCAACTGCCTTTAGATACTGTCATTAACGGCGTTGACCATAACTGATAAAATACTTTTACCGGCGACTTTAATTGATTTTCAGCGCGGATATCCGTTAGCTGCTGACGATAGTTTGCTGCGACTTTAGCCGCTTTATCTTGATTACCCGTAAGCTCACCCAATTGTTCTAATTCATTGGCTACATCATCAAGGCTTTTAGGATCGCTATTAAACACCTTAAAGCCTAGCTGAGTTAGCTGGGTGATATCGTCCATTTTATTGCCGCTATTCCACACCACGATTAAGTCAGGGTTTAGCTCTAACACTCGCTCAATTTGAATACCGTAGTAACCACCGATACTGGGAATAGACTTTGCTGCCTCTGGAAAATCAGTATGATCAGTAGTGGCAACAATAGACTCGCCAGCACCGATGGCATAGAGCATTTCAACCGCGTGGGGCGAAAGCGCTATGATACGTTTAGCGGGTTCGGCTTCTTTTGTCTTAGCGTCTAAAAAAGGACTTACCACAGTGGTGATGATAAAAAAGATACTGATGGAAATTCGTGACAACATGCTTTTCCTTTGAAAAATTACACTGGGGTTATTGGGTCAATGCTATCCCAGACTCTATCTGCAACCGACTATTACTTCAAACAACTCAGTCAATGAGCTACTCAATGAGTGTATCAGGCCAACCGTGAGTATCGATGTAAGCTTGTAAGTTTTTAGGTCTATATTTCATGTCAGCATCCCATCTTTGTTTCACTGATTGATGTATCCAAATAGGTTTCTCGCAGTCAGTTAGCGGGCGATGATATTCACCACGAATACGATACACATGCTTTTTAGACTTATGCTTGGTCGCCATAGGATTAGGGCGCAAACTGTCATGCAAATGGGTCTCAAATGCTAAGTCAAATTCACTGGCTTGTTGCATCATCCATTTAAGCGCGATATCCGATAAACAGCTCTGATCATCATCAGGCTTATAACTGCCGCCTATATTACTGTGCACCCCTGCAAACCACACTTGTTGAATATTCATGTTGCTGCGAGGCTGCCAAATGGTGGGTCTAAAGTCGTCACGCACTTCATCAATGGCCAAAGCATGGCGCGCTACGCTAACATTACGCCCAAGCTTAGTGTCGTAAAACTCATCTTTATCTTCAAATAAGCCTAAAAATGAGAATGGAATTCCCATGGCGCCGACGGTATCCCACACCCCAACAAATTTGACCTGCCTTGATGGGTAACTGTATTGCTCACGAAAAGCGATGGATTTTGCGCCATCAGGCTTATAAGGTTTTGATTTGGATTTATAGTGCTCAAACGCCGCTTGAATTTGATTGGCATCGGGGCGCTTTAGAATGCCGCAGTTATTAATTAAGCCGCATAAACTGCGCACGGTATAAGCGCCGCGGCTAAAACCAAACAGATATATTTCATCGCCTTCGTGGTAGTTTTGCACGATATAGCGATAACAATCCATAATGTTCTTTTGAACACCACTGCCGGTTATGCCACCAGATACTGAGTCATAATATGAGCCGACGCCCCAATCGTAAAACACCTGTTGCGCCACACCATCATCGGCAATGGGTTTAATACCTCTGGCAATACGTAGCACATTGGTGGGAAAGTCTTTTTTAAGGTCTTTCTCTGGGCGGTTCCAAGTGCCATCGGCACAAATAACAATACGTTTTTTCATTATATCTTCCTTGAATTACAGCAATAAGTGCTAAGTAATAAAATAGTATCAATCCTTGCTAGCAGATAAAGCTTCGACCTTTAGACTATAGTCAGCCCGCCCTAACAGGGTTTACTCTAACTCAGTTATTGAGCCATAAACAAAGGAGTTTTTATGTTAACTGCGGATCAATCTGTACTGGTGATTGTGGATGTGCAAGGTAAACTTGCACAGGTAATGCAGCAATCTTCGGCGCTGCATCATCAGCTCGCTATCTTGATCCAAGGGGCGCAATTATTTGATATCCCAATTTTATGGCTAGAACAACTGCCCGATAAATTAGGTCCGACCTCAGCGCAATTGAGCGAGCATTTATCTAAAACTACCCAAGTGATTGCTAAATCTCACTTTAGCGCATGGCAGTGCCAGGAGTTTCAGCAGCAGTTAACGCGCTTAAATCGCAATCAGATTATTCTCGCGGGCATTGAAACCCATGTATGTGTTTATCAAACCTGTCAGGATTTGTTGGCTAATCGTTACCATGTGCATTTAGTTGCCGATGCGGTGTCATCGCGCATTGAGGCCAATAGAGCCTTAGGCATTGAAATGATGCAAGCCCTAGGCGCTAAACTCACTAACACTGAATCTTGTTTATTTGAATTGCAACATCAAGCGACAGGCGAGCGCTTTAAATCATTACTTAAGTTGATCAAATAGCAATTCTAAATTAAAGCCTTATGGATGATTGTTAGCGCTTTGATACCAAGCAAATGGCTTTTTAGATGTCATATTTAATCCCATGTAACCTTTATCATTGGGCATGATTTGGGCTTAAATAATCGCATTTCTTGCGCTAAACACTGCTGCATGCAAACTTAGTTTCTCGATTTATCCTCCCAAGATTGTCAATAAATTGCTGTAAATCTAACCTGTGTATTTTGTATTAAGCTAAACTTACTGATAGTTTTATGGGAAACACAGTAATTCTGTTATTATTTGCACCCAAATAATCATAATTTAATGGATTAGCACTCGCCTATCCAAGTTCATTCGCCACAGGTAAAAATATGATTAACCACTTCACTGTCCTCGGTGTCAAAGCCAGTGCCAAAGAAGACGAAATAAAAAAAGCCTATAAACGTTTATCAAATAAGTTACATCCCGATAAACTGCTTAACGCGTCAGAAGAAGAAAAACATCAAGCAGCCCTGCAGCTACAAAGGGTTAAAAATGCCTATGATATTTTATCTGACAAAAAATTAAGAACTGCATTTATTAAAGATTTTAATAATGTCATCGTGACCAATCCTACAGCGGCAATGACCGAGCTGTGGGACCAATTTTATTCTTGAGAAACCCATGAGCCAAACACTGAATATCTCACGCATCAATGAGTTAAAAAATAATGCCTATGACAATATCGAATCGTACAACGATCCCGATACCCCTGATGCATTAGCTAAATTTACTAACTCAATGAAAGAGATTTTATTAGCCGATCCGTCGATGCTAGCCGCGGTACCCGAGTATTTACCGGTTGCCTTATTTAACCGTATTCGTTTCTCAGACGAAGCAAAAATCAAATGGGCCGGCTGGATCGATAGCGCGGTAATGCCAAGCTGGGACGAGTTTAAAGTCACCATACAGTTTAATAATGCTGATGTGCCTTTAGTACTTGCCGTGCGCAAATATTCAGAAGAGCTATTAATTGAAAGCTGCGCCGTGGTGTATCTGCTTAATACTCAAGATAACGTAGTTGCACCGACTAAATCTTTTGCTACATCTGAAGGTGGTGATAGTGACGATGGCTATGATCCTTATAACAACGATGACGAGCAAGAAAGCGAAGATGAAGAAGGTTATTACGACCAATATGATGATGAGGAGCGTTAATGAACAATCTTATTGAACTTGCCGCAGAAGAGATTAAAGCACTCGCTGATGTCGAGCCACAACAAGCCAGTAAGCGATTCGAAATCATTGCCAACACAATGAATGATGCACAACTTGTTGATGTTATTGAGCATATGGATATTGTTACCTTAACTCAAATCAATAGTCATCATGATATTTCATGTCCATCGATCATGTCTGAGCTGATGACCCCAGAGCAAATCCGCGACATAGTGTGTCAGCAACCTTTGTATTGGGAAGAGCAAATTAAAACCAATGTTGATGAATTAATGCATCATACCTTTGAGTTTTTAACCTACCTTATTCGTATTCAGGGCACTGAAGAAAAACAAGCCGCCATTTTAGAGTGTATTGCAGAAGATCCTGCTGGGCTGTTTTATTTATCAATTCCGTTTATTGAGTTGATTTTGGCGCCATCAGCCGAGCAAGACCACAACACTATTTTTGACTCATATGATGACGAAGATGATGGTGAAACAGTGGGTTATAGCAACTGGCAAGCAGATGAAGAAGCCCATAGCCTAGCGATGGATGATCCCCGCAGCCTATTGGCATTAATTCAACAAATTGCGCCTGAAGTGGCCAAGTCGATTAAAAATCTGCTGCGTAATGAAAGTTCTGGTTGGGAACAAATCATCGGTAAATTCGTTAATGAGCTGGTGTTACAAGCAAAAGATAAAAACCAAGTGGCTGATGAGTACGCTGAAGTCGATGATATGTTTACTTTTCTTGATTAAGGAAACCAGTTAATGCAGTTAGCATTACGTGATAACAATCAAGGCCCATACTTTAGTCGGGTACTTGAGTATGGCCGCCGTGAAGCACTATTAACCGATGAGCATGTCACCCAAATAAAATCGAAAGCGATTTTAATGAGTCTTAAACTTGCTGATAAGTTTTATAACAAGCACAAAATGCATTTGCTGGAGCAAGCAGCCCATGATGTCATTGGCGTGGTTAGCCTAGGGCTTATTGCACTAACCGGTCACGAACCCGTAGGTTCAATCAACTTGCTGAAAACCCCTGATGGCATAATGAAATGCTTTCAAAAAGGCTGGAGCATGTTGACCACTGTGAGTAAGCATATGCATGGCAGTGAAAAATCACTCTATGGTGATATCAATCCAATACTCATGGAAAAAATCTCGACCCCGCCAGATACAGATGAGTGGCTAGGTTGGCAAGATTATCAAAAAGCGCTTACTGACCACAGAAGTCAAGAAGCCACGAAAGTATTGCTTGAAACCTTTTACGCTAAAACTGAACTCGATCCATTATTTAGTCTTGGGCTTGAAAGCGTGCTGGCTGAAGCCGTGCTTTATCGCATGATGTTTGATGATGCTCGTGTACGTGAAGACATGAAAAAGCGCCTGCGTAAAATTGCGTTAGACGATAAGTGGTTTAGTGTTGAAGTGCTCCAAATTCACACTGACCGAGCGCTGTCACTCTTGCCAGAACCACTCGCAGACACCATTCGCCAAGACTTAGGTAAGCATTTTTACCAAGAGTTATTGCGAACGCTTAAGTTTGCCAAAAAATACCGTGAACTTGCCCTTGGTGATGCCAGTCCTGAAAAGCTTGAGCGTTACGAGCAAAAACATGGCCTACAAAGTGTGTTACTCGGTTGGCAAGACACCTTTGAGTTTTAGTGACACCAAAGACACTAAATAGCGCAATATTAAAGGGTAATAACATTACCCTTTTTTTATGCTTTAAACTTCTGATCTGAATATAAATTTCCAACGTATTATCTAACTCAGTATAACGCGAGCAAGTACCGGAGTTGCCCATGAATAGAGATGTTACTGACAGAAATAGCGCGAGCAGTGTAGCCAAGATCCCCAGTAGTCGTTTATCTCGTTTAGGTAAAATGGGCTCATTAGCATCAAGGGTTGCTGGCAACGTACTGTTTGAAGGCGCCAAACAGCTCAGTAAAGGTCAATCACCTCAGTTGCAACAGCTGGTACTTACTCCCAAGAATATGACTCAAGTGGCTGAAAAGCTCGCTCAACTTCGTGGCGCGGCCATGAAAGTGGGTCAGATGATCTCTATGGATAGTGGTGATTTACTGCCTCCAGAAATCAGTGACATCTTAGCGAAACTCCGCGATGATGCTAAAGCCATGCCCCATAAACAACTGGTTGCGATCCTCAAACAACAATGGGGACAAGATTGGTTAGCTCCTTTTGCCCAATTTGAATTACGCCCTTTTGCAGCCGCCTCTATTGGTCAGGTACATTTAGCCTATCTAGACAGTGGTGAAAAACTAGCAGTTAAAATTCAATATCCCGGTATTAAAGACAGTATCGACAGCGATATTGATAATGTCGCGAGCCTGCTAAAAATGGCGCAGTTAGTGCCCGACCATGTGCAATTTGATAAGTTACTCACTGAAGCTAAAGCACAATTACACCACGAAGCTGATTATCACTACGAAGCTAATTTACTGCAGCAATACTACACTTGGGTCGCTGATACGCCACACTTTGTGGTACCAAGAGTTTATTCGCAGCTTTGCACCGACAGTATTTTAGTGATGCAGTTTATCGAAGGCGTGCCAATAGAATCTGTGCTCAATATGGCGCAAAGCATTCGCGATAAGGTCGCCACCCGGTTACTCAGTCTTTTTTTAGATGAGCTGTTTACCTTTAAGTTGGTACAAACAGATCCCAACTTTGCCAACTTTATGTACCAAGCAGATCCTGACAAAATTGTGCTGTTAGATTTTGGTGCTACCCGCAGCATTTCTGATGATTTATCCAGCGGCTATAACATGTTAATGCAAGGCGCTATGACCAGTGATAGTGCACTCATGACCCAGGCTGCAGCGCAAATTGGTTTTTTTCAAAAACACATTACCCCAGAGCAGCAACAAGTCATTGTCGATATTTTCCATCAAGCCTGTGAGCCATTACGATGTGAAGGGGAATATGATTTTGCCAATAGTAATCTCGCTAAACGCATTACCGACTCAGCCAAGGCCATGAGCACCAAACAAGATGAATGGCACACACCGCCAACCGATGCGATTTTTATCCATCGCAAGTTAGCCGGTATCTACTTACTTGCCTTTCGCATAAAAGCAAAAATTGATGTCAGGCAGCTGTATTTAAGCCATCAAAACAACATCTAGCATTCGCACTTAACGCTGACGTTTATTGCCAAAAGGCTTGTTTAATAATAAAACAGTCCCATATAAGAAAGTGACGTTTATTAAAAAATTTATAAACGCCTTATAATTCAACAAGGAGAGTGACATGTTCAGCCACATCATGATCGGCAGTAACGATATACAAAAATCAAAAGCATTTTACGATGCCACCTTCGCCGTTTTAGGTTACGAACCTGGGGTCATCGATGATAAAGGTCGTTGTTTTTACTTCACTGAAAGCGGTATTTTTGCCATCACTAAACCCATCGATGGCGAACCTGCAACCCACGGCAACGGCACCACTATCGGTTTTAGTGTTAAAGATGCTGCTCAGGGCGATAAATGGCATGAAGTCGGCGCCGCTCATGGCGGCACACCTTGTGAAGAACCGCCTGGAGTACGTTCAAACCCTGCGATGAATTTGTACCTTGCCTATTTACGCGACCCTGATGGCAATAAAATTTGTGTACTGCATCGACTTCCAAAATAATCGCAGTCGTAAATACAAAATAGTAACGACTGAAGTTATTTCTACCGCACGATAAACACTGAAAAATGACTTAAAGTCCAACAATCACATAGCCTTGATACTCGCTATGTGATTGTTAAATTGTCCAAGGCTGACATCAGCAACTCAAATAGCGTCTCTCACTCAAAATAGCTCATAATGCCGCTCAACAAAGGCCCTCATACTGAAGCCTATCAACCTCAAGCGCTACCTGTGTAAAATTAGCCACAATAGTAAGCGGCTACACTATCTTAATAGACTGCACCATCTTAATAGCAATAGGGTAAACTCTAGCCTGTAACCACTTGGACAGAGACTGCATGATGAAATTGGCCATAGCATTATTCCTCGCTTATATTTTACTGTTAGTGCCCAGCACCCACGCTAGCCAAGAACAGTTTAAAAGCGCCACTAATCAGCTTGAACCAACAAAAGGCCAATTATCAGTCAAGCCGTTAATCGACAATGTATTTCAGTTTACCTCTTACTTCCAAACTCAAGATTACGGCTTTGTATCAGCCAATGGCTTAGTGGTTATCGATGGCTCAGAGGCCTACTTGATTGATACCCCATGGACAGAAAAAGATACCATTCAACTGGTGCGATGGATTAAGCAACAAGGCTTTACGCTGCGAGCGAGTATTTCAACTCATTCCCATGATGATCGCGCAGGCGGAATTGGCTACTTAAATACCATAGGGGTTGATACTAACGCCTCTGAATTAACCAATTCATACTTAAAAGCCAATAATAAGCCTTTAGCAAAACAGGCTTTTACAGGCGACAAGTTGCAATTAGCCCACAAGCAGATTGAAGTAAAATATCTCGGTGCAGGCCATACAGAAGATAACCTCGTGGTGTGGCTGCCTGAGTCGAAATTACTATTCGGCGGATGCCTAATAAAAAGTCAAGCTAGCAAAACTATGGGCTATATTGCTCAAGCGTCACTTTCTGAGTGGCCAAATACCCTAGATAAAGCCAAAAGCCGTTATAATGATGCAATCATTGTGGTACCAGGTCATGGCAACAATGGCGGATTAGAACTACTCAAGCACACCCAAGAGCTGATTAGTAACCATTTAAAGTAATTTATTGAAAAAGAAGCTGTAGAAGATGCCAACTGATAATAACGCAAGCCATTCCACTACAAACCAGCACTGCTTTGTGCCATTTAACACCAATGTAGATGGATATACATTGCCGGAAAAATTTACATTCCCCTTTTATTATCAGCCACACCCATTAGCGATTATCGCCGCCGAGCAGCTACAAGAGCATTTACAACAGCAAACAGATTGGCTGCATAATTTTGGCATTACCGATAAAGAACATGATCAGTCAGCACCAACTGAAGCATTGCTTAGAAGAGAAGCATCAAAACACCTTCCTGCCATAGGTAAAATGTTTGGGGTATTAGTGGTCAAAAATACTCAGGGACAACTGGGTTTTTTAGCTGCTTTTTCAGGTAAATTAGCTGATAAAAACCTATGGCCACAATTCGTGCCGCCAGTATTTGATATGCTCAGTAAAAATAGTTTTTTCAAACAAGAAAATATCGAAATCAATCAACTCAATGCCCAGCTGGTTGAGTTAGAAAACGATCCATTATTACAGCAGTTGACCACTAAACTAGCGTTAACGCAGCAGCAAGCTGAAAATGCCATCGCGGCGCAGCGATCGCAAATGATCGAAAACAGAAAGTATCGCAAAGCTCAGCGAGCTCAAGCGCAAAGTCTCAATGAAACTGACTTTAAAACCTTATCAATTGAAATGAGCAGACAAAGCGTTAATGATAAATATTGCTTAGCAGAGCTTAAAGAGCATTGGGAGCTGCAAACTAAACTGGTTGCTGAGCCATTAGCTGAATTAGAACAAGCTATTAGTGCTATTAAACAACAAAGAAAGCAGCTATCTAATGGGCTACAGCATAAGTTATTTAGCCACTATCAGTTTTTAAATGCCCTAGGTGAAAGTAGCGATCTTAATAAGATTTTTAATGATGCGCCCAATCATTTACCACCTGCTGGAGCTGGTGAGTGCGCCGCACCTAAACTGCTACAATATGCCTTTAAACATAATTTCACTCCTATCACTATGGCTGAGTTTTGGTGGGGCATGTCGCCCAAATCTGAAATTAAACAGCATAAAAACTATTACCCTGCATGCCATGGAAAATGCCGCCCAATTTTAGGACATATGCTTAAAGGCCTACAGGTTGATGAAAATCCACTACTTAGCAACCCTGCTGAAGGGGTCGAGCTTCCCATCGTTTACCAAGACGATCATATTGTGATCGTGAATAAACCAGCGGAGTTTTTATCTGTGCCTGGTAAAAATATCACCGACTCAGTATATAGCAGAATGAAGCAAGCTTTTCCCCACGCCACTGGGCCACTCATAGTACATCGCCTAGATATGTCGACCTCAGGATTAATGGTTATTGCGCTGTCTAAAGAAGCCAATAAGCATTTAGTGCAGCAATTTATCAGTCGTACTGTCACCAAGCGTTATATCGCTAAGATCGATGGGGTCCCACAGCTTGATCGCGGCGATATTACACTGCCATTAAGAGTAGATTTAGACGATAGACCAAAGCAACTTGTCTGTTATTCACACGGAAAAAATGCACAAACCCATTGGCAAAAAGTACAGGAATTAAACAACTCTTGCTTAATTCACTTATTCCCCAAGACAGGCAGAACTCATCAATTAAGAGTCCATTGCGCCCACGCCAAAGGCTTGAACATGCCAATTTTAGGCGATGATTTATATGGAAAAAATGCACAAAGACTGCATTTACATGCTCAATTGCTGTCGATTATTCACCCTAATACAAATCACAGAATAACCTTTGAAGTTAATGCTGACTTCGAATAATCACAATATAAAACAATAGTTTTAAACAACTGAATGAATTAGTGTCAATTTTCTGTCTATTTGGCACTGATAAAAACTCTTAAAAATCCCCATTTCCAAGTGGAAATGTTAATCAATATCAGTTAATGTAATAAGTTCGTACGATATGCGATTTAATTGATAACAACCCAATAAGCTAACGTTTTCTACGTTATAAATTTTAGCCTTCCTACAAGCTGTTGATTAAATTAATAAAACTTTGGCTTACTGCACTATTTAAGGAAAAAAGTGGACTATGAAAGAGTGGTATTTCTCAAATAATGGTGAGATCAGCGGACCATTAAGGCTGGCAGAATCAAATAAGTTTATTGCGTCAAATCCAAATGTTTATGCTTGGCATCCTTCTTATGCGCAGTGGGTTCCTGTAAGTGATATAGAAGAGTTCGATGTTATTGGCTCTCCACCACCTGCACCGGCGGAAATCCCGCAACAACTGATAGAGCATTTCACAGCTAAAGAGCGTGAGCTAAATGCTGCGCTAGGCCGAATAGATAATACGATTCAAACTATCAGTAGTTCAATGGCAGATATTGATCGCGACACCAATCGCTTTAAACAAACCACCAAAGATTTAAACGATAAAGTAGAAGCAACGTTAAAAAGCGTTAATGAGCAATATGCTGCATTACAGAAGACTCTTGCTGGTGTTAACTGATTGAGTAAAGAAACCTTATTACTCTGATTTGCATATAACATTTGTTTATAACTAAAACATTAAGAATACGATTATGAAAAAATGGTTTTTTTCCAAAAATGGCAAAATAACTGGGCCATTTACAGAAGTTGAAGCAAAAGAATTTTTACTCAGTGATGGTAACTGTTATGGATGGCACCCATCATTCACTCAATGGAAACCTGCAAGCAGCATTCCCGAATTTGCCGCCTTTGTTCCAGCAGTGACACCACCAGCTGAAATACCTCAAGCATTAATCGCCGAATTTGCAGCTAAAGATAAAGCATTACAAGCAAAAATACTTAGCATGGAAGAAAGCGTTATTTCTACCAAGGCCTACCTGCTTGAGTTTGAGCAAGAAATTACTAATTATAAAAAATTAACGAATAATCTAAATGATGAAGTTAAAAATAATATTAGTCCTTTTGAAAACAAATATAATTCGCTACAAAACTCATTTGACGAATTAGTTAGTGCGTTATCAATTGCTAAAACTGAAGTTAATGAAGCTGTTACTGAATTTAATCAACGAGTCAACAAACGGCTTGCTGAAAGCGGCACCGATACTAAAGCCGTTACCGCAGCTCCTGTAGCTAAAGATGCTGCTGTAAGTTCGGCAGCTTTATCTGTTGATAATGTCTCTGCAATCAGTGATCAAATTCAAAAAGCACTTGCTGAAAGCATGATGTCAGCAGTAGAAGACGTCAACAACTCAGAACTGACAGCGAAGAAATCGTTAGATCCTGTTGCCGTAGCACCTAAAAAAGCTAAAGCAAAAATTGATAAAATAGAATTCTCTGAAGACATCGCTGAAGATACTCAATCTGAAGCTGAAGAAAAAGCGGCTGGTCTATCTGGCGTGAGTAATATCTTCAAATCTGTCTTCAAGGGGGATCCTAAGACACCGCCAAAAAAGTCAGAAACGCCGGATGATGCAGATCAGCTGGTGAAATCAACGAATGCTAACAGCAATGATAAGAAAGCTACTGATAAAAAAGAAGAAGTTGTAGAAACTGAAGATGAAAAAGAAGCCAGAATGAGACGTCGTAGAAGACGTACACATTACATTGCTTCTTAACATTTACAGCTACTGAGGTAATGATACTTAACTGCTGATAGTTGCACCGAATTGAATATCAAAACGGCCTATTTATTAAATAGGCCGTTTTTTATTGAATCGAGTTCGTTGGAATAGTCGTAACAGAGGTGACTCAATGCAGTATTCAGCGACTCAACTTTCCGAGTTGAACATTTGCAATGATTACCACTGTAATCGAATACAAAAATGTCCGCTCACTGCTGCAATCACCTTGTAAATGTCGCTTGGATATTACTCACTGCATATGTTGGCAAAGGTTGCTTGAGTTAGCGTTTGCAAATCTGCTGGCGCCAATGAGATTTCTAAGCCCCTGCGACCCGCGCTCACGTACATGGTATTAAGCTCCTTGGCAGAGCTATTTATCACGGTTTTTAAACGCCGTTTTTGTCCTAATGGGCTCACTCCACCAAATACATAACCGGTGGTTTTTTCCGCTAGCCCTTTATCCGCCATGACCGCTTTTTTACCACCAAGAGCTTTAGCAAGTAATTTAAGGCTCAACATTGATGTCATGGGCACAACCGCAACGGCCAATTCCTTGCTGTCTATTGTAACCACTAAAGTCTTAAACACTTGGCTCGCTGACACGCCAAGTTTTTCTACCGCTTCATCACCATAGGACTGGGCATTACTATCATGCTCATATTCATAGATAGTGTGAGGAGTTTTATGTTTTTTGAGGGTGTTAATCGCTGGGGTCATAGTGTCTGTAATAAATCCGTAAATAAGACCACCTAATGCTGTGATCTTTTAGCTGTTAGTATCTGTGATTTGTTGATATTCAAAACTGGTAATTTCAAAAGGATTGCCATCGGGATCTGCAAAGTAAATTGACCAGGTAATTTCATGATCGCTTTCAGTATATTTTATCTTATTCTCAGCAAGTTTTTGTTTCCACATCTGGTAATTATTAGCATCCACCCCAAAAGCGACTGTGGTAAATTTAGGCTTAATACTTTCAAAAAGCGCTAAATGAATATCACCATGCTCGATAGTTAGCGGGCCGTCGCCTTGACTCCAAAAGGCTAACGCTTCGACCAGCCTAAAACCCAGCACTTGTTGATACCAAGCGAATGCCTTTGCCCTATCCCTGACATAAATATGAATATGGTCAACCCGAGTCAGTTTAGGGCCAGTTTGACTGAGTGTTGGCTCATTAGAAACAGACATATTAACTCCGATTAATCCACGTTGGTGCACCAAACTCAGTCAATTGCTTATCGACTAGCACAATTGCATCATCATCTGAACAACACAGCAATGCTTGCTGTTTAGCTAATGGCAGCGACTTAAACAGTGATTGCGTTTGTGCGTCATTAATCTCTGTGGCCGATAGGTGCGGCACAAATAAAAATGGCACTAAGGCTAAAGCGCTGGTATCAATTAATCCCACTTGATTACTATCACCACATAAAGGCGCTGTATCAATTGATGGCGTCATTATCATCGCCCCAGCACTGATCCCAATAATCGCAGTACTAGTTCCTGCACTGTGTTTTACAGGACGATCAATTCTAAGGCGATCAATTTCCGGGCTATCTTGACTTATATCACCCAGTGCCAGTTGATAGAGTAACTTATCTAGCCCACGCTGCTTTAACCAGTATAGGAAACGATAAGTATCGCCACCGGATAAATATATTAGCCCTGCTTGGCGTAAAATACGTTCCGACTCGGTGGTATAGCCATCTTCAAGATCAATATAGTTAACCTTGTCAAAGCCAAGGCCCTTAAACATGGCAGCTACTGGCGCAAAATAGCTTCGCTGAGCATCTGGCTCAGATGCTATATAAACTACGCCAGCTTGCTTTTCAGCAATCGACAATGTCGCCACCATAGCTGCTATCGCTTGCTGGGATGCTATTGATGTTGCATCACTTAATAATGCTAATTTCATTGATCTTGTAAGTCCGTTTACTGTTTTGCATTTATGTCACATTTTGCCGAATAGCTAGACTGCTTAGTCGTCTGCTAAAGCATCAAACTGCTGTCTTTTCTCGTCCATAAACTGCTGCATCGCTGCAGGATCTTGCATCAAATGCGCCATTTGCGACATCACTAACATGTGTGGGGCATCTTGCTGCTGAAACATCGCCATAGCGTGCATTTTACTTTGCGCGACCATTTGCTCGAATGTCTCTGCGCGAAATACTTCATCACAAGCGCCACCAAGCTGTTTACAGGTCATTGTTTTCATCATTATCTCTCTTTTTAAATTATTAAAATTCTGTTGTATTAAGCACTTTGGCTTGCATAATGTTACCAAGGGTAAAGCAACAAATAAATTTGATTAATAATCAAACCCTAGCTGCGCTTTAATGCCATCATTAAAAGCGTGTTTTATCGGTTGAACTTCGGACACTGTATCGGCAAGTTCAATGATTTCACGATGGCAGGCACGGCCGGTAATGATAACATGTTGCATGGCTGGGCGATTTTTTAACGCATTCAGTACCCGCTCAACCTCTATGTAGTGATAGCTCACCATATAAGTTAACTCATCTAATAGCACTAAATTAACTGACTCATCTTGTAAGAGTTTTTCAGCTTCAAGCCAGACTTCCATCGCCGCTTGAGTGTCTTTTTCTTTATCTTGGGTTTCCCAGGTAAAGCCTGTGCCCATGACATGAAACTCAACCCCTGCGCCTTCTAACAGATTGCGCTCGCCACAGGCCCAAGTGCCTTTGATAAATTGCACTACTGCGGCTTTGTGTCCATGGCCGACGGCGCGAGCAACAGAGCCAAAACCTGAAGTCGATTTACCTTTACCGTTACCAGTAAGCACTAGCAAAATGCCTTTTTCATCTTGGGCGGCAGCAATTTTTGCATCAACCCCTTGTTTTACTTTTTGCTGACGCGCTTTATGGCGATCGGCTTTAGTGGCATCGATATTACTGGTTTGGCTCTGGCTTTCGTTTTGGTTTTCATTATCACTCATGAGAGACTTCCTGTTAATTTATCCATATCTAAATGCGCTTCAAGCACATCTGCTAATCGTTCTAATTGTTGTTCACGTATTTGGTTTATATCAATGCTTTTGGCTTGAGCAAGCCCTGCCCACTGCAATATAAGCTCACAGGCATCTGGGCTATCAAATAAACCATGAACATAGGTTGCCAAAATTTGGTTATCATCACTGAGTAGGCCTTCTGCGTACTGCGTATCACTCTGCTGTGATGTGAGACTGATAGGCGCTAGCAAATCTGCAGAAGTTAGCTTTTGAGTCACCCCGCAGTGAATTTCATAACCTTCAATGCTTGCTTTAGCTTCATTAAGCGCTAAGTGACCACTTACTTTACATAGGGTTTTATCTGCCGTCAGTGTGGTTTCAATGGGCAGTAAGCTTAAGCCTTTACTGCTACCTGCCACATCTTCAATGGCATCGGGGTCATGAATATATTGGCCTAACATTTGATAACCACCACAAATGCCTATGACTTTACCGCCATAACGTAAGTGCTTATTAACCTCAAGATCCCAGCCTTGTTGACGCATAAATTCTAAATCTGCTCTGACATTTTTACTGCCTGGTAATATGATTAAATCCACTTTGGGGAAATCTGGATTACTGGATTGGGTTTGCAGGCTAAGATAATGAAACTCAATGTAAGGATTCAACCGTAAAGGGTCAAAGTCGGTATGATTACTGATCCTTGGAAAAACTAACACCAGCACTTTGAGCTTATGATTGATAATGGCTAAGTCCTTTTCCGAACCTGTGACTTTCCCATGGGAGTCAATCAGCGCATCTTCAGCATCTAAATGTAAATCATGTAAGTAAGGCAAAACCCCAAATACCGGTTTTTGGGTGTAGTTTTCCAGCCAGTCGATGCCAGATTGTAATAGGCTAATATCGCCACGAAAGCGATTAATCACAAAGCCTTTAACTCTTTGTTGCTCAGATCCACTGAGCAGTGACAAGGTGCCCACAAGGTGGGAAAATACGCCGCCTTTGTCAATATCAGCAATAATAATGACAGGGCAATCGACCGCTTCAGCAAAGCCCATATTGGCGATATCCCCTTCGCGCAAATTGATTTCTGCAGGGCTACCTGCCCCTTCAACTACCACCAGCTGATATTGCTGGGTCAAGCGCTCAAAAGACTGTAATACCGCATCCATAGCGAGGGTTTTATAGTTACGGCTTTCCGGGCCAAAAAAAGCTTTTGCCTCTAATGTGGTCAAGGCTTTACCGTGAATAATCACTTGGGAGCCAGTATCACTACTTGGCTTTAATAATACTGGATTAAAATCCGTATGCAGCGCAAGCTTACACGCCACGGCTTGCAATGCTTGGGCGCGGCCAATTTCGCCGCCATCTGCGGTAACTGCGCTATTTAATGCCATATTTTGTGGTTTAAATGGCGCCACCTTAGTACCTTGGCGAGCAAATACCCGACAAAGACCCGCAACTAGGGTGCTTTTACCCGCATCTGATGTGGTGCCTTGCACCATTAAGGTTTTAGCAGCTCCAGCTTGATAGCTATGGCCAGAACTGCCCGTATTGCTTGTGCTAGTTTTAGTTTGGTTTTTAATTTGCATCATGGTTGATTTTTATCTGTCATTTAAGCTGCTATGGCGTGACATTAGAGAAAGTGAATGAGGTATTGGCAGTGTTAACCATGCTTATACAATCGCTGTTGTAAGAATATAGCTTAGCCATAGGTTTAGCGTTTAAGCTCAACGGGTAAGCCTGCAACCACTAAGGTGACTTTGTCAGCGATTTTAGCAATAGCTTGGTTTAACCAACCGGCTTCATCAGCAAAACGACGGCTTAATTCCCCAAGTGGCACAATGCCTGAGCCCACTTCATTGCTGATTAATATCACCTGCGCTTCAAGAGTGGGTAAACATGCCAATAACGCCTGCTTTTGCTGTTGCCATAATTCATCAACACCATCACGGTGGGTCTCTTCACTGGCCACAAGATGATTAGTTAAATACAGCGTGAGGCAATCGACAAACAATACCGTATTCGGGGAGTCATATTTAACTAAGGTATGGGCAATGGCTAGCGGCGTTTCAACCAGCTGCCAATCAATATTTGAGTTATCTCTGTCTTGTTGGTGACGTAAAATTCGCTGCTTCATCTCATCATCAAGTGCGGTGGCGGTGGCGATATAGACGCAACGATGCCCTTGCAAAGCGAAAGGCTCAGCAAGGGATTCACCATAACGGCTTTTACCTGAACGGGCACCACCAAGCACCAGATGGATCATGCAGTTTTTCCTTTATTAACATTCATCTAAGCTAAAATTTTTACTTCAAAAATTTAATTTAGCCCTATGACTAAAATTGCGCCATAACACAGTAGTTCAGCAATCTGTTGTGCAGCGCCTAACGTGTCACCGGTATAGCCGCCAATTTGACGATTACCGCCCCATATCAAGGCTTGTCGTAATAACACTAATAGCAATAACAACCCAAAGGCGACTACGCCGTTTAAGCAGGCTAGTACCACAAAGCCACTTAAGCATAAAATCAATAAATCATTGATGTGCTGATGCTGCGCCAGAGGTTTTGATTTGCTGCCATCATCTTCAGTAACATATTGGCCTGAAAAGATAATGCTCCCTGCTAACACGCGGCTTAAACCATGGGCAACAACAATGGCGACGACCGCATTAATCGGGCTATAAAGGGCAATTTCGACTAACAATTGCCACTTTAATAATAGGCAAAGCACTAAGGCTAAGGTGCCATAAGTGCCTATTCTTGAATCTTTCATGATGCGCAGCTTGTCAGCAACTTTCCAGCCACCACCAAAACCATCAGCGGTATCAGCAAGGCCATCTTCATGAAAGCCTCCTGTGACTAATACGCCGGTTATCATCGCCAAGATCACTGCTACGCCATTAGGCAAAACAAACTGACTAGCCCAAAACACCGCTGCGCTTATGCTGCCAACAAATAACCCTATTACGCCAAAATAACGGCTAGCTTGATTAAGCTTTTCACTGTCAAACTCAACCCAAGCTGGCACAGGGATTCGAGTGAAGAAACTTAACGCAATAAGCAATAAATTCAGTTGTTTTTTTAGTGTACTTCCACTTTTAGGCGCTTGATAATCAGTTTCATCAGACTGATTTTTTGCCCCCTCAGATGACGACTGTTGCTCCATGACGTTTCCTTTAATTGCCTATCACAGCTAATTGGCTATCACAGCGTTAATATTTACTGCGTTATTTACTTCTCGATTTACTTCTCGATTTACTTCTCGATTTACTTCTCGATTTACTTCTCGATTCGCAGCGCAATTACACCACTGACTTTACGCCGGCATTTTCAAAACTAGCCATATCATTGTAGAAGTTCACCGCCGCTTCAATGATTGGCAGTGATAGCGCAGCGCCTGTACCTTCACCTAGTCTAAACCCTAATTGCAATAATGGTTTAGCATCCATTGCGGCGAGCATTTTAATATGGCCTTGCTCATCTGATTGGTGAGCAAAAATTAAGTAATCTTTTACATCAGGGTGTAATTTAACTGCGGCTAATGCCGCTGCGGTTGCAATAAAGCCATCAATAACCACCAGCATCTTTTTCTCAGCGGCCGCTAAAATAGCGCCTGTCATTTGCACAATTTCAAAGCCGCCAACACAGGCAAGTACATTAACCGGATCGGTAAATTTACTTCTATGCAGGTTAAGCGCTACACCCAATAACTCGGTTTTAAGAGCAAAGGCTCTATCATCAATCCCCGTACCTCGGCCGACACACTCTTTAATATCTAAGCCTAATAATGCGGCCATAATCGCCGCAGCTGACGAGGTATTGCCAATGCCCATTTCACCAAGCGCAATCAGGTTACAACCTGAATCATAGTGACGTTGCACCACTTCACTTGCATAGCTAAAGCCATCTTTAACCGCTAATAAACTCATGGCCGCTTTTTGATGAATTGCTTGAGTGCCATTGCCTAAACGATGCTGAGTAATACGAGGGTCATCAACTGGCTGCAACATGCCGCAATCAATCACTTCAAGGTTTAAACCCATTTGACGGCAAAAGACATTAATCGCAGCGCCGCCATTGGCAAAGTTAGCCACCATTTGTTGAGTAACTTCACTGGGGGCAATCGATACCCCATGAGCAGCAATACCATGATCGCCAGCAAACACCAACATAGCAGGCTTATTAATACTCAACTTATGCCTAATATTGTACTTTGGTTTCATATTAGCTTGTGGCGTTAGTTGCACTTGCGCAATCTGCATTGCTAGCGTTTCGAGTAACCCTAGCGCCCCTAGCGGCTTAGTTTTCTGATTAATTTTATGCTGTATTTGATCATCAAATTTATGACTAACTGGATCTACCGCAAACATCCCTTACTCTCCAAAACTGCAATCTCATCGACGATGACGTAATACAAAAAGAAAAAATACACTACCAATTGCGGCAGTGATAATACCTACCGGCAACTCTTGGTTGCCTAATAAACAACGGGCTAATACATCAATCCATACCATAAATATGCCGCCGACTAATGCCGTCATCATAATAGGTTGTTGCCCAGGATAGAGCAGCCGCACGGTATGAGGGATCATCAAGCCAACAAAGCCAATGCCGCCGCAACTTGCCACCAGCGTGGCGGTAATTAATGAACACAAAATAAGCATTGCTAAGCGAATTTTGGCGACGTTAACCCCTAAGGAGTGCGCCGTTTCATCCCCCGCTTGAATGGCTAATACCTGACGCTTAAAAGCTAAAATAATTAATATGCTGCAAACTACCACCACAGATGGGATAACCAGGCCTGCCCAGCTAGCTTTAGCAAAGCTGCCCAAACTCCAAAATAATACTGAAGCCGCCGCTTGAGGGCTTGAAAAATACAGTACCAAACTGGTTAGCGCGCCGAACATGAAAGAGGTGGCCACCCCAGACAATAGCATCCGCTCAACTTGGCTAGCACGACCAAAACCAGATAAACCTAATACCAACAGCACAGATAAACTCGAACCAATAAAAGCGCCAATTGGTAAACTAATGGATGACCAAGACCACCAGGCATCATTACTGAATAAGCCTGAACGTAAAATGGCATTGGCAAGATGACCAGAAGACTCTGCTAACCATTGCAGCACTAAGCCTTGGCTGCCAAAAAAGCTCAGCACTAATACCGCCCCAAATGACGCCCCAGAGCTAATACCAAATAAATAGGGATCCGCCAACGGGTTACGTGTCACCGTTTGCAATACACTGCCCGCAAGCGCCAAACCTGCGCCTGCCACAAAGGCTAAAATAATTCTTGGAAAACGCAGCTCAAACACAATCCGCTGCGTTAGTGAATCTGTTTCACCTGTACCTAATGCCAAATTAGCAAACAAGCTAACGACCTGTTCAAAACTGATATTAGCAGCGCCGAAACTTGCCGCGGCGATTGGAGTAACTAAGGTCACTATGGCAGTAACAAACAGCAGTAGCTTATGCTTAAAACTTAAACTCATCTGCTTTGCTAGCTTCACTGATTGTGTGGCATCAATGGCTGTCATTTATCGCCCTGCCCGTGGTTTGATTGGCCATGTTTTTGTTCAGAGCTTGGATATGCGTTTTGCTGCGAGCTTTGACAAGTGTTTTGATTAGCATTGTCATAATGACTTTGATAACCATAAAAGTAGGTAATTAACGGTTTACCGTGCTGTGGGTGACTTGATATTTGGCAGCAAACATCAAACACGTTCCCCAAAATGGTTTCTGTTAATACTTCATCAGGTAAACCTTGAGCGATGCACTTTCCTTGATCAAGTAACAGCAATCTATCGCACATTGCGCTGGCTAAATTAAGATCGTGAATAGAGGCAATCACGCTAATGCCAAGTTGCCTAACCAACTCAAGAATTTGGATTTGATAGCGAATATCTAAATGATTAGTCGGCTCATCAAGGATCAATAACTGCGGCTTTTGCACGATAGCCCGTGCAATTAATGCCCGCTGTTTTTCACCGCCAGATAACTGCTCATATTGCTGCAAGGCTTTGTGCTCAAGACCCACTTTAGCCAGCGCCTTGGCAATATCATCTGCATCTGCTTGGGTATTGGTTTCAAAAAGTCCTTTATGGGGCGTTAAGCCCATAGAAACCAGTTGATGGGTGGTCATATCAAAATAATGGGGTGACTCTTGCTGCACTACGGCAACCTTAGTGGCCAATTGTTTATGAGAAAAACCATTAATATTGTCGCCAAATAAGCTGATTTTGCCAGCATCAGGGGTGATATAGCGATACAAGCAGCGCAGTAAGCTGGATTTACCCGCACCATTAGGGCCAATAAGCCCTAGCATTTCACCACGTTGCAAGGCAAAACTGACTTGAGAAAGGATCTCATTGTCTGCAACTGACCAGCTTAGCTGATCAACTGTTAATGCCGCAGTAGTCAAGATACTACCCCTGCGGTTATCCAAGAGGCATGTTTAGCCACATCAGGGGTTTTAATACTGATCACGATACAAACTCCGCCTGAGTTACCCGCTCAAGTTGTTGTTAGGTGCTGCTAATTCAGCAAGAAAAACTAAGCTAGGTATCTGACTTAATGGCATTCATTAATCACTTATCTTACAAGTGATGAGATGCTATTTTACAGTTGCGGGTACAGTTCGAGCTAAACAGCATTTAGGCTAGTTCTCGATTCCCTACTCATTTAGCGAACCGCTTGATACTGGTGTTGCTTAAAGCATTTCACACAAGCACTCAACTGCAGCTAAATTGACTTAATTTGAAATTTTATTGCACTTAATAAATGCGGCTTATATTGTACGGTATATCTGCCTAAGTGAAGTTAGTTTTTTCTGCTAATTTTAGGCTAAAACTAATTATTCCAGTTTAAACGATAGACGGGTTTAGTCGATTTATCATCAGCTTCAGGCCAAAACACATCAATGGTTACCGTCGCGGCATAATCTATATTCAGTTGTCCATATAGCCCTTTACAGCGCTCAAGCCCTAACACCAAAGCGATAATATGACGGATAACTCCACCGTGAGTCACTACCAGAGCAGTGGCTGATGCTGTTGCCTTAGCACTATTAGCCTCAGCAGTATGAGCTTCAGCCAAGTTGTAAGCTTGCAAGGTTATTTGCGCAAAAGCCTGCGCCACCCTTTGTTCAAATTCAGCCATGGGCTCAGCTTGGGGCGCGCCATGCTCCCAAGGGTTATCCCAATAGGCATCTAACGCTTTAGCGCTATGCTGATAAAGCTCTGCAAAGCTTTTTCCGTCCCACAAGCCAAAATCAATTTCCTGTAATTGAGACATTATCTCAACCTGTAAAGCTAAATCAGCACTCACTTGGTTTAACTGCTGCGCTAATTCAGCGGCAAACGCATGGCAGCGCACCAAAGGCGAACTGTATAGCTGCAGTGATGGCAAACAACCTAATAGCCCTAGCTTAGCCGCACTCTGGTGCATGTTCGTTAGCCCCAAATCAGTTAGCGCCACATCGGTTTTACCCCGCAAAATACTGTCGCCCTCACATTGGCCATGGCGTAACAATATTATCTTAGCTTGCTTCATCTAAGGAGACTCCATCGGCCGTTTCAATTGGCTTATGTTTTTAGTGTGAGCAATGGGCTTGCTCTTACAATCTATTTAAACGTATTATGGACGTCTATACGTTTAAATGTCCAAACAAAATATTTTAAGATGAATTTTATTACAGGGAATTTCGCATTATTCTGCCCTATAAAAGCATAAATAAAGGTATGCTTATTTCATCTAAAACCGTTAACACAATCCACTAACTACTTAAGTTAGCGTGTTATTTAACGCTCGATTAAGTGATTAGCATAAAAGCAATTAAGGTAATACGTTATGGCGAAGTCGACTTCCTACAGTCAGGTACTTGAACAACTTACAAATACGCTAAAACAGCGCATAGTTATCCTCGATGGTGCCATGGGCACAATGATTCAAGACTACAAACTGGAAGAAGCCGACTATCGTGGTGAGCGTTTTAAAGACTGGCACTGTGACGTAAAAGGCAACAACGACATGTTGGTGCTAAGCCAACGCCAAATCATTAAAGATATCCACACTAAATACCTGTTAGCGGGTGCTGACATTATTGAAACCAATACCTTTAATGCCACCACGATTGCTATGGCCGATTACGACATGCAGTCGTTGTCAGCAGAAATTAACCTTGAAGGCGCCAAAGTTGCCCGTGAAGCCGCTGATGACGTTACTGCGCAAACGGGTATTAAACGCTATGTTGCAGGGGTGCTTGGGCCAACCAACCGCACTTGCTCTATCAGCCCAGATGTTAATGACCCAAGCTTTCGTAACGTCAGCTTTGACGAGTTAGTCGAAGCCTATGTTGAGTCAACCACCGCATTAATTAACGGCGGCGCTGATATCATCATGGTCGAAACCATCTTTGATACCCTCAACGCCAAAGCCGCATTATTTGCCATCGAATTAGTGTTTGATCAAATTGGTGATCGGCTACCTGTAATGATTTCAGGCACCATTACTGATGCTTCAGGTCGTACCCTAACAGGGCAAACCACCGAAGGCTTTTACAACTCACTGCGCCATATCAAACCATTATCCATTGGCCTTAACTGCGCCCTTGGCCCAAAAGAGTTGCGTCCCTACGTTGAAGAGTTATCACGGATTGCAGAATGTTATGTTTCTGCCCACCCTAACGCTGGCTTACCTAATGAGTTTGGTGGTTACGATGAAACCCCAGAAGAAATGGCCGAAGTGATCAGTGATTGGGCACGGGAAGGCATGCTCAATATTGTGGGTGGCTGTTGTGGTAGTACACCAGCGCACATTAGTGTTATTCGCAATGCCGTTATCAGCCATGAGCCACGTGTCATACCTGATATTCCCGTTGCCTGTCGCTTATCAGGGCTTGAGCCATTAACCATTGATGGCAACTCATTATTTGTTAACGTCGGCGAGCGTGCCAACGTCACAGGTTCAGCCAAGTTCCTGCGCTTAATCAAAGAAGAAAAGTTTGAAGAAGCCCTAGATGTCGTGCGTGAGCAAGTTGAAAACGGCGCACAAATCATCGATGTCAACATGGATGAAGGTATGCTTGATGGCGTCGAGTCGATGAAAAAGTTCTTGAACTTAATCGCCTCAGAGCCTGATATTTCTCGGGTGCCTATTATGATTGACTCATCAAAATGGGACGTGATTGAAGCTGGCCTTAAATGCGTTCAAGGCAAGTCGATTGTTAACTCCATTTCGATGAAAGAAGGTGAACAAGCCTTTATTCAGCAAGCCACCTTAGTGAAACGCTATGGCGCAGCCGCTATTGTGATGGCATTTGATGAAGATGGCCAAGCCGATACCCGCGCCCGTAAAACCGAAATCTGTACCCGCGCCTATCGCATACTGGTTGATGTGGTTGGCTTTGCCCCAGAAGACATCATTTTCGACCCGAATATATTTGCCATTGCCACCGGCATTGACGAGCACGATAACTACGCCGTCGATTTTATTGAGTCCATTAAAGACATTAAAGCCACTCTACCCCATGCAATGATTTCTGGCGGTGTGTCAAACGTCTCGTTCTCGTTTCGTGGTAACAACCCAGTCCGCGAAGCCATTCATGCGGTGTTTTTATACCACGCGATTCAAGCGGGCATGGACATGGGTATCGTTAACGCAGGTCAGTTAGCCATATTTGATGACATCGACAAAGACTTAAAAGAAAAAGTCGAAAATGTGGTACTGAATTTACCTTGCCCCGTTGCCGACTCAAGCAATACTGAGCAACTACTAGATGTTGCTGAGCGTTTTCGTGGTGACGGCAAACAAGTGGCTAAAAAGGAAGACTTAGCTTGGCGTAGTCTGCCAGTTAATGAGCGCTTATCCCACGCCTTAGTGAAAGGCATTACTGAGTTTATCGACCAAGACACCGAAGAAGCGCGCGCCGCTGCCACCCGCCCACTTGATGTGATTGAAGGGCCATTAATGGATGGCATGAACGTGGTCGGTGACTTATTTGGCTCAGGCAAAATGTTTCTGCCGCAAGTCGTTAAATCAGCCCGGGTAATGAAAAAAGCCGTGGCTTATTTAAACCCATACATTGAAGCGGAAAAAGTTGAAGGTCAATCAAACGGTAAAATTTTAATGGTTACCGTAAAAGGTGACGTGCACGATATTGGTAAAAATATTGTCGGCGTGGTGCTAGCCTGTAATGGCTTTGAAGTGTTCGACCTAGGCGTCATGGTGTCAGTTGAAAAAATCCTTGAAGCCGTAAAAGAGCACAATATTGATATTATTGGTATGTCAGGGCTTATAACCCCAAGCCTTGATGAAATGGTGCATAACGTCAAAACCTTCCACCGAGAAGGGTTAACCATTCCGGCGATTATTGGCGGTGCAACCTGCTCGAAAATTCATACCGCAGTAAAAATTGCCCCACATTATCCACATGGTGCAATTTACATTGCCGATGCCTCGCGCGCAGTGCCTATGGTGTCAAAACTGGTAAATAACGACACTCGCCAGCCCACCATTGATGCAACCTATGCTGAATACGACATCATGCGTGAAAAGCGGTTATCACAAACCAAACGCAAAACCATAGTGTCAATTGACGCTGCCCGTGAAAACCGCTGTAAACACGATTGGGATAACTACACCCCATTTAAACCGAACAAATTGGGCCGCCAAGTATTTGATGATTACCCACTAGAAGATCTAGTGGATCGCATCGATTGGACGCCGTTTTTCAGAAGCTGGGAGCTGCATGGTCACTTCCCTGAAATTTTAGATGATAAAATTGTCGGTGAAGAAGCCCGTAAGCTCTATGCCGATGGTAAAGCCATGCTTGCAACCATCATCAGTGAAAAGTGGCTTACTGCCAAAGCGGTCATTGGCTTATTCCCTGCCAATACCGTCAACCATGACGACATTGAGCTATACACAGATGAAACACGCACCACGGTTGAAATGACCACCCATCACTTGCGGATGCAGCTTGAACGTGTGGGCAATGACAACTTCTGTTTATCTGATTTTGTCGCGCCAAAAGACTCAGGCGTCGCCGACTACATGGGCGGCTTTGCTGTTACCGCAGGCCACGGCATTGATGAACATGTGGCACGTTTTGAAGCCAACCATGATGACTACAACGCCATTATGCTTAAGTGCCTAGCCGACCGTTTAGCTGAAGCCTTTGCAGAGCGTATGCATGAACGGGTACGTAAAGAATTTTGGGGATATGCTGCTGATGAAGTGCTTGATAACGAGTCACTCATTCGCGAAAAGTACAAAGGCATTCGTCCAGCACCTGGTTACCCAGCCTGTCCTGATCATACTGAAAAAGGCTTGTTATGGGATTTACTAAAACCCGATGAAACGATTAACCTTAATATCACTGAAAGTTATGCCATGTTTCCAACCGCTGCGGTATCAGGTTGGTACTTTGCTCACCCGAAATCACGTTACTTTGGGGTGACCAATATTGGCCGCGATCAAGTTGAGGATTATGCCAAGCGTAAAGGCATGACTTTGGCTGAAGCGGAGAAGTGGTTGGCACCCGTGTTGGATTATGATCCTGAGTAAGAGTGACCCTGAATAGAGAGTGATCCTGAGTAATCATAAGGTTACTCTTTAGGTTTCCAAACTTCGTTTGGATTATGGCGCTGCCATTTCAGCCTAACGGCTGATTAAAGTCGTGGCGCTTCGCCCACACCAGACGAAAGGGAAACAACAGCATTTCCCTTTTCGATATCCCTTGCCGCCCCAACCAAGTTATTCTTTCAAAGCGAATAAGCTTCATACTCCAATCCTCATGTTTAAAATAAGACCTAACGGCTCAGATGGGTATCTGAAGTAAATGGATTTACTCATGTCGCAGTAGAATGGATGCTAAAGCGCGACCATGTCCCGCCGAGCCTTAGCCATCATCCTGATGGCTACACGGTATTTTTATCTGCGTATTTCAGCAACTTGAAATGGGGGATATTGGAGTCTGCGGCGGTGTTTGGATTAGTTTATTCTGACCCACCATTAACTATTGGTGTCTATGTACTTAGTGATGACTGAGTTTTTTCATCACTCGTTTAAGAGAGCTTGATTTCATAGTCAATCACTGTGCTGTTCCGTTCCGTATAGCTCCAGCACTTAGAATACAAAAAACATAAATCAACCGAAAGTAGGTTTATTGTGGTTGTAAAGTAATCAACATCTAGAATGTTAGCATTTTTAATGCCGTAATTTATTCCTATACATCTTAAGTAAACATAGGCTTAGTTATCTAGTTTCAAGTGATTAATGCTAATAGACTTTGAAATTGAATTTTTAGCACATTCGCTAATGCTCCTTTTTAAGTGAACTAGAAGGATTTATGTTCAAGTCCTACCTATAATTTTAGTGTGTGTGTATAGGGGTAAACATAAATGAATACTCAACAGCTTGCTTATCTGCTTGAATTATTGCATGCCAATACTTTCTCGGATCAGTGGTTCAATCCAATGTTAGATGAACTACGAGGGATGACAAATAGCGGTAATGCCTTCTTACTTGAAAATCCAGGTGCCCAATCTGCTAATTTATCTCTTTCAGACGGTAATAGTGGCAATAAAGAATTGATGAATGAATATTCAGATGTGATAACAGACGATCCATTTTATCATTTTACTGAGCAGTTTCCTCATGAACAGATTATTAAGTTAAATAGCGATGTTTACAAGCAGATTCAGCAGCATCCTATCAGGGGCTATTATAAGTACTTGGACAGCCGTTATGTTTGTGCGACAGTTATTGATACTAAACAGTTTATGATTGCATTTGCGATTAATCGGGGAGCCCTGCAAACGGATTATGATGCTGATGAAGAGTGTTTATTACATCAACTTATTCCGCATATTAAAATCGCTTCAGAAAATCGCCAGAATCTTTTATTTCTACAAAATCGAATGGAT
Organism: Shewanella sp. 6_MG-2023; assembly: GCF_030547195.1. Classification (NCBI taxonomy): domain Bacteria; kingdom Pseudomonadati; phylum Pseudomonadota; class Gammaproteobacteria; order Alteromonadales; family Shewanellaceae; genus Shewanella; species Shewanella sp. 6_MG-2023. The sequence goes on along the minus strand of NZ_JAUOQU010000010.1, from coordinate 3,388 downwards.
AATATCAGCCAAGCATTGGAATCCTCAGGTGATGCGGTGGCTATTATCGATTGCAAGGGTGTACTACATCACTGCTCAACCTCATTTTATAATTGCCTGCAGCAACAAAAGTTACTTGCTACCGACATAGGACACCTGCAGTTTCGTTGTCCACGACATCATGATTGGTTAGTTCAAACCATTAGTAAGGTAAACCATTTTCAACACTTTGAAGGTCAGGTTCTACGCCTTTCTAGCATACCGCTACTTGAACTACAGTTAACCATGCTTAAGTCGATGGGTGACGAGCCATTATTTTTACTTAACTTAAAAACAGCCTCCGATATTCCACAGTGGTGGCGACTAGTGTATCAATTTACCCCAAAAGAATTGCTGCTTATTGATCAGCTATTAACAGGCTTAACTCTACCGGAAATAGCGGATCAACAGCAGGTCAGTCATAACACTTTACGTAGCCATCTTAAACATATCCTTAGCAAAGTAAATTGTAGTTCGCAAAACCAGTTGCTAGTCACTTTATTGTCATTGCAATAATCAATTTCTCCAGCTACCTCAGTATAAAACTCCTTATTTCACCTAACCTCATCCATTTGGATGAGGTTAGGGATTGAGTTTCCACCTAAGTTGTAAAGTGAGCGTAGTAATATAGTTTGCTCATTAAAATTTAGAATGGTGAAACCATTCATTCTATGAGGAGTTAATCAAATGAATAGACTCTACCAGTTGATACTTGCCATTTTGTTCTCAATAATTATTCTCGGCTGCACGGATAGTCATGACGATGAGAGTATTGATACGAGACAGAATACCGAGCAATTACAAACAATATCTATATTAGGTGTAACATCTTTTTATCGATTGAGTGATGAGATATCCCTTTCGGCAGTTGGTTATGATTCTACAGGGGAGGTGTTAACAAATATTGAGTTCATTTGGAGTTTAAACGGCCTTGAAATAGATGTTGAAAATTCCGAACAAGTGTCCTTTTTCATTGGTGAACCAGGAATGCATACAATTTCGGTTCATTCCAAAGCTGGAGACTTTTCTACTTTAAGCTTATTGAATGTCGTGGAGGATAACTATTTTACTATCGGGGATGTCAACAATGACGGAACTGTTTCAGAAATAGATTTAGATATGTTGTCTAATTACCTTTCTGGGCTTATTGAACCCTCTGAAATTGATATTGTAAATTCAGATATTAATTTGGATGGATATGTTAACAAAGATGATCGACTCAACTTGGATCGCCTTATCCGTGAAGGTTTATTAGTCTTACCTGAAATTTATGAAAATACGATAAATTTGGCAGGGAATATCACGCTATCTCATGAGAGACTGATAGATAAAGCCGAAAGTATTCAGTTGTCTGTGGATGATAAATTATTATCCGTATTCGTACCATTTCCTGGTTACGGTATGGCTTATTTACCACATGATATTTTTGTGGAAATCATGGGAAAAGAGATTGAAACAAACTTGATTGTTGATGGGGAAATCATACTGTCTAAAAATATAACAGTTGCCTCTAATTCTATCGTAAACGCAGAAAGTTTAAATGTCGAATCTATCATTGCAGAGGTGAATAGCATTGTAGATGAGCAAATGAGCATTATTAACAATAATGAGCATTTTCCGGAGCCTCTAGTTGAGTTTACCAGTGAGGTACTTTCAATATATGCCGCTAAAATGAATATGTGGGCACAAGAAAATGAAAACGTAAACGATGAAACCTTATCCAGTTTAGATTTGATTACTATGAAAGAACCAGCGGATAAAACCTCACTTGAAAAGAATACTTCGCCTGCTTATTTAGGACTGGATAACGAAGAACCATTTCTCTTACAAAATGGATCAGCATCCTGTCCACCTCCCGCGATATGGGGAAGTAATGTCCAGGCTGAAAATATGAGACGTTTAAATACATTAGCAGATAAGGCTGAAGAATTATGTCGCGAAATACTCAAAGGTGGACGCGTAAATGACTTAAGCGCCGCATTCGTATGTATGGAGCTAGTTCCATCAGTGCCTTTAGGGTGGGAAATATGGTCTAAATTGTTACCAAGAGTTAAAGTGGGTGGAAATTCTCTAGGTATAAAAGTAATAAAAGATAGAGAGTTGTCACTGATTGATGAGCCTAATGAATTAGGTTTTTTTGGTACATTAGAAAATACAAATGTGTGTAGAGATCAAATTCCTGAATTGGCCAAATTTGGTGTAGATGGCATCATTGATTTTATATCTATTATAATAAAGAAAAATTTCAAGCTTGAAGGCTTGCAACACTCCGCAAGGGTGAAGGGGTTTGTGGATAACTACATTAATACTGGTGGTACCTTAGATGCAAAAAATTCGAATGAGCTTTCAAAGTGGGTAACGAATCAAAGAGGAATTAAAGGTTTAAAAGGGTTTTTTGACATACTTAATCGTTTCAAGAATACACTGGCAAACAAGCTTGCTGCTGTCTGCTCCGATATTACGCAGTCTTTAGAACTCAATCCTAATATTAACGGAATAGAGATTAAGATTGATGCGTGTGCTCTTTCTTACGAGCAACTAAAAGGGCCGAAAGCAACGGTTAATAATCCTGATAATTTAGGTGATACATTTAGATTTCCTTATCCAGACAATTGCTTAAGTAAAAAGGAAGAAAGTGAATACCAGTTTACTTTGACCATTCCAGGGAATGGCTTCTGGGACATTTCAAAGAGTTTAATCAGAGGGAAGCATGAATTTAATTTGAAAAAAGATTATTTTTGCGGTGAATGGCAATACACACATCAGTTCGATTCAGTTACGGTGGATACAATTATTGGCCCCGATGGCAAAGAATTATTACTTTTCGGGAGTGATTTTCAATGTGATGCCGAAGAAGTCAAAACTATTGTCGGAAACATCCAAGTAGAACAGCTATGGGCAGAGGGACTCTATGAATTTACGCAAATAGAAAACGATGTATTCGTAGAAGAAACTTCAACCAAGGTATCCTTTACTGACAGCGGTAAAATTGAATTTCTAAATATAAGTGATGATTACTCTAGAAAAAGGCTTGTTAATGGTATTTCTGTAGAAGAGATAATGTTTCTTGAGCCATTTAATCTCAGTTTTAAAGATGAAATATTAGAGTATAACTCTGAGTGGCGATTTATAGAATGGTCGACTATTGAAGGTAAGAAAGTCTTGACCGGCAGTTGTTATGGTACTGCCTCTGCTGAAGGATATAGACAGGCACTATAAATCATATACATGTTAAAGTGGGAGCGAGTCGGGAGGGTACTTTACTGGTTTTAATCGGTAATAACTGCGCTGCTCGAGGGTGTAACAGATTCTGTGTAACTGCAATTTAGTTAATATGCTTCACAATTCTGTCTTCGAACTCAATAATAAA